>JAEZGJ010000016.1 GCA_023416965.1 Pseudomonadota bacterium | reverse complement strand
CCGCCGCCGCGAGTTCGCCGGCGATGAGGCGTCGCGCCGCGGCGAGGGTCGTGCCGGCGGGGATCACGCCGCGCTGTCCAGCGCCAGGAGGCTCGCCTGGTGATCGGCGATGAGGGCGTCGATGATCTCGCCCAGCGCCGTGCCGGCCATGATCTCCGGCAGCTTGTAGAGCGTCAGCTCGATGCGGTGGTCTGTGACGCGCCCCTGCGGGAAATTGTAGGTGCGGATGCGCTCGGACCGGTCGCCGGAGCCGACCTGCAGCTTGCGGTCCTCGGCGCGGGTGGCGGCGAGGCGGCGGCGCTCCTCGTCGAAGATGCGCGAGCGCAGGATGGCCATGGCCCGCGCCTTGTTCTTGTGCTGGGAGCGCTCGTCCTGGACGAGAACCACCGTGTTCGTGGGGATATGGGTGATGCGGACCGCCGACTCCGTCTTGTTGACGTGCTGGCCGCCGGCGCCCTGGGCGCGCATGACGTCGATCCTGAGGTCGTCCTCGGCGATGGCGACGTCGACCTCCTCGGCCTCGGGAAGGACGGCAACGGTCGCCGCCGAGGTGTGGATGCGGCCGCCGGACTCGGTTGCCGGCACGCGCTGCACCCGGTGGACGCCGCTCTCGAATTTCAGTTTCGCATAGGCGCCGGCGCCGCGGATCTCTGCGACGATCTCCTTGAAGCCGCCGACGGTGCCCTCGCTCGCCGAGATCAGCTCCACGGTCCAGCCCTGAAGCGCGGCATAGCGCTCGTACATGCGGAAGAGGTCGCCGGCGAAGAGCGAGGCCTCGTCGCCCCCGGTTCCCGCGCGAATTTCGAGGATCGCGTTCTTGGCGTCGGCCGCGTCCTTCGGCAGGAGGGCGAGGCGGAGCTGGTGTTCGAGCGTAGCGAGCTTCTCCTCCAGCGCCGGTTTCTCCTCGTGAGCGAGATCGGCCATCTCGCGGTCGGTGGCGGGGTCGGCGAGGAGCTGCTCGACGTCGGCGAGCTCGGCCTGCGCCGTCCGGTAGGCGTTGATCGCGTCGACGACGGGCGTCAGCTCGGAGAACTCCCGCGACAGCGCCACGTAGCGCTCGCCCTCGACGCCGGCGGAGAGCTCGGCCTCGACGAGATCGCGCCGGACGATCAGCGCCTGGAGCTTGGCGAGCGGCAGCATCAGAGGGTCACGCCCTCGGCTTCGGCGAAGTCGCGCAGACGCTGGCGGATCGAGGCTCCCGGGCGCGGCTGGTCGATCAGGTCGTCGAGCAGGGCGGCGAGCCGCGCCAGGTCGAGTTCGAGCAGCATGGACTTCACCGGCCCCATGGCGGCGGGCGACAGGGACAGCGAGCGATAGCCGAGCCCGGCCAGCACCATGGCCTCGAGCGGCCGCGAGGCGAGTTCGCCGCAGAGGGTGACGAGCTTGCCGTGCTCCCGGCCCTTGCGCGCGAGCAGCCGCAGCGCCCGCAGGATCGGCGGCGAGAGCACGTCGAAGCGGTTGGCGACGCGGCTGTTGCCGCGGTCGACCGCGAACATGAACTGGACGAGGTCGTTGGAGCCGACCGAGAGGAAATCGACGCGGGGCAGCAGCTCGTCGAGCTGGAACAGCAGGGCCGGCACCTCGACCATGACGCCGATCTGCACGCGGTCGGGCATGCGGTGGTCGTGGCGGCGCAGATGGGTCAGCTCGCGCTCGACGATGGCCTTAGCGGCGTCGAACTCCTCCACCGCCGCCACCATCGGGAACATGATGCGGACCTCGCGGCCGGCGCCGGCGCGCAGCATGGCGCGCACCTGGCTGCGCAGCAGGCCGGGCCGGTCAAGGCCGAGGCGGATCGCCCGCCAGCCCATGGCCGGGTTCTCCTCCTGGATCACGTCCATGTAGGGCAGGACCTTGTCGCCGCCGATGTCGAGGGTGCGGAAGGTGACGGGCCGTTCGCCCGCCGCGTCGAGCACCTTGCGGTAGAGGTCGAGCTGTTCGGCAGTGCGCGGCAGGGCGTTGGCCACCATGAACTGCAACTCGGTGCGGAACAGGCCGATGCCGGAGGCGCCGGTCTCCTCGAGGAAGGGCAGGTCGACCATCAGGCCGGCATTGAGGTTGAGCTTGATCTCGACGCCGTCGCGGGTCACCGCCGGCAGATGGCGGATGGCGGCATACTGGGCCTGGCGGCGGGCGCGGAAGCGCACCTTCTCGGCATAGGCGCTCTCCACGTCGCTGGTCGGGCGCAGGTGCACCTCGCCGGTGGCGCCGTCGATGATGATGGCGTCGCCCGGATCGGCGAGGCTGGTGACGTTGGCCGCCTGGCCGACGGTCGGGATGCCCAGCGCCCGGGCGACGATGGCGACGTGGCTGGTGGCGCCCGCCTCCTCCAGGACGAGGCCGCGCAGGCGCGAGCGGTCGTAGTCGAGAAGGGCCGCCGGGCCCATGTGCCGCGCCACGACGATGGCGTTGTCCGGCAGGTCCATGCGGACCTCGCCCTTGGCGCCGGTGAGCTGGCGCATCAGGCGGTTGGCGAGGTCGTCGAGGTCGTGCATGCGCTCGCGCAGATAGGGATCGGTCTGGCGCATCATGCGGGCGCGGTTGTCCGATTGGACGCGCTCCACCGCCGCCTCCGCCGTGATGCCGGTGCCGATCGCCTCCTTCAGGCGGCGCACGAAGCCCCGGTCGTGGGCGAACATGCGGTAGGCCTCGAGGATGTCCTTGTGCTCGCCGCCGCGGGCGACGTCCTCGGCATCCAGCATGTGGTCGATCTCGGCGCGCAGGGACTCGATCGCCGCCTCGATGCGGACGAGTTCGCGGGTCGGATCGTCGGCGATGAGCTTGGTGACCTGGATGCGCGGCTCGTGCAGCACCACGTGGCCGAGGCCGACGCCCTCGGCGAGGCCTTCGCCAGGCAGGTGCAGGGGACGGCGTGCCGCGGGCTCCTGGCCGGGCGGGGCAAGCGCCGAGAGCTCGCCCGAGGCGATCATCTCCGCCAGAACCATCGAGGTGGTCTGGAGCGCCTCGACCTCGTCTTCCTCGTATTTGCGGTGCGCGCGGTTCTGGACGACCAGGACGCCGAGCGTGTTGCCGCCGCGCAGGATCGGCACGCCGAGGAAGGAGTGGAAGATCTCCTCGCCCGTCTCCGGCTTGAAGGAGAAGGACGGGTGCTCCTGGGCGTCCGAGAGGTTCAGCGACTCGGCGGTCTGGGCCACCATGCCGACGAGGCCCTCGCCGGCGCGCATGACCGTGTGGTGGACCGCCTCGCGGTTGAGGCCCTGGGTCGCGTAGAGTTCGAGCGTGCCGTCGACGCGCAGGACATAGACCGAGCAGACCTCGGCCACCATGTTGGCCGCGATCAGCACCACGATCTTGTCGAGGCGTTCCTGCGCCGAGATCTGTTCCGCCATCACCTCGCGGAGGCGGCGGAGCAGGAGGCGCGGACCGCCGAATGCGGGGCGCATCGGCATCGTCACGATCTGGGCGTCAGCCCGTTCCTCAGCATAAGACGCGGCGAGCCTCCGCCGCGGAATCCACCATTAAGGTGGTGGTGGCGGTTTGCAAAGCCGGCCGCAGGCAACCTGCGGGCCGCGCGCAGAAATGACGGGAGGCCGGGCGGGGCGCCCCCGCCGCGGCGGTCACGCGGCCTTGTCCAGCCCGTAGAGGGTGTGGAGGGTGCGGGCCGCGAGCTCGGTATAGGCGGCGTCGATCAGCACGGAGAACTTGATCTCCGAGGTGGTGATGGCGCGGATGTTGATGCCCTTGTCGGCCAGCGCCTTGAAGGCCTTGGCGGCGACGCCGGCATGGGAGCGCATGCCCACCCCGATGCAGGACACCTTGACCACGTCGGAGGCGGTCTCGATCGCCTTGAAGCCGACGGCCTCGCGCGCATCCATCAGCACGTGGCGCGCCCGCTCCAGGTCGGCGCCCGGACACGTGAAGGTGATGTCGGTGGTGGCGCCGTCCGAGGAGACGTTCTGGACGATCATGTCGACGTTGATGTTGGCCTCGGCGAGGGGGCCGAAGATCGCGGCGGCGACGCCCGGCTTGTCGGCGACGGCGCGCACGCTCACCTGGGCCTCGTCCTTCGAGAAGGCGATGCCGGTCACGACCTGCTTTTCCACGATTTCCTCCTCGTCGCAGATGAGCGTGCCGCTCTGCGGATTGTCCGGATCGTCGAAGGAGGATCGGACATAGGTGCGCACGCCATGGATCATTGAAAGCTCGACGGATCGGACCTGCAGGACCTTCGATCCCAGCGAGGCCATTTCCAGCATCTCCTCGAAGCCGACCTTGTCGAGGCGGCGGGCCTTCGGGACGATGCGCGGGTCGGTCGTATAGACGCCGTCCACGTCGGTATAGATGTCGCAGCGCTCCGCGCGGATCGCCGCGGCGACGGCGACGGCCGAGGTGTCGGAGCCGCCGCGGCCGAGGGTGGCGATGCGACCGCTGTCGCGGGTGACGCCCTGGAAGCCGGAGATCACCGCCACCTCGCCGGCCGCGAAGGCGGCGTCGAGATGGGCCGGGGGGATGTCGGCGATGCGGGCCACGGAATGGGATTCGTCGGTGATGATCGGCACCTGCCAGCCCTGCCAGGAACGGGCCTTGATGCCCATGGCGGTGAGGACGATGGCGAGGAGGCCGGAGGTCACCTGTTCGCCGGCGGCGACCACGGTGTCGTATTCGGCGAGGTCGTAGAGGGGGGCAGCCTCCTTGCACCAGGCGACGAGCTCGTTGGTCTTGCCGGACATGGCCGAGACCACGACGGCGACCTGGTAGCCGGCCTCCACCTCGCGTTTGACGTGCCGCGCGACGTTCTTGATGCGGTCGACATTGGCGACGGACGTGCCGCCGAACTTCATCACGAGACGAGGCATGGTTTCAAAAGCGATCCGGCGCCGGCGGCGCCCCTTGGGTCAAAAAGGCGCGTATCCATAACCATCGATCGGATGTAAGGCAACGCGTGAGACCACCCGCCCGACGAATGCCGAGGATCGGAAGCCCATGCGCCCGACCGAGACGCCCACGCCCAGTACGCTCGACCCCGGCGAGGTCGACAAGTTCTCCCGCCTCGCCGCCGAATGGTGGAACCCGGCCGGCAAGATGGGCGTGCTGCACAAGTTCAACCCGGTGCGGCTCGCCCATATCCGCGAGATGGCCTGCGACCGCTTCGGCCGTGACCGCAACGCCCTGGACGCCCTCGCCGGCCTGACGGTGCTCGACATCGGCTGCGGCGGCGGACTCCTGTGCGAGCCGCTGGCGCGGATGGGGGCGACGGTTACCGGCATCGACCCCGCCCGCACCAATGTCGAGACCGCGCGGCTGCACGCCAAGCTCTCGGGGCTTTCCATCGACTATCGCTGCACGACGGCGGAGGAGCGCGCGGCGGCCGGCGAACGGTTCGACATCGTGCTCGCCATGGAGGTGGTCGAGCATGTCGCCGATGTCGGCCTGTTCGTGAAGGCCTGCGCCACACTGGTCAAGCCCGGCGGCCTCCTGGTCATGGCGACAATCAACCGCACCATGAAGAGTTACGCGCTCGCCATCGTCGGCGCCGAATACGTGCTGCGCTGGCTGCCGCGCGGGACGCATGAATGGGACAAGTTTGTCACACCGGAGGATCTGGCGAGGGCCATGGCCGAGAACGGCCTTTCCGTCACCGACCGCAAGGGCGTGCGCTACGACCTTCTGCGCGACCGCTGGGTGGAAACGGACGACCTGTCGGTGAACTACATGATCACCGCCGGCCGCGGCTGAGAGCGCTCTCGCCGCAGTGGACGGCGGCGACGGGGCTGATAGTCTACCCCCCATGCGCCCCGCGGTCATGGTTCTCATTGCCGTCCTCGTGGCCGCCTCCGGGACGGCGGCGCAGCCGCTCGGGCCGGACCCGCCCGCAGGCATCATCCCGGGAATCGCGCAGCGCCAGCCCTTCACGCCAGGCCCTCCTGTCACGCTGCCCCCCTGCACCTGTCGTGCAGCCGGCAAAAGTTGGGTGGTGGGGGAGACAATCTGTCTGAGGACGCCCAGCGGCGAACGGCTCGCGATCTGCACAACCGACGAAAATGTTACAACGTGGCGTATATCACCTGTCCCATGCGCCACATCTTCTTTGCGTCCCTATAGTTCCGCCCGCCTGACGCAGGGAAATGCGTGCTGATTCAGCAAAAAGGGGGCTGTGCAGTCCGAAAAATCCGAGTTACGCTTCTTTCCGGCTCTCAGGTCCGGGCGGCAAGGATCTGGCGGCGATCCGGTTCCACCATGGTGCCGGAGCATCGCGGATATTTCCTGGTCCGGAGCTCTAGCAGGTTCGCAATCGTGCGGAACCGGCAGTGCATTCGGAAAGGCTGACCGGCATGTCGATGACGGGGACCGTCAAGTTCTTCAACACAGAGAAAGGCTACGGCTTCATCAAGCCGGACGATGGGGGCAAGGACATCTTCGTCCATATTTCAGCCGTCCAGCGCTCGGGGCTTGCCAGTCTGGCCGAGGGGCAGAAGCTCGAGTTCGAGCTGGAGCCCGACAAGCGGGGCAAGGGACCGAAGGCGGTCAATCTCGCGATCCGCGGCTGATCACGACCGGGTGGGGCGGAGGTCGCCCCGACCAGGCACAAGAGCCGTCGCCGGGCGGGCACCGGCCCGCCGCGGGGGAGTCCGTTCATGAGACATGAGCGGGGCTGGCTTTCGCATGGCGAAGGGCCGGCGGCGCGGATGTGATTTCCTCCCCCGGCGATATCCGCTAGGGTCCGGCCATGAGCCAGGATCCGCATCATCCCGAAGGCACCGCCGCCCTCATCGCCGGTGGCGGCCTGGCGGGACTGTCCCTCGCCGTTGCGCTGAAGTCGTCGCTCGGCCCCTCCTTCTCCGTCACCGTCGCCGATCCCGCCATCGCGACTCCGCCGGTCGATGCGGGCCGCGCCTCCGCCTTCGCGGCAGCCGCGCGCCGCATGTTCGAGGCGACCGGCGTGTGGGACGCCATAGCGCCCGAGGCGCAACCCATTCTCGACATGGTGGTGACCGACAGCCGCACCCTCGACGTGGTGCGGCCCGTCTTCCTCACCTTCGGGGGCGAGGTCGCGCCCGGCGAACCCTTCGCCCACATGGCCCCCAATGCCGTGGTGACGCGGTCGCTGTGGGAGCGCGCGAAGGCCCTCGGCGTCACCTTCGCGGCGACCTCGGTGGCAGACTTCGAGGCCGGGCCGGCCGCGACCCGCGTGACGCTCGCCGACGGGCGCGTCCTCTCCACGCCGCTGCTGGTCGCCTGCGACGGCGGGCGCTCGCGCCTGCGCGAGCTCGCCGGCATCCGCACCGTCGGCTGGGATTACGGCCAGTCGGGCATCGTCTGCACGGTCGGCCACGAACACGACCACGAGGGCCGGGCCGAGGAGCATTTCCTGCCCGCCGGCCCCTTCGCCATCCTGCCGCTGACCGGCCGGCGCTCCTCCATCGTCTGGACCGAGGAGAGCGGCCGCGCCGAGCGGCTCTGCCGGCTGCCGGCGGAGCTCTTCCTTGACGAACTGGAGACGCGCTTCGGCCACAAGCTCGGCGAGATCCGCCTTCTCGACCGGCCTGCCGCCTATCCGCTGGGGCTGAAGGTGGCGCGTGACTTCGTCGGCCCCCGCCTGGCGCTGGTCGGCGACGCCGCCCACGTCATCCACCCCATCGCCGGCCAGGGCATCAATATGGGCTTCCGCGACGTGGCGGCGCTGGCCGAATGCGTCGCCGACGCCGCCCGGCTCGGCATGGACCATGGGGCGGGCGACGTGCTCGACCGCTACCAGCGCTGGCGGCGCTTCGACACGGCGGTGATGGGCGTCACCACGGACGGTCTCAACCGGCTGTTCTCCAATGGCTCGCAGCCGCTGCGCTTCGTGCGCGATCTCGGCCTCGGCCTCGTCGACCGCATGCCGGGCCTCAAGAACTTCTTCATCCGCCAGGCGGCCGGGATCACCGGCGAGGTGCCGAAACTGCTGCGGGGACAGACGCCCTGACCGGCTAGAGGTTGCCCGCGAGCCAGTGCAGGTCGCGGTCGCGGAAGCCCATCTCCTCGATGGCCTTGACCGTGTTGATCACATAATCGGGATTGGCGCCGGAGCGACCGTGGCCGTTCCGGACGATGTGGAGCTGGCGGTCGAGCGGCAGGCGGCCGGCATACTGGATATGGCCGCGGTCGACGATATAGGTCAGGGCCCTGACGCGGGCCCGGTCCGGGCGCTCCAGGGTGATGTTGCGATAGACCTCGAGATAAACGGAGGTCGCCTGCTCGCGCTCGCGCAGATAGGCGATGGTCTCCTCGGCCCGCGCGGCCGCAACGCGGAAGGCCATTCCGCGGCAGGTACCGCCCCGGTCGAGGCCGAGGACGAGGCCGGGCTGCTCGGGCGTGCCGCGGTGAACGTGCGAATAGACGCAAAGCGAACGATGCAGGCCGGTCAGCCGCGCCGGATGCCGCTCCACATAGTCGAAGCCCGGACGCCACATGAGCGAGCCGTAGCCGAAGACCCAAAGATCGCCGGATTCCTGCATGATGCGTCTTGACGGGGTGAGGGACGAGTCCTGCGGGTTCTGCTATAGACCCAGCCCTGCCAGCGCAAGCATTCCCGCCGGACGGAGCCCATGCGACCACGCACCATCATCCTGCCCCTCGCCGTCGTCGGCCTCGCCATCGCCGGATGGAGCGGCGTCTGGGCCTGGGGCGCGAACCGCGCCGAGGATGCGATCCAGCGCTGGCTCGCGGCGGAGGCCGCCAACGGCCGCGTCATCCAGTGTGGCGAGCGCTCGCGCGGCGGCTATCCCTTCCGGATGGAGATCACCTGTTCCAAGCCGATGGTGGAGCTGCGCGACGAGGCGAAGCCCTACCAGACCTACCGGTTCGAGACGCTGAAGGTGGTCTCGCAGATCTGGAGCCCCGGCCACGTCATCTCCGAATGGACCGGGCCGATGACCGTGGTGACAGAGGGCGATCCCTCGGTGACCACCGCCACCTGGCGCCTCGCCCAGGCCTCGGCGCAGCTGCAGATCGGCGGCTACGACAGTTCCAACGCGGTGATCGACGGGCTGGAGGTGGTGCGCGACGGCGTGGTGCTGGTGAAGGCGGCGCGGGGCGAGCTGCACACCCGCCCGAACCGCAGTGATCCGGTCAGCGTCGACGTGGTTGCGAGCCTGAGACAGGCGACCTTCGCCGCAAGGCCCATGGCGCCGGTCGACGCCGAGATCCAGTTCATCGCCCGCAAGCTGCTGCGCACGGCGAGCCGGCCGCAGGTGCTGCCGGTGCGGCAGTGGATGGCGGCGGGCGGGGCGGTCGACCTCGTGCTGCTGCGCCTCGTCCAGGGTCCGGCCGTAGCGGTCGCCAAGGGCTCGCTGCGGCTGACCCCGGACGGCAAGCCGGACGGCGAGATCGAGCTCCGCATCGCCAATGTGGAGGCGGCCTTGCAGGCGACGGGGCTCGGCGCCACGCTTGGGCCGCTGGCGGCGGGCGCCATGACCATGGCGAGTCGCCCGACCGATGTGGAGGGCAAGCCCGGCCGCATCTTCACCCTGCGGGCGCAGGACGGGCGGCTGCAGGTCGGGCCGCTGCGGATCGCCCTTCCCACCATCGTTCCCTGACGGCGCCCATGACCGCGACGACATCGCAAGGCGGAGCGGGCGCCGGCCCCGCGGCAGTGCGCGGCACCCGCACCGAGGAACTGCAGACGCGGCTCGCCGAGGCCATCGTCACCGGCCGGCTGAAGCCCGGTGCCGCCCTGGACGAGGTGCAGATCGCCGCCGAATATGCGGTGTCGCGTACCCCCGTGCGCGAGGCGCTGCGCCAGCTCTCGGCCTCGGGCCTCGTCGAGATCCGGCCGCATCGCGGCGCGGTGGTGGCCAAGCCCGACCACGCGCAGCTGCGCGACATGTTCGCGGTGATGGGAGAGCTGGAGGCCCTGAGCGCCGGCCTCTGCGCCGCCCAGATGAACCGCGCCGAGCGCAGCGCCCTCGAGGAGCTGCACCAGTCCATGGCGGGGCTGGTGCGCGCCGGCGACCTCGACGCCTACAGCGCGGCGAACATCGCCTTCCACGTCGGCATCTATCGCGGCTCGCACAATTCCTATCTCGCGGAGCTCGCCTCGGCGACACGGCGCCGGCTCGCCCCGTTCCGGCGCGCGCAGTTCGAGGGCCGCGACCGGCTGGCGCGCTCGCACCACGAGCACAGCCTCGTCGTCCAGGCGATCCTGCGGGCCGACAGCGCCCGGGCGGCGGCCGCCATGCGGGAGCATATCGGGCTCTCGGCCCGCGCGTGGGACGACCTGTCGAGAGCATCTTCTGAGACCTCCTGACAGGCATTTGCTGAATTTTTGTGCAAATTTCAGTCGCCATCAGCTAATTGCATACAATAAGTCGGGACAGAGTCTCGGCTTGCGGCGGCCGCTGATCCAGTCCGTTCGGCCCGTCTTCTCAATATCTTATGCCGCCGGCTGACACGGCGAACAGGGACCAGGCGGCGCCGGATCGGGCAGTCGCGGCGCTTGGCATGGGCATTGCGACGGGTTCTGCCGACGAGCAGGACCCATGCACAGCGACAGCGCACCCACCATTGCCGACCTCCACGCCGCCTATGCCGGCGGGACGACCGCGGCGGCCACCGTGGCGGCGACCTACCGGCGCATCGCGGCGGTGGACGATCCCGGCATCTTCATCCACCTGCGGCCGGAGGCGGACGTTCTCGCCGAGGCCGCGGCGCTGCCGCCCTTCGACCCCGCCGCCTATCCGCTCTGGGGCGTTCCGGTCGCGGTGAAGGACAATATCGACGTCGCCGGCCTGCCGACCACCGCCGCCTGCCCGGCCTTCGCCTTCGTCCCGGACCGCTCGGCGACCGTGGTGGAGAAGCTGGTGGCGGCCGGCGCGCTCATCATAGGCAAGACCAATCTCGACCAGTTCGCCACCGGCCTCGTCGGCGTCCGCTCGCCCTATCCGGTGCCGCAAAATGCCTTCGATCCGGCGCGGGTGCCGGGCGGCTCCTCCTCGGGCTCGGCCATTGCCGTGGCGCAGGGCATCGTGCCGATCGCGCTCGGCACCGACACCGCCGGCTCGGGCCGCGTGCCCGCCGGTCTCAACGACCTCGTGGGGCTGAAACCCTCGCTCGGCGCCCTCTCCACCCGCGGGGTCCTGCCGGCCTGCCGGACGCTCGACTGCGTCTCGGTCTTCGCCCGCACGGTGGACGACGCCTTCGCGGCCTTCCGCGTCATGCGCGGCTATGATGCCGAGGACACCTATTCGCGACCGGCGCCGGACCTTCTCCCCGCCGATGCGGCGGCGATCAGCCGCCTCGGCGTGCCGCGGCCGGCGGACCGGCTGTTCTTCGGCGACGGCGCCATGGCAGAAGCCTACGAGGCGGCCCTCGGCGTCGCCACGTCCCTCGCCGGCGAGACGACCGAGGTCGACCTCACCGCATTCTTCGCCGTGGCGAAGCTCCTCTACGAGGGACCGTGGGTTGCCGAGCGCCATGCGGCGATGCGGGCCTTCCTCGCCACCAACGCCGCCGACGTCCATCCGGTGACGCGGGCCATCGTCGGCGCCGCCGACAGCTTCTCCGCCACCGACGCCTTCGAGGGGCTCTACCGGCTGGCCGCGCTGAAGCGGGCGACCGCAGGCGTCTGGGAGAAGGTCGAGGCCCTGGTGGTGCCGACGGCGCCGATCTTCCCGACGCTCGCCGACCTCGAGGCCGATCCGATCGGGCCCAACAGCCGGCTCGGCACCTATACCAATTTCGTCAACCTGCTCGACCTCGCGGCCCTTTCGGTGCCCGGACCCTTCCGCCCCGACGGCCTGCCGGCCGGCATCACGCTGATCGGCCCGAGAGGGAGCGATGCCGCCCTGGCGCGGCTCGGCGCCGCCTTCGTCGCCGCAGCCGGCGACCGACGCCGCGCCGCGGCATCGCGAGCGGCTTGAGGCGGGGGATGACGATGACCACCAACAACAAGAGCCCGGGGGAGGCCGCCTTGCAGGACCTGATCGAGATCGTCGTCGTGGGGGCGCACCTGTCCGGCATGCCGCTCAACGGCGAACTGACCAGCCGCGGCGCCACGTTCCGGCGGGTCGTGCAGACCCTGCCTGACTACCGGCTCTATGCCCTCGCCGGCGGTCCGCCGAAGCGGCCGGGCCTGATCCGGGTCGCCCCGGGAACGGGTGCCGCCATCGCCTGCGAAGTCTGGGCCCTGCCGCCCGCAGGCTTCGGCACCTTCGTCGACGGCATTCCCTCCCCGCTCGGCATCGGCACGCTGAAGCTCGCCGACGGAACCACGCCGAAGGGCTTTCTCGTGGAGCCCGAGGGCCTGGCCGGTGCCGAGGACATCACCGCCCATGGCGGATGGCGCGCCTATATCGCGGCGCTGTCCGGCCAGGCGGCATGAGACGCATGACCTCCTCATTCCCCGCCGCGTCGGCGACGGGGCCGCACAAGCAGACGGGATGAACCCGCAATCCCTTCCACTGGAGCCACTCAGATGATTGTTCGCCGTCACTTCCTCATCGGCGCCGGCCTCGCCGCCGGCACGCTCTCGGCCCCCTCCGTGCTTCGCGCCCAGGAGCGCGTGATCAAGATGGGCGCGCTGCGCCTCATCCACTCCATGCCGCCGCACTTCTACGAGCGCTTCGCGCCGGCCGGCACCAAGATCGAGATCATCACCTTCGACAGCCCGACCGACGGCAAGAACGCCGTCGTCACCAAGTCGGTCGATTTCGGCACGTTCGGCATCGCCGCGGCGATCCTCGGCGCCGCGGCCGGCGAACCGGTCGTCGTGGTGGGCGCCCTCTCCAACAAGGGCATGGGCGTCATCTCCAAGGCAGGCTCCGACGTGAAGACGGTCAAGGACCTGAAGGGCAAGCGCGTCGGCATCTGGCCGGGCTCGACCCAGGAGGTCTTCATCATGGAGCGCCTGCGCATGGAGGGCCTCTCCATCCGCGACGTCACGCCGGTGCGCGTGCCCTTCGGCGAAATGCACGCCATGCTGTCGCGCGGCGACATCGACGCCTATGTCGGCGCCGAGCCGGGCCCGGCCCTGTCGATCACCTCCGGTGTCGGCCAGCTGGTGGAATATCCCTACGGCACGGCCATGGGCGGCCTGAACATGATCTTCGGCACCCACGAGGAGACGGTGGCGACGAAGCCGGAGCTCATCACCACCATGCTGAAGATCCACCGCCAGGCGGTCGAGTTCATGAACGCCAACAAGCAGGTCGTCGCCGACACGACGGTGCAGCGGCTCGGCGCCAACCGCGCCGCGGTGGAGCAGGCGCTCGGCGCCAACAACATCGAATATGTCTGGAAGCTCGACGAGACCGTCCAGAAGCAGGCCAAGACCTATGCCGAGCAGATGCTCTCGCTCCGCCAGATCCGCGCCCTGCCGGACTTCGCCAAGTTCCTCAACCCGAAGTTCTCCAACGAGATCTCGGCCTGATCCGGCCATCGACCCGGGGGGCGCCCCCCCCCGCCCGCGGCG
>JAEZGJ010000072.1 GCA_023416965.1 Pseudomonadota bacterium | reverse complement strand
GGGTGGTGGTGCCCTCGCGGGCGCCGCGGTCGGCGGTGTTGCCGGTGCCATCATCGGCGCCGAGACCACGCCCCGCCGCCGCTGCTGGGTGAACCGCTACGGCGAGCGCATCTGCCGCTATCGTCGCTGAGCCACGCGCTCCGACGCGTGGAAACCCGCCGGCGCCCCGCCGGCGGGTTTTTTCGTGGCCCGCCTCAGAGGAACATCCGCCCCTCCGTGAGGATGACGGCCCCGCCACCGATTGTCACCGCGCTGACGCGGCCAGCGGCAAGGGTCAGTCCGAGGCGGATGCGGCTCGGCCGGCCCATCTCGTATCCCTGTTCGATGACGACGGCATGGCTGCCGTCGGCGAACCCTTCCCGCGCCGCCAGCACGCCGGCGAAGGCCGCCGCCGCCGATCCCGTCGCCGGGTCCTCGGCGATGCCGAGGCCGGGTGCGAACATGCGCGCGTGGAACCCAGCCTCAGGGTCCACCGTCTCGCGGCTGTAGGCGAAGATCGCGGGATGGTCGTCGGCGATGGCGGCGAAGGTCTCGGCGAACCAGCGCGTGTCGACCCGGATGCGGGCCATGGCCTCTCGCGTCTTCACCGGCACGTAGCAGAAGGAGACGGGCGCGCCGAAGCGGCTCGGCCGGTGGCGATCGAAGCCGATGTCGCGCAGCTCGAGGCCGAGGACGCCGGCGAGCTGGGCCGGATCGGGCGCCGGGCCGAGTTCGGCCGGCATGCGCGGGGCCTCGAACTGCGCCTCGTAGCGGCCCGCGGCATCGCGCGTGACGCGGCAGGGGACCGGCCCGGCCTTCTCGCCGAGGACGAAGGCCGTCTCGCCGCCGGGCGCCAGCCCGTCGAGGGCGGCGAGCAGCACCGCCGTCCCCACCGTGGGATGGCCGGCGAAGGGCAGTTCCGCGCCCGGTGTGAAGATGCGGATGTCGGCCCGGTGGCTGTCCGAGCCGGGCAGCACGAAGACCGTCTCCGACAGGTTGAACTCGCCGGCGATCTTCTGCATCGCCGCCGTGTCGAGGCCGCTCGCGTCCAGCACCACCGCCAGCGGATTGCCCGCGAGCGCCTCGTGGGTGAAGACGTCGAGCGTATGGAAGCGGCGCGAGGGGGAAGGGGAGGGGGACGTCATGGGCGCATTCAGCCGATCTTTTCGGGGGTGAAGACCGTCGTCGGGGCAACGAATTCCTCCTGCGCCTCGACGGTGAGGATCTCGCGCGAACCCGCCTCCTCCGTCCGCTTCAGGAGGCCGAAGACCGAGGAGGCCGCCCGCGACACGGCGAAGGCCTCGTCCCGGCTCGCGGCGGCGTGGACGAAGAACAGCGCGGCGATGGCGTCGCCTGCCCCGTTCACCGACACCGACAGCCGCGGCGTGCGCACCCGGAACCGTCCGCTGGGCCCGCAGGCGAGGAGATCGATCGCGTCGCCCGGCGTGTCCTCCGTCATCAGGCTGGTGACGAGGACGGTGCGCGGCCCCGTGGCGCGGACCGCCTCCACCGCCGCGATCGCATCCGCGATGGTGGTGACCCGGCGCCCAGAGAGATATTCGAGCTCGAACTGGTTGGGGGTGATGATGTCGGCCGCCGGCACCGCCTTGTCGCGCATGAATTCCGGGATGCCCGGCCGCACGAAGATACCCCGCCCGACATCGCCGATCACCGGATCGCAGCAATAGAGCGCCTCGGGATTGAGGCCGCGCACCCGGCGCACCGCCGCGACGATGGCCGAGCCGATGTCGGAAGAGCCCATATAGCCGGACAGCACGCCGTCGCAGCGCCCGAGCACGCCGCGCTCCTCGATGCCCTCGACGAGCTCGTCGATCATCGGGCCGTCATAAACCCGGCCCTTCCAGGCGCCGTATCCGGTATGGTTGGAGAACTGCACGGTGTGGATGGCCCAGACCTCGTGACCGAGCCGCTGCATCGGAAACACCGCCGAGGCATTGCCGACATGGCCGTAGGAAACCCAGGACTGGATCGAAAGGATGTTCATGGCGTGCTCCGTGCCGCCAGCCTAACGCGCCCTCGCGGCACCGCACCAATTCCGTTCGGTGAACTGACGCATCAGCGGCGGTCGGGTCAGGCGATCTTCACCCGGCCCCGGGCGATGGCGATGCCGCCGGTATCGTAGAAATGGGTGAGCTCGACGATCAGTCCGTCCCGCACCCGGATATGGTCGAGCACTTCGAAGGAGCCGGTGCGGCCATTGTCGAGGAAGCGGACCTCCACCGTCCAGCGCACCAGGACATGGTCGCCCTCGCAGACGATGTCGTCGATGGAATGGGAGAGATACTGGTTGTTGTCGTGCAGGTTCTGCAGGTAGCGGGCAATGTCCTCACGGCCCAGGCGCATGCCGGCGCCCGGGCTCAGCGCGGGATTGCCCACGACGGTGAGCTTCGCATCGGGCGCGAAGTAGGAGCAGAAGTCGTCGACGGAGCCGGCCATGCGCGCCGCATAGAGCGCGTGGACGGCCTCGGTGATCGCCCGGTGGGGATTCTTGCGTGCTCCCGAAGGCGAAAGAGGTGTCGCCATGCTCAGATTCGACCTGCCAGAACCGCCAGCGAGGCGGTGTCCATGAATTGCGTCAGCTCGACGATCTCGCCGTTCCGGAAGCGGACGAAGTCCGCCGTGTCGAAATCGGCGACGGCGCCCGTTATCGTACTACGCAGGGTGAGCTGACGCCGGATCACCGCCATGTCGAAATCAGCGATGACGTCGACGACGAGGCCGTCGACATATTCATAGCGCTGGAAGAGCTGGCGCACGCCCTTCGCAATGGCGGCCCGTCCGCGAAAAGGGCCCGCTTCGGGCACAAGCCGGTTGTCCGCGACGATCCGCATGTAGCCGTCTTCGGCGAAACCGGCCGCGAAAATCTCGGCCTGGCCGTTGCGGCGGGCGGCGTAGAGCTCCGCAAGCCGCTCTTTCAGATAAGGCAAACCCGAGATGACGCGAAGGCTCGGTTGCGACATGTATGGTCCTGACCCCGCCTCTATCGGCACTAGCCCTCAAACACCCGCCTTGGCTTGCCGCCAGGGGACTCGGCGCATCATGCCGCATGTTCGCTGATAGGAACATGAACAGCCCTGAGCCCGCAAGATTGCCACATGCTGTGTCGCATCGGCCGTTGGGCGCCCCGGGGGCGGGCGCTTGGCGCTGGACAGGCGAAGGGCTGCGGGGCCGGCTCCCGCTTCGCAAGGAACGGGCCGGGCCAGGCTTGCGCCCGGTCCCGGCCCGCCCCCGATCAGTTCTTGGTCTTGTCGACCAGGGCCTTGGCCTTGATCCAGGGCATCATGTCGCGCAGCTTGGCGCCGACTTCCTCGATCGGATGGGCCGCCATGCGGGCGCGCGTCGCCTTGAACGAGGTCTGGTTGACCTTGTTCTCCAGCATCCAGTCGCGGGTGAACTTGCCCGACTGGATGTCGGTCAGCACGCGCTTCATCTCAGCCTTGGTCTCGGCCGTGATGATGCGCGGGCCGGTGACGTACTCGCCGTACTCCGCGGTGTTGGAGATCGAGTAGTTCATGTTGGCGATGCCGCCCTCGTAGATGAGGTCGACGATCAGCTTCACCTCGTGCAGGCACTCGAAATACGCCATTTCCGGCGCATAGCCGGCTTCCACCAGCGTCTCGTAGCCGGCCTTGATCAGCTCGACCAGGCCGCCGCAGAGCACCACCTGCTCGCCGAAGAGATCGGTCTCGCACTCTTCCTTGAACGTGGTCTCGATGATGCCGGCGCGGCCGCCGCCATTGGCCGAGGCATAGGACAGGCCGAGGTCATGGGCATTGCCCGAGGCGTCCTGGTGGATGGCGATCAGGGTCGGCACGCCGCCGCCGCGCAGGTACTCCGAGCGCACCGTGTGGCCAGGGCCCTTCGGGGCGACCATCAGCACGTCCAGGTCCTTGCGGGCCTCGATCAGGTTGAAGTGCACGTTGAGGCCGTGCGCGAACATGATCGCCGCGCCCTGCTTCATGTTGCCATGCAGATCGTCGCGATAGATGTCGGCCTGCAGTTCGTCCGGGGTGAGCATCATCATCACGTCGCAGACCTTGGCGGCTTCGGCCGGGGTCATGACGGTGAAGCCGGCAGCCTCGGCCTTGGCGCGGGTGGCGGAACCCGCCTTCAGCGCGATGACCACGTCCTTGACGCCGGAGTCGCGCAGGTTCTGCGCATGGGCATGGCCCTGGCTGCCATAGCCGACGATGCAGACCTTCTTCGACTTGATCAGGTTCAGATCGGCGTCGCGATCGTAATAGACACGCATGGGATGTTCCTTCCTTGGGACTTGGGTTGCGTGAGGGGTCAGGCGGCAGCCGGCTTTTGGTCCGTGCGGCCGTAGAGGGTGAGGAACTGATCGGTCGCAGCCGCCGCGTCGCGGGCGATCTCGGCCTTGCCCAGCTTGAGGTCGTCGCCGAGCAGCAGGCGGATCTGCACGTCGCGGCCGACGAGGCCGAAGAAGGTCCGGAACGCCGCCTCGGTGTCGTCGAACGCCAGCAGGCCGGCGGCGCGCCCTTCGTCAAGGACGGGCTTCAGGCGGCCGCCGATGGCGAAACGGCCGTTCTCGAGCACGATCTGGCCGAGATTGCTCTGCTTCGACGCGGCATGGGTGATCGCCACCCGGTTGAGCGCGATGGAGGTCGCGCTGGAGATGACCGACAGCCAGTTGGCGGCGAAATCCCTCAGGCTGTCCCTGAGGCTGGAGGCATCGAGCTTCTGCCGGTCGTAGCGGCCGGCGCGCACGCGGGAGGCCTGCCACTGCACCGTCGCGGTCAGCAGGCCGTCGCGGTCGCCGAACCACTTGTAGAGGGTTTCCTTCGAGCAGCTCGCCCGCCGGGCGACGGCCGCCATGGTGAGCTGGCCGCCCTCTTCCTGCATCAGCGCCAGCACCGCGTCGAGCACCGCCGCCTGGCGGGCGGTCGGCTCTGCCGGGTCGGCGCCCGGGCTCTCGGAAGCGGGTGTCTTGGCGGCGGGCGTCATCGCTGGGCGGGCTGGGAAGGGAACCGTACCGTACGTTACGGTTCGGTTGTCTAGCGCAGCGCCGGAGCGCATGCAAGGGCCTCCGGCGGAGGGAGGGACAGCGGCGTCCGGATGGCGGCGGCCGCTGCCGGGCGGCAGGACGCGGCCGGCGTGCTAATCAGCCGCCGCAGGCTGTGCGGTAGAGCCTCACCGTCTCCGCCATGCCATAGGTCAGCGCGTCGGCGGTGAGGGCATGGCCGATCGACACCTCGGCGATGGCCGGTGCGCGCGCGACGAGCGGCGGCAGGTTGTCGAGCGTCAGGTCGTGACCGGCATTGACGGCGAGGCCGGCGGCCGTGGCCGCTTCCGTGGTCGCCACAAGCTTGTCCAGCTCCACCGCCTGAACCGCCGCGTCGCTCGCATGGCCGTAGGGGCCGGTATAGAGCTCGATACGGTCGGTGCCGGTCGCCTTCGCCGCCGGCACAAGGGCCGGATCGGCGTCGAGGAAGATCGACACGCGCATGCCGCCCGCCTTCAGCCGCGCGATGACGCGCTTCAGCAGGTCGGCGTCGCGGTTCACGTCCCAGCCGTGGTCGGAGGTCGCCTGGGCCGGATCGTCCGGCACCAGCGTCACCTGGTCGGGCTTCACCTCCTCGCAGAGCGCCAGGAAGCGCTCGTCCGGATAGCCCTCGATGTTGAACTCGGCCTTGGGAAAGTCGGCTCGCAGCAGAGACGCGAGGTCGAGGACGTCGTGCCGGCGGATGTGCCGCTCGTCGGGCCGCGGATGCACGGTGATGCCCGCCGCCCCCGCTTCCAGCGCGATGCGGGCGAGGCCCGTCACGCTCGGCCAGGGCAGGTTCCGCCGGTTGCGCAGCTGCGCGATGGCGTTGACGTTGACGGACAGATGCGTCGGCATGGGGCGCCCTAGACCTTCGGCTTCAGGAGGGACGCATTCAGCGTCCCTGCGCGCCGTCGGGCAAGGCCGCTTCCTGCATGCCTTCCGCGCCGCGGCTCATGGCGGCGATGCCGGTGCGCGACACTTCCACGAGGCCGACCACGCCCATCAGCCGGATGAAGCGCTCCACCTCCTCCGTCGTCCCCGTCAGTTCGAAGACGAAGGAGTTGAGCGTCGCGTCCAGCGTGCGCGCGCCGAAGGCGCCGGCGAGGCGCAGCGCCTCGACCCGGGCATCGCCCTTGCCGCGCACCTTGACGAGGCAGAGCTCGCGCTCCAGCGCCGAGCCCTGCACGGTGAGGTCCACCACCCGGTGCACCGGCACGAGGCGGTCGAGCTGGGTCTTGATCTGCTCGATCACCTTTTCGGTCCCCGTGGTGACGATGGTGATGCGCGAGACGTGCTTCTCGTGCTCCGTCTCCGAGACCGTCAGGCTCTCGATATTGTAGCCGCGGCCGGAGAACATGCCGGCGATGCGCGCGAGGACACCCGGCTCGTTGTCGACGAGCACCGCCAGCGTGTGGCGGCGCTCGGCGTGGATGGCGTCGGAGAGGAAATAGGCGGACTGGGACTGGGTCATTGTCTGATCTTTGTTCCGAGCGGGAGGTGAGGCGCGACG
>JAEZGJ010000060.1 GCA_023416965.1 Pseudomonadota bacterium | reverse complement strand
GGGCCGAAGCGGCGGCGGAGAGTTCGGCGCGCAGCGCGTCGAGGCGGGCGGCATGGTCGGATCCGGCCTCCAGCCTCGCCGTCTCCGCGTCGATCTCGCCGAGCTGGCCCTCGAGGCGCATCAGCCGCTCGCCGGCGTCCCGGATCGAACGTTCGAGCTGGTTGCGGCGGGCGACGATCTCGGCGAGGGCGGAGGTCGCTTCGGAAAAGGACTTTTCGGCGGCGGCGAGCGTCGTCTCGGCGGCGGTCACCGCAGCGGCGGCGGCGGCCTCGGCGGCCTTGGCGCCCTCGCCGGTGGCGGCGAGTTCGGCCTCCTCGGCGCCGAGGCGGGCCATGACCCCCTCGGCATCGGCGCCGAGCGCCTTTTCGCGCGCCAGATCGCCGTCGAGCTGGGCGATGCGGCGGTCGAGCTCGGCCATGCGTTCGCGCGCCCGCCGCTCCTCGCCCTCGAGCTGGTCGCGGGCGGTGACGAGCCGGTGCAGCGCCGCGCCCGCCTTGGCCGCCTCGTCGCGCAGGGACGGCAGCCGGTGGGCGGCGACGGCCTGGTCCTTCGCCGCCTCGGCCTGGCCGGTGGTGCGCTCGGCGACGACGCGCGTCTCCAGCTCGACGAGGCGCTCGGCCTCGCGGACGAGGTCGCCGGCCTCGCGGAACTTCAGCCAGGCGAGGGTCGCCTCGGCCTTGCGAATGTCGGCGGAGAGACCGCGATAGCGCACGGCCTGGCGGGCCTGGCGTTTCAGCCCGTCGAGCTGGCTCTCGATCTGGGAGAGGACGGTTTCCAGCCGGTCGAGATTGGTCTCGGCCGCCTTCAGCCGGGTCTCGGCCTCGTGGCGGCGGGCATGCAGGCCGGCAATGCCGGCCGCTTCCTCGAGAATGCGGCGGCGGGCCTGCGGCTTGGCGCTGATGATCTCGCCGATCTGGCCCTGGCGGACGAGGGCCGGCGAGCGCGAGCCGGTGGAGGCGTCGGCGAAGAGGATCTGCACGTCGCGGGCGCGCACCTCGCGGCCGTTGATCTTGTAGAGCGAGCCGGCCTCGCGCTCGATGCGGCGGGAGACCTCCAGCACGTCGTGGTCGTTGAACTGGGCGGGGGCAAGTCGGCGAGAATTGTCGACGGTGAGCATCACCTCGGCGGTGTTGCGCGCCGGGCGGTTGCCGGATCCGGAGAAGATCACGTCGTCCATGCCGGAGGCGCGCATGTTCTTGAACGAATTCTCGCCCATGACCCAGCGCAGGGCCTCGACGAGGTTCGACTTTCCGCAGCCGTTCGGGCCGACGACGCCGGTGAGCCCCGGCTCGATCAGGAAGTCCGTCGGCTCGACGAAGGTCTTGAAGCCGTGAATGCGCAGACGGGAGAATTTCATCGCACCTGTCTGTCCGTGGCCGCCCCAGATGAGGGTTCAAGACTGCCACGGATCGGCAGCCGACGCCACATCTAGCGTTGGACAACGGTGCTACCCTCAACATCTTGCTGTTGAAAGCGTGGCTGCCCCGGACCCGCTCCTCTCCCCGCCGCAGTGCAGCGGCAGGCTGCCGCAGTGCACGGAAACCCCC
Source organism: Pseudomonadota bacterium (assembly GCA_023416965.1). Taxonomy (GTDB): domain Bacteria; phylum Pseudomonadota; class Alphaproteobacteria; order Rhizobiales; family Phreatobacteraceae; genus Phreatobacter. Next base: position 6,235 of record JAEZGJ010000060.1, on the reverse strand, counting down.
TACGACGCGCAGGCGGCATGATGTAGAAAGAGAACGGGAATCAAAGGGATGGAGCCAATCCATCCGAGGAGGAAACCATGGGCGCAAAGCCCCAACCGACGCCGCCAAAGGGCGTCAAGCTCGAAGACCGCTACGGCCAGGTGGGCCTGAAGGCGGTGGCGGGCGCCATCAAGACGCCGAAACCTGCCAAGAGCGGCTGACCGCTGCCGCATGGCAGACGTGAAACGGCGGCCGAGGGGCCGCCGTGCTCGTCAGGTCGGGCGTGCCCGCGCCGTCAGCGGACGATGACCTTCGTGCCCACCCCGACCCGATTGTAGAGATCGATGGCGTGCTCGTTGTGCATGCGGATGCAGCCCGAGGACACCGCCTCGCCGATCTGCAGCGGCGAATTGGTGCCGTGGATGCGATAGAGCGTATCGCGGCCGTTCTGGTAGAGGTAGAGAGCGCGCGAGCCCATGGGGTTCTGCGGGCCGCCTTCCATGAAGGCGGGAAGCGTCGGCCAGCGGCGGCGCATCTCCGCCGGCGGGGTCCAGGTCGGCCATTCGGCCTTGCGCTGGATGGTGGCGGTGCCGGTCCAGCCGAAGGCCTCGTTGCCGACGGCGACCTGGTAGCGGATCGCCGTGCCGCCCTCTTCGACAAGATAGAGGTGCTTGCTGGAGGTCTCGACCACGATCGTGCCGGGGCGCTCGGCGGTGCGGTAGGGCACGCGCAGCGGCATGCGCCAGTAATCCATCTCCACCTGCGGCGCCTGGGCCATCAGGGTGCGATCACGCTCGGAGATCGGCTGCGTCGAGCTGACCGTCTGGTTGTTGCAGCCGGCGAGAGCCAGCGCCACGATTGCAAGAACGCCCCACCGCATGTTCAGACCCTCGTCACGGAACGACATCGGGCCCGCCGCCACTGCAGCGCCCGTGTTCCAGCCATGAAACCTTGTGGCGAAGCCTTGACGTGAGGTCAACGCGACAAGGGCCCCCGGCAGGGCGAAAGGCCTGAAACTGTTGCAATTTTGCCATGACGCGGCGGGGCAGAGGGATCCGCCGGCGCCGCGAAGCCGGCTCGCCGTCGCCACGAACACTCCACGATCGCAACCCAGAGCCGCCGCAACGGCCCCCTAGCCTGTCTCCTCGTCGGGGCCGGCCCATGCAACCCGCCCGCGACGAATGGAGACGATGATGAAAACCGCCACGGCGGCCCCTATTGCCCTTCCGAAACCGGCCAGCGAGCCTCTTGAGGATCACTACCGGACCATCGGCATCTCAGCGGTCGCCGCTGCCGCGCCCTTCATCAAGGCCCGCAAGCCTTCCCCCGTTCCGCGGACCGGGGATTATCCGCTCTCCATGGACTGAGGGTTTTCCGGCTCCGCCGGGCTTTCAGACCTCCCGCATGCCTCTCCTGAACGACTTTGGGCCGGTCCTCGTGACCGGCCCCTTTTTTTGGCTCAGCTGGTGCGCCATGCGTTCAGCAGCGACAGGGCGATCGCAACCATGACGCAGGCGATGAGGCCGTCGAGGACGCGCCAGGCGGCCGGCCGCGCGAAGACCGGCGCCAGCAGCCGGGCGCCGAAGCCGAGCCCGTAGAACCACAGGAACGACGCGGTCATGGCCCCGCCGGCGAACGCAGCGCGGGCAGAGCCGGTGTGGCGGGCCGAGAGAGAGCCGACCAGCACCACCGTGTCGAGATAGACGTGCGGGTTGAGGAAGGTGAAGGCGAGGGTCGCCGCCACGACCCGGCCGACATCCTGCGTCTCCGCCGGAGCCGCGGTCAGGCGGGCGGGGCGCAGGGCACGCTTCGCGGCGAGCGCCCCATAGGCCAGGAGGAAGGCGGCGCCGCCGAGGGTCGCGACCGTCAGGAGGGCGGGGGAGCGGGCGACGAGCGTGCCGAGGCCCGCGACGCCGGCGAGGATCAAAACGGCATCCGACACGGCGCAGAGCGTCGTCACCAGAAGAACATGGCGGCGCATCAGGCCCTGGCGCAACACGAAAGCATTCTGGGCGCCGATGGCGACGATGAGGCCGAGGCCGAGGAGGAAGCCGGTGAGGGCCGCCTGCAACGATGCGGAGATATCCATGCGCCGTCGGTAGACGCGGGCTGCGCAGACCGCAAGCGTGCGAGGGCGCGGCCGTCACGCCCCTGTCACGGATCGGCGTCACGCCGCGCCTGCTTCCCATCGCGTGCCGGAGCCGGTAAGCGATCGGGGCGAGCCGGGTGCGGAGCGACGCCGACATGCTGAATGCCTATGCCGTGGAGAACGAGGCCCTGGTCCGGATCGAGACCACGGCCGAGGCGGTCCCGCCGAGCGTCGTCTGGGTGGACCTGTTCCAGCCCTCCCTGCAGGAAGACAAGGCGCTGGAGCGCTGCCTCGGCATCGAGATTCCGACCCGGGAGGAGATGCAGGAGATCGAGCCGTCCAGCCGGCTCTATGTCGACCACGGCGTCCGCTACATGACGGCGACGACGCTGTGCAACACCGAGCTCGGCACGCCGAAGCTGACGCAGATCTCCTTCGTCCTCGCGCCGGGACGGCTGATCACCGTGCGCTACGACACGCCGAAGCCCGTCAACCTGTTCCTCAACCGCGCGCAGAAGCCGGGAACCGTGCAGGGCACGCCGGAATCGATCCTCACCGGTCTCCTCGACACCATCATCGACCGGGTCGCCGACATTCTCGAGAAGGTCAGCGAGGAGATCGAGCAGGTGTCGGCCGACATTTTCCGGAAAGGGGCCAAGCGGCGCGACAAGGCCTTCCAGGACGTGCTGCAGATCCTCGGCACCAAGGGCGAGCTGGTCTCCAAGGCGCGCGAGAGCCTCGTCTCCATCAACCGCCTCCTGCTCTTCCTGGCCACCGAGGTGGAAGGCAGCAAGGTCGGCAAGGACGTGCGCGCCCTGCTGAAGAGCCAGAGCCGGGACAGCGATTCCCTCACCCAGCACTGCGATTCCCTGTCGAACAAGATCACCTTCCTGCTCGACGCGACGCTCGGCCTCATCGGCATCGAGCAGAACAACATCGTCAAGATCTTCGCGGTGCTCTCGGTCGTCTTCATGCCGCCGACGCTGGTCGGCACCGTCTACGGCATGAACTTCAAGCAGATGCCGGAACTCGCCTGGGACTTCGGCTATCCCATGGCGATCACGCTGATGATCCTGTCCGGCGTGCTGCCCTATCTCTATTTCCGCAAGAAGGGCTGGCTGTAGCGCCAGCCCTTCCGGCGCCGGTTCAGGCGGAGGCCAGCCGGCGGGCACCGACGACCTGCAGTTCGGCGAGGATGCCGACGAAGACCGCCTGAGCCGCGACGAAGACCATGCCGAGCGCGTTCGGCGCGACATGGCCGGAGAGCAGCAGGCCGTAGCTCAGGACCACCCAGACCGCGTTGAGTGCCGCGATCGTCAGACCCAGGGCGCGGCTCGCGGGCTTGCGCGTCGCGGCATAGGCCACCAGCGCCACGAAGGGGATGAAGGAGAGGCCGACGCCCCTCAGCAGCGGCACCGGCAGGTTCAGCAGGGGCCCGAGCGTGCCGGCGCCGACGATCAGCAGGAGGCCCATGGCGCCGGAGGTGACGGCATCGAAGGCGAGCACGCGGCGCAGGAAGGTCTCGGCGTCGGAGGCACGGAAGAGGGCGTAGGCGAAGGACATGGCGGGCTCCTCGGTGGGTTTCGCGGCGGGGGATCCGGTCCGCTATGGCCCAACCCTCGCCTCAGCCGGGCATGGGGTCGATTACCCCGGAGGTCATTGGTCGGCGGCATGGGCCGGGGCTAGTCTTCCTCCATGACCACACGCTCAGCCGCAGCTTCCCCCGCCCCCCGCACCGTCGGCGACCATCTGCGCGACTGGCGGCAGCGCCGCCGCCTCAGCCAGATGGATCTCGCCCTCGAGGCCGAGGTGTCGACCCGCCATCTCAGCTTCGTCGAGACCGGGCGGGCGGCGCCGAGCCGGGACATGATCCTGAAGCTCGCAGAGCGGCTCGACATCCCACTGCGCGAACGCAACGTGCTGCTGGTCGCCGGCGGCTTCGCGCCCGTCTTCCCCGAGCGGCCGCTGGACGACCCAGGCGTCGCCGCGGCGCGGCGGGCGGTCGATCTCGTTCTCGCCGGCCACGAGCCCTATCCGGCCGTGGCCCTCGACCGGCACTGGACCATCGTCGCCCACAACCGCGCCATCGGGCCTTTCATGGAAGGCTGCGCGCCGGAGCTTCTCGCAGGACCGATCAACATGGTGCGGCTGTCGCTGCATCCGCAGGGCATCGCGCCGCGCATCGTCAATCTCGGCGAGGTGCGCGCCCACGTGCTGGCGCGGCTCAGGCGGCAGATCGAGCTGACCGCCGATCCGGTGCTGGCGGCGCTGCTCGACGAGGTCTCGGCCTGGCCCGTGCCCTTCTCCCAGCCGCACCCCAAGAAGGGCCAGGAGGCGGGGGAGCTGTTCATCCCGGTGAAGCTGCGGACGGCGGCGGGCCTGCTGACGCTGATCACCACCACGACGGTGTTCGGCACGCCTGTCGACGTGACGCTGGCCGAGCTGGCGATCGAGACCTTCCTGCCGGCGGACGCGGAAACCGCGGAGCGGCTGCGAGCCATGGCCGGGTGATTGCCCAGGGCGAGGTCGAGGGAGGGGCCTGCACTGCCGATGGGCCACGCGCCCGCCGGACGAGCGGCCCGCTCACACGTGCTGGCCGCCGTTGATGTGGATCTCGGCGCCGTTGAGGTAGCTCGAGGTCTCCGTGCACAGCACGTAGATGATCTTGGCGACCTCGTCCGGCGTGCCGAGGCGGCGCATCGGGATCTGCTCGACGATCTTCTCGGTGCCGGGGGAGAGGATCGAGGTGTCGATCTCGCCGGGGGCGATGGCGTTGACGCGGATGCCGTGGGGCGCGAAATCCGCCGCCATCTCGCGGGTCAGCCCGGCGAGCGCGGCCTTGGAGGTGGCATAGGCGGCCCCGGCGAAGGGATGGACCCGCGAGCCTGCGATGGAGGTCACGTTCACCACCGAGCCCTTGGCCTCGGCCAGTTCCTTCAGGAGGCCGCGCGCCAGGAGGATCGAGGAGAAGAAATTCACCTGGAAGACCTGCTGCCAGACCTTCAGCGGCGTGTGCAGGGAATCGAGGCGCGCGCCGCCCTCGCCCTTCGGCGAGATGCCGGCATTGTTGACCAGCGCCTCCAGCCGGCCGCCGACCAGGCGGCCGCGGATCTCGTCGATGGCGCGCTCGGTGTCGTCGGGATCGGCGAGGTCGACCTGGATATGGTCCTCGGGGCCCATTTCCCAGGGGCAGTTCTCGGGGAAGGGCTGGCGCGAACAGGTGATGACCCGCCAGCCGGCCGAGGAGAAGCGCTTGACGGTGGCGTGGCCGATGCCGCGGCTCGCACCGGTGAGGAGCAATGTTCGGCGGATCTGATTCACGGTGCATCCTCGGTCGCTGCCGGCACCCTCCCAGGGCGCCGGCGCCCTTCATAGAACCATCGGCCCGGTCTGCCTATGGCTCGGGCGCGATCACGGGTAGAGCCGGGTCTTGCGCTCCCAGGGGCCGGCCGGATCGGCGCGGGTGAACTGCACCCGGTCGTGCAGGCGGAAGGGGCGATCGTGCCAGAACTCCATGGAGACGGGCAGGATGCGGTAGCCGGTCCAGTGCGGCGGGCGGGGCACCTCGCCGACAGCGTGCTTCGCGGTGTAGAGCGCGACGGCCTTTTCCAGCGCGAAGCGGCTCTCGAGCGGGCGCGACTGCTGGCTGGCCCAGGCGCCGATACGGCTGCCGCGCGGGCGGGAGGCGAAATATTCGTCCGCCTCGGCATCGGTGACCCGCTCGACCGGCCCGCGCACGCGAACCTGCCGGCGCAGCGACTTCCAGTGGAAGACCACCGCGGCCTTCTTCTGGCCGTCCAGTTCGCCGCCCTTCTGGCTCTCGGTGTTGGTGTAGAAGACGAAGCCCCGGGGATCGACGCCCTTCAGCAGCACCATGCGGACATTGGGCAGGCCCTCGGCATCGACGGTGGCGAGCGCCATGGCGTTGGGGTCGTTGGGCTCGGAGCGACCAGCATCGGCCAGCCATTGCTCGAAGAGCGCGAAGGGCTCTTCAATTGTCGTAAAATCGTCCTGATCCGAACCGGACATTAACGAACTCCGATGTTGACTGCGCACCAGAGCGGATCAGCTCCGGAGTTGCAGGCGTATGGGCGACACGAGTGGCGTTCGCCATGTCTATAGCGAAAGCGGCGAGGCGCGCCCATGCCTGCCCGCGCGCGACCGGCC
>JAEZGJ010000052.1 GCA_023416965.1 Pseudomonadota bacterium | reverse complement strand
GCGGAAAGGCCACCGCAGGCGCGCGCCGACCGAGCCAGTCCGGCAGGGCCGGGCGGGCCGCCGGCGCCGGGGCGGGGACGGCGGAAGGGGCTGCCGTCGGCACGGTCGGCCCATTGCGCCAGCGCTTCACCATTCCCTCGCCGTCGTCGGCCGGTTCCTCCACGGCCTCGCTGCCGATGGTCCGGTCGATCATGTCGTACCAGACGTCCTGGCTCGGCTTTTTCGGCCGGGCCCCGCAGACGATCAGTTTGTCGGCCGCCCGCGTCATCGCCACGTAGAGCAGGCGGCGGTATTCTTCCGCCTGGGCCTCGCGGCTCAGCTGGCGCGCCTCCGCCACCAGCGGCGTGTCGGCCTTCGAGGCCGGCGACCAGACGAGCCTTGGCGGCGCGTCGGCCGGCGCATTGGGCGGCCGGATGGCGAAGATCTTGGGGTCGTGGCTGCCGCCGGGCTTTCCCATCGTGGCGGCGAGGAAGACGATGTCGGCCTCCAGGCCCTTGGCGCCGTGGACGGTCATGACGCGGACCTCGTCGCGGCCGAGCTCCATGTCGCGCTTCACGTTGACCTCGCTTGCCCGCATGGCGGCGAGGAAGCCGCGCAGGGTCGGGATGTCGGTCGATTCGAAGGCGAGGGCCATGGACATGAACTCGTCGAGGGCGTCCGCCGCCTCCGACCCGAGCCGCGCCAGCATGGCCCGGCGGCCGCCGTCTCGGGCCAGAACCCGGCCGTAGAAGGCGGCCGGCGACAGGGCGAGGGCCTCCTCGCGCCAGCCGGCGAGGCGGGCGGCAGCCGGGTGCTCGTCCTCGGCGAGCGCCTGCCAGAGCGATCCCGTGCGTCCCGCGGCGATCTCCAGCAGTTCCTCCTCGCTGACGCCGATGAGCGGGCTTTTCAGCACGGAGGCGAGCGACAGGTCGTCCTCGGGCGTCAGCAGGCAGTCGCCCAGCGCCAGAAGATCCATCACCGCGATATGTTCTCCGAGCACCAGACGGTCGGCGCCGGCCACTGGCACGCCGGCATTCTTCAGCGCCCGGATGATGCTCTCGAAGATCGGTCCGCGCCGCCGCACCAGGATCAGGATGTCTCCCGCCCGGATCGGCCGGTCGCGGTCCGGCAGCCGGTGCTCTGCGTCCAGCCAGAGCCGGACATGGCGGGCGATCCGCGTCGCCAGCCGCTCGGCGGCGTCGCCGAGGGTCGGCGCGTCCACCGGCGCGGTCCAAGGCGAGCGGTCCTCTGCGCTCTCCGGTTCGGTGGCGGGCCAGAGCTCGACCAGGCCCGGCGCCGCCTGGCGAGCCGCCTCGTGCGGCGTCAGCGGTCCCGGCGTGAAGGAGAGGCCTTTGCGCGCGCCGTCATCGGCGAAGACCCGGTCGACGGCGCTGAGCACGGCCCGGGTCGAGCGGAACGAGAAGTTCAGGCTGATCTGACGTTCGAAGGGCCGTTTGGCCGCGGCGAACCTGCGGGCGAAATCCTCGCGCAGGCCGCTGAAATTCTGCGGCACCGCCCCCTGGAACGAATAGATCGACTGCTTCTCGTCGCCCACCACGAAGAGCGTGCGCGGCATGCCGCGGGCGCCCTCGCCGGCGGTGAACTCCTCGATCAGGGCGCCGACGATCTCCCACTGGTCCGGGCTGGTGTCCTGGGCCTCGTCAACCAGCACGTGGTCGATCCCCTGGTCGAGCTTGTAGACGATCCACGGCGCCGAGCCGTTGCGCAGGAGGTCGCGCGTGCGCACGATGAGATCGGCGAAGTCGAGCGCCCCGCGCGCCGCCTTTTCCGCCTCCACGCGCTCGCAGATCGCCTGCGCCAGGGTCAGCAGCGCCGCCGTTCCGTCGCGCAGCTGCGCCGCCTTGCGCTTCTGCCGCAGGTCCGCGAGCCGCGCCCTCTCCCGTTCGAGGATGGCGCAAAGGGCCGGATCCCGCGTCGCCACCGCCTTCGTCACCAGCCTCTGCCGCGGGCCCCCGTCGGCGGTGAGGAAGATGCGCTCGTAGAGTTCCGCCCGCCGCTCCGGCGTCCGCTCCGCTTCGCGCAGGGCCGTGGCGACGTCCTTGTCGGTCTTCGCGTCGGACAGATGCAGCAGCGTTTCGGCGACGCCCGCCCATTCGCTGCGCGGCAGTCCCGCCTCCTCGACGATGGCCAAGGTCAGCGCCGCCTCGGTCTCGCCGGGCAGGAGGCCGAACAGGTCGCCGAGCGTGGCGATGGTCCGCTCGAGGCCGCCGCGGGCCGCGATGTCGGCCTCCATGGCATGGCGGGCGGCCAGCGCCTCGCCGAGCAGGTCGTCCACCGTCGAATCCGCCGCGACGGTGGAGAGATAGGCGAGGGCCCGACCGGTCTGCCCGTCGGGTTCGGCGGCAGCCTCCAGCAGGATGGCGAGCTTGGCGCGCCGCACCATCTCCTCGTGCTCGCGCTCGTCGAGAACGGTGAACTGCGAGGCGACATTGGCCTCGAAGGGGAACTGGTGCAGGACGCGTTCGCAGAAGGCGTGGATGGTCTGCACCTTCAGGCCGCCAGGCGTCTCCAGCGCCTCGGCGAAGAGCCGGCGCGCCCGTCGCAGGGTGGCGGCATCGTGGCTCTCGCCGTCGAGGGCCCGCAGCGCGTCGCCGAGGGCCGCGTCGTCCATCAGCGCCCATTGCCCGAGCAGTTCGAAGACGCGGTTGGCCATGGTGGCCGCCGCTGCCTTGGTGAAGGTCAGGCACAGGATGGCGCCGGGGGGCGTTCCGGCCAGCATCAGCCTGACCACCCGGCGGGCCAGCACATAGGTCTTGCCCGAACCGGCATTGGCCGAGACCCAGGCGGAATGGGCGGGATCGGAGGCCCGGCGCTGGGCGAGCACGGCTTCGGGCGGGGCGGCGAGGCTGCGGCTCATTCGCCCTCTCCCGTTCCGGTGGACCATTCCTTCACGCGGGCGAGATGGGCGTAGTCGTTCGACCGCCCGCCGACATATTGTGGCATGGCCCAGGAGAGATAGCCCCGCCGCTCGTCCTCATAGGCGGCGACGAGCTGTTTCAACCCGGCCAGGGTTTCGGCCACGAGACCCTCCACGTCGCCGCCGGTGACCTTGACGGGGCAGAACTCGCCGGCGGGGTCGCGGCCCCCGAGCTTGGCATAGACGAGCGCGGAAACGGCGAGTTCGGGGTGGAGCTCGGCGAAACCGCCGGCCTTCAGCACGGCCGCCTCCAGCGCCAGCTGCGGCGCCAGCCCCGCATTGACCTGCGGATTGCTCGGCACGCTGCCGGTCTTGTAATCGACGATCTCCGCCCGCCCGTCCTCGGTCACGTCGATGCGGTCCGCCTTGGTCGTCAGCCGGAAGACGCGGCCGGCCGGCGTCTCGAATTCCAGATGGCCGGACCGTTCCGCATGGGCCGCGGCGAAGAGCTTGCGCCGGTCGGCATCCGCCCCGGCGAACCAGGTGGCGATGCGCAGGTAGCGCGGCCACCACACCGCGCGCACCGACGGGTCGTCCCAGTAGGGCGCAAAGGCTTCGCGGCCGAGCGCGACGAGACGGGCCACCGGATCGGCCACCGGGCCTGCCGAGGCTTCGCGGGTATAGGCATCCAGCGCGCCGTGGATGACGATGCCGCGCTCGACCGCACCGGGAACCTGGTCCAGCGCTTCCAGCGCCCTGAGCTTCAGCACGTGGCGGGCATAGACGGCATAGGGGTCGCGCTGCAGCGTCTCGATCTCGGTGACCGAGAGCCGCGTCGGCCTGAGCGCCAGGGGCGGCGCCGGGTTGGGCCGCCCGACCGGCCGAGGCCGGTCCACCGCAT
>JAEZGJ010000310.1 GCA_023416965.1 Pseudomonadota bacterium | reverse complement strand
CCGTCGGCGACGAAGAGTTCGTTGCCGGGGTGGTGGAGGATGGCGGCCAGCTTCGCATCGTCCATGACCAGCCGCGAGGTCCAGAGCCAGTCGAGGCCGATGGCGGCATAGAAGGCGCGGTACCAGCCGAGGTCGGGCCGCTCGACCGGACGCAGCGGCAGCGGCTCGGCGAGAGGCGACGTCGGGGGGTTGCGCATCTCCAGATAGGTGACGACCGCGGCGATCTTGCCGGCGGGAAGATCGGTATAGCCGTCGAGGTTGAGCTGGGTCACGCGGTTCCTCGCTCCCTATTTCGCCTTGGGATCGAGCGCATCGCGCAGGCCGTCGCCAAGCAGGTTGAAGCTCAGCACGGTGATGAAGATGGCAAGGCCGGGGAAGACCGCCATCCACGGCGCGTTCGACAGGAAGCGCTGGGCGACGTTGAGCATGGAGCCCCAGGAGGGAGCGGGGGGCTGCTGGCCGAGGCCGAGGAAGGAGAGCGAGGCCTCGGCGATGATGGCGGTGGCAATCGTCAGCGTCCCCTGGACGAGGAGCTGCGGCATGACGTTGGGCAGGATGTGCTTCCAGGCGATGCGCAGCCGCGTGTTGCCGACGGCGCGGGCCGCCTCGACATAGTCCTCGGTCTTGATCGACAGGACCTGGCCGCGGGTGAGCCGCACGAAGACCGGCGTCGCCGTGATGCCGATGGCGATCATGGCGTTCTGCAGCGAGGGGCCGAGGAAGGCCGCCAGCGCGATGGCGAGGATGAGGAAGGGGCAGGCGAGCATGGCGTCGGTGACGCGGGAGATCAGCGCGTCGGTCCAGCCGCCGGCATAGCCCGCCAGCAGTCCGAGCGGCACGCCGGCGAGGATGGCGATGGCGACTGAGATGACGCCTGCCGAGAGCGAGGCGCGGGTGCCGTAGACGACGCGGGAGAAGATGTCGCGGCCGACCTCGTCGGAGCCGAACCAGTGGGCGAGGGAGGGCGCCTGGCGCACGGCACGCCAGCTCTGCTGCGTCGGATCGTGGGTGGCGATCAGCGGGGCGAAAACCGCGAGCAGCGCCAGCAGGACGAGGAGGACGAGTGCCACCATGGCGGTGCGGCGCTTCTTCAGCCGGCGCCAGGCGCGGGCGCCGGGGCTCTCGTAGGTCGCTTCGACCGGGGCGGGGAGGGTTGTCGTCGCGCTCATCGGTCAGGTCCTCAGGCGCGGATTGGCGAGGATGTAGCCGATATCGGCGAGAAGGTTCAGCACGATGTAGGTGGTGGCGGTGACGAGCACGACGCCCTGCACCACGGCGTAGTCGCGGTTGAACACGGCAGCGACGATGAGCTTGCCGAAGCCGGGGATGGAGAAGATCTGCTCGGTGAGGACCGCCCCCGACAGGAGCGTGCCGAATTCCAGTGCGCCGAGGGTGATGACCGGCGTCAGGGCGTTGCGCAGGCCGTGCTTGAGGATGACGGTGCGCGCGTCCAGTCCCTTGGCGCGGGCGGTGCGGACATAGTCGCTCTCCATCACCTGCAGCATGGCGGCGCGGGTGTGGCGCATGATGACGCCGGCGAAGGAATTGCCGAGCACGAAGGCCGGCATGATGGTGGCCGCCATCGACGCCCGGAAATCCTCGAAGGGCGAGACATAGCCCGAGGCCGGCAGCCAGCCGAGCTGCACGGAGAAGAGGAAGATCAGCATGATCCCGAGCCAGAAATTCGGCGTCGAGATGCCCCAGAGGGCGACGACGTTCACCACATAGTCCCAGGCCGTGTCCTTCTTCACCGCCGAGATGATGCCGGCGGGAATGCCGATGCCGAGGGTGAAGATCATCGCCATGACGGCGAGCTGCACGGTGACGGGCAGCTTCTGGGCGACGAGGGTCGCCACCGGCTCGGAGAGGCGCATGCTCTCGCCGAGATCGCCGCGGAAGACGCCGCCGACCCAGGCGAGGTACTGGATCGGCAGCGGCTGGTCGAGCCGGTAGCGTTTGCGGATCTGTTCGATCACCTCCGGGTCCTTCTCCTCGCCCGCCATGACGAGGGCGGGGTCCCCCGGCAGCAATTGCTGCAGGAGGAAGATCAGCACCGACACGAAGAAGATGGTCGGGATGAGCTGGATGAGCCTTTTGGTGATCAGCGTGAACATGGCCGGCCGTCAGTTGCCGCGGAACTTCAGGCCGACGACGCGCACCAGCCCGTCCGGGAAGGCGCGGAAGCCTTCGAGGCGGGTGGAGTGCACGATCACCACGGGGCGATGGTAGAGATAGACGATGCCGCCCTCGTTGATGAGGATCTCCGTCAGCTTCTCGTAGATCGCCTTGCGCTCGGCCGGGTCGGTCTTGCTGCGGGCCTCGTTCAGAAGCGCGTCGGCCGTGGGATTGCAGTAGCCCGAATAGTTCAGGGGCTGGTTGCAGGCGTGGAAGGAGAAGAGGTTGCCGTCGGGATCGGTGCGGCCGGACCAGTTGAGCATATAGGCCTGGTAGCGGCCCTGCTCTGCCTCCTGCAGCGAGGTGGCGAATTCGGTGACGCGGATCTTCAGGTCGAAGCCGGCCTCCGCCGTCATCGCCTGCAGCACCTCGGCGACCTGGCGGACCTCCGGATTGTTCGGCACCATGAAGTCGATGGCGAGCTGGCCGCGCACGCCGGCGGCCTGCATCAGCTGGCGCGCCTTGGCGATGTCGCGCTGCGGGACCGGGAAGCGGGTCTGGAAGAAGGGGTTGTCCGGGTTCACCCACTGGTTGCCCGGCATGGCCGACCCGTTGAACACGACCTGGTTCAGCGCCTGCCGGTCGATGGCGAGCGAGAAAGCCTGGATGATGCGCGGGTCACGGCCGAAGGCCTGCTTGCCGGCATCCGACTTGGCGAGGTTGAGGGTGACGCCCTGGTAGCCGAGGTCGACGCCCACCGCGAGGCGGAGCTGCGCATTGGTGCGGATCTGCGGGATGTCGGTGGCTAGCGCCCGCTCGATCAGGTCGAGCTGGCCGGAGCGCAGGTTGGCGAGGCGCACCGTGGCGTCGGCGATGGGGCGGTATTCGATGCGGCCGATCGTGACCTGGTCCTTGTTCCAGTAGTCGGCGAAGCGCTCGACCACGATGCGGTCCTGCTGGACGCGCTCGACGAACTTGTAGGGGCCGGCGCAGACCGGCGCCGATCCGAACCGGTCGCCGAGCTCGCGGGCGGCCTTGGGGCTGACCATCATGCCGGCGCGGTCGGTGAGCTGCGACAGGAGCGGCGAGAACGGCTGCTTGAGGAGGAGCCGGACGGTGAGCGGGTCGACCACCTCGACCTTGTCGATGGCGGCGAGCTCGGGCCGGCGGAACGAGCCCTGCATGGTCATGTGGCGCTCGAGCGAGAACTTCACCGCCTCGGCGTCCATGGCCTCACCGTCGTGGAACTTCACGCCCGGGCGGAGCTTGATGGTGACCGTCTTGCCGTCCGCCGAGGTCTCGTGGGAGAGCGCCAACTGCGGCACGATGGCGAGCTTCTCGTCGATGTCGAAGAGCTTGTCGCAGATCGAGGCGAAGACGATGCGCCCGACATAGGTGCGGGCGCGCGTCGGGTCGAGCACGTCCGGATCCTCGGCGAGGCCGATGCGCAGCACCGATTGCTGGGCCGCCGCGCCGGAGATGGAAGCGGCGAGGAGGAAGGCACTGGCCGTCCAGGCGAGGGTCTGTCTCAAGGTCGTCATGGGTCCTGTCCTCTGTCGGTTCGGCGCGTGGCGCGCTCTTCTGCGGATGGTGAAGGGGCGTGGTCAGCCGTTGCCCGCCTCGCGGGCGAGGGCGGCTTCGATGGAGGCGTTGATGAGGTCGCGGTCATGGGTTCCGCTCGGATCGTCCTTGGTGGCGAAGAAGCGGGCGAAATGGACGAAGCGCTCGCGCGACACCTTTTCCAGTCGCGTCAGTTCCGCGAGCGGATCGGCATGGTCGTCGACGCGCAGCGAGAGCGCCGGGTATTCCTGCCCCTCGTGTATGAGGAGCGCCGCCGACTGCTTGCCGCGCTTGTCGCCGCCGGCGGCCTCGCCGGCCTTCAGGGCCGCAATCAGCCGGCGGGCGAAGGGCAGGGCGGCATTGTCGCGGAAGGCTCGTGCGGTTTCGGCGATGACCTCGGGACCGGCGAGCATGTTGCCGGCAACAGAGAAGCCGTCATGGATGGCGTGGCCGCACCAGTCGACGCAGCCCTCGCCCGTGTGGGCGGCGAAGCGCCCTGTGCCGTCCATCACGTGGAGCTGGCGCTGGGCCTCGCCGGCATCCGAGGCCGTGAGACAGCGCACCACCTCGTCGGCGGGAATCCCTTCGCGAAGCAGGCGCAGGCCGCGGGGGCCGTAGGTGGGATTGATCAGCGCCTGGGTCGCGACCGCGCCGCCGGCCGGGTCGATGTGGGGCAGCAGCGCGCCGACGGCGAAGAACCGCGTCGCCACAGCGATACCAATGGCGCCGGTGGTCTCGTCCCGCGCGATGATCGACCAGGTCATGCCGGTGCCCTCATGCCGCGCTCCTCATCGTCCCGCCGCATAGGCCTGCATGCCGCGCGGATTGGCGGCGGCCTTCAGACGGTGGCCCTCCTTGCGCGCGGCGGTGAGGCGGCCCTCCGACCAGGCGCCGCCGATCTCGACCTCGTGGCCGCGGCGGCGCAGCTCGTCGATGGTCGCCTGCGGGAAGCGGCTTTCCACCACGATGACGCCGGGACGCGACGTGCGCGGCCAGAACGAGCCGGGGAAGTGCTCGGTGTGCCAGGCGGGGGCGTCGATGGCCTCCTGCAGGTTCATGCCGGCGTGGACATGGCGCAGGAACATCTGCGGGATCCACTGGTCCTGCTGGTCGCCGCCCGGCGAACCCCAGGCGAGATAGGGCGCGCCGTCGCGCCAGGCGAGGGTAGGGGTCAGGGTGGAGCGCGGCCGCTTGCCCGGCTGCAGCGCCGCCGGATGGGTCTCGTCGAGCCAGAACATCTGCGCCCGCGAGCCGAGACAGAAGCCGAGCTCGGGGATGATCGGCGACGATTGCAGCCAGCCGCCCGAGGGGGTCGAGGAGACCATGTTGCCCCAGCGGTCGATGATGTCGAAATGGACGGTGTCGCCGCGGGTGACGCCGTTCGCCTCGGTCTCGATGTCGCCGACCGTCGGCTCGCCGGCGCCCGTGGCGCCCACGGCGACCCGCTTGCCGGACGACACGCGGGCATCGACCTTGCCGCCGGCGCCTTCGATGGTGCCGGGCCTGAGGTCGAGGGAGGCGCTCTCGCCAATGAGCTTGCGGCGCTCGGCATTGTAGGCGTCTGAGAGCAGGGTCTCGATCGGCACGTCGACGAAGGCGGGATCGCCGTAGAAGGCCTCGCGGTCGGCGAAGGCGAGCTTGGCGGCCTCCGTGATGACGTGGACGAAGTCGGGACCGGTGACTGGCATGTCGTCGAGGCCCATGCCCTTCACCAGCGCGAGCTGCTGCAGGCAGGCGAGGCCCTGGCTCCAGGTCGAGGGCTTGAAGACCCGGTAGCGGCCGTAATCGTAGTGGATGGGCGCCTCGACGGAAGCCTTCCAGCCCGCCATGTCCGCGCCGGTGAGGACGCCCCTGTTGCGCTGTCCCGTGACGTCGAAGACCTCCTCGGTGCGGCAGTAGCGGTCGATGGCCTCGGCGACGAAGCCCTGGCTCCAGACGAAGCGCGCGCGGGCGATCTCGTCCTCGCGGGTGCCGCCCTCGCATTCCTTCAGGACCCGCTCATAGGTCTCGGCGAGCTTGACGTTGGTGAAGAGGTCGCCCGGCTTCGGGACCTCGCCGCCCGGCAGATAGACGGCGGCGGAGGTGGGCCAGTGCTCGCGGAAGAGGTTTTCCACGGTGCGGATTGTGGCCGGGATGCGCTCGACCAGCGGGTAGCCGTGGCGGGCATAAAAGATCGCGGCCTCCAGCACATCGCGGGGGCGCATGGTGCCGTAATCGCGCAGCATCAGCATCCAGGTGTCGAAGGCGCCGGGGATGCAGGTGGCGAGGAGGCCGGTGCCGGGCACGAGGTCGAGACCGAGCGAACGGTAATGTTCGATGGTGGCGCCGGCGGGAGCCGGGCCCTGGCCGCAGATGACCTCCACCGCGTCCTTCCTCGCGTCGTAGAGGATGACGGGCACGTCGCCGCCGGGACCGTTGAGGTGCGGCTCGACGATCTGCAGGGTGAAGGCCGCCGCGCAGCCGGCGTCGAAGGCGTTGCCGCCGCGCTCCAGGATGCCCATGGCGACCGCCGTCGCGAGCCAGTGGGTGGTGGTGGCGACGCCGAACGTGCCGTCGATTTCCGGGCGGGTCGTGAACATGCTCAAAGGGTATCCTTCCATTCCCCGCCCGGCCTGCGAACGGGGACTGCCTCCCGAGAGGCTTGTATCATAAGCAAGACATGAGCCAAGCGGCAGGGTGCCGCGCTCAGGACCGGAATGCGAGTCCGCCGTCGATGTCGAGCGTCGCGCCGGAGACATAGCCGCAGGCGGGCGAGGCGAGAAACGCCGCGGCATTGGCGATCTCGGCCGGATCGATGAGCCGGCCGAGCGGCAGGCCGGTCAGCATCTCCTCCCAGCGATCTTCGTTACCGAAGGCAGCAACTGCCCTCTGTTTGGACAGCGCTATGATGCGGTCGGTGCGGGTGCCGGCAGGGTTGATGCCGAAGATGCGCACGCCCCATTCCTGCGACTTGCCGCCTGCTGCACCGGTGAAGGCCATGAGCGCGGCGTTCCCGGCCCCGCCGCAGACATAGTCGTAGCGGGGCAGGCGCCCGGCCATGCCGATGATGTTGACGATGACGCCGCCACCACGGTCCTTCATGCTGGCGAGGGCAAGCTTGGTCAGGTGGATATAGCCCAACACCTTCAGCGACCAGGCCTCCTCCCAGGTCTCCATGGAGAGGTCGAGGAGGCCTCCGGCGGGAATGGCGCCGGCATTGTTGACGAGGATGTCGGCATCCGGGTGGTTTGCCCAGAGCGTCTCGCGGTCGGCGGCGCGGGAGAGATCGGCCATCGCGGTCTCGACGGGCCCCTGGTGGCGGGCCTGGATCTCGGCCGCGGCCGCCGCGAGCCGCGTCGCATCGCGCGCCACCATGACGACATGGGCGCCCTCGGCGGCGAAGACCTCGGCGCAGGCCCGGCCGATGCCTTTCGAGGCGCCGGTGACCACGACTTTCTTGCCTGCGAGACCGAGGTCCATGGCCTTGGCTCCTACTCGCCCTTGAAGTCGGGCAGGCGCTTCTCGAGGAAGGCCTTCTGGCCCTCCTTGTAGTCGGCGGAGGCGAAGCAGCGGGCGACGAGGGCATCGACCGCCTCGGCGTCCTGCTCGGCCTCGGGGCGGGAGAGCTCGACCAGCGCGCGCTTGATGGCGGCGAGCGTCAGCGGAGCATTGGCGGCGACCGTGTCGAGATAGGCCTGGACCTGCTCGTCGAACGCCTCGCGGCTCCAGGCGCGATGGATGACGCGGGCGCGTTCCGCATCGGCGGAATCGAGGATGCGGGCGGAGATGAGAATGTCTGCCACGGCGGCCACGCCCAGCTTCTTCACCATCATCTTGACGCTGGAGAAGCCGTAGCCGAGGCCGAGCCGCGCCGCGGGCACGCGGAAGCGGGAATCGGCGGTCGCGAAACGCAGGTCGCAGGTCAGCGCCAGGGCGCAGCCGCCGCCGAAGCAGATGCCGCGGATGACGGCGATCGTGGGCTTGGCGGCGTCGTGGATGGCGGCCATGCCGTTCGCCACCGCCTCGTCATAGGCGCGCACGGCCTCCTCGCCGGTGCGCTTGGCGCCGAACTGGGAAATGTCGGCGCCGGCGCAGAACGCCTTGTCGCCCGCTCCCGTGACGACGATGACGCGGACCGAACGATCCTCCTCGGCCTTTCTCACCAGCCCCGGGACGCTCGACCACATGTCGAAGGTCATGGCGTTCATCTTGGCGGGCTGGTCGATGGTGAGGGTGGCGACGCCGCTGGCGACGGCATAGCGGACGGAGGGCGTGTGCGGGGCGGGTTCGGTCACGGCGGAAAAATCCTTGTCAGAAAATCAGACGATGCGGGCGGCGCGCAGGCGCTCGATCTCGTGGGCGGAGAAGCCGGCCTCCGCCAGCACCTCCGCGCTGTGTTCGCCGGGTTCCGCCACCGGCGTCTCGATGGCCGGGGGCGTGCGGGACATGACCAGCGGCTGGGCGATGAGGCGGATGTCGCCGCGGGCGTGGTGGCGGACCGGTACGGCCATGCCGAGATGGTCGACCTGCGGATCGGCGAAGACCTCGTCCATTGTGTAGATGGGCCCGGCGGGAACGCCCTCGCTCTCCAGCCTCTCCAGCCAGTGGGCCGTCGGTGCGGTGCGGAAGAGGTCGCCGAGCAGGCCCATCAGCGCCGGGCGGTTGCGGAAGCGCTGCTTGGCATTGGCGTAGTCGGGATGACAGACAAGGTCGTCGCGGCCGACCGCCCTGCAGAAGCTCTTCCACTGGCCCTCGCCCCCGACGCCCACATTGATGTACCCGTCGGCGGTAGGCAGCACGCCCATCGGGGTCGAATGGGGATGGTCGTTGCCGTTCTGCGGCGGCACCTTGCCGTCGACCGTGTAGACGGCGGCCTGGAAGTCGCACATGGCGATCATCGCCTGCAGGAGCGAGGTCTGCACCCACTGGCCCTCGCCGGATTTCTCGCGCTCGGCGAGGGCGACGAGGATGCCGGTCGCGGCATAGACGCCTGCGGCGGAATCGGCGACGGCGATGCCCGCGCGCATCGGTCCCTGCCCGGCATGACCGGTGATCGCCATGAGCCCGCCCATCCCCTGGGCGATCTGGTCGAAGCCGGCGCGGGTGCGGTAGGGGCCCGTCTGGCCGAAGCCGGAGACGGACGCGAGGATGATGCGCGGGTTCACCGCCTTCAGCGCCTCGTAGCCGATGCCGAGCCGGTCCTTCACGTCCGGACGATAGTTCTCGACCACCACGTCGGCCGTCTCCACCAGCTTCATGAAGACGGCGCGACCCTCCTCCGTCTTCAGGTTGAGGGTCAGCGAGCGCTTGTTGCGATGCAGGTTCTGCATGTCGAAGCCGTGGCGGTCGCCCGACATGTTCTCGTTGGGATCGACGCCGGGCGGTGCCTCCACCTTGATCACGTCCGCGCCGAAATCGGCCAGAACCCGGCAGCAGGTGGGGCCGGCGCGCACACGCGTCAGGTCGAGGACGCGGATGTGGTCGAGCGCGGTCGAGGGGCGCGGTCTGGGCATGGGCGGTCCGGGGGCAGTCTCCAGGGGTGCGCAGACTAGGATTGTTTCCAGGGATTGCGGAAGGGGACAGCGGGCATGACAGGGACCCGCCGGCCCCGGCCGGTCAGGTCACCTCGGCAAGCGCCTTCTTCAGCCGCCGCAGGATGACGCCGCGGGCGCGGTCGTCTGCGGCCCGGTCCAGCGCATCCTTGAGGTCGAGCAGGAAGGAGGCGGAATCATTGTGCCAGTCGGGGCCGGACACTTTCTCGGGCGGCAGGCGGCGGGGATGGGCGGGCAGGACGAGGCGGGCGGTGCCGCGATCCAGTTCGATGATGTCCTCGAGGCGCGGGGCGAGGACCTTTTCCGGCGGCACGACCTCGGCGCCGATCACGGGCGTGAAGGCCTGCAGTGCCCGCTCCTCCGCATGGACAAGGGCGACTGCGCCGCGGATCGGTCCGCGCTCCTTCAGCCAGGCGAGAACCTCGCCCCGGTCGGCATGGCCGGAATAGCTCTCGATGATGCGGATGGCGGCCTTCACCCTGACGGCATCGCCGTGGATGGTCACGGAGGGGGCGCCGTCGAGGAGGATGCGACCGAGCGTGCCTTCCGCCTGGTAGCCGACGAAGAGAAGTGTGGTGGAGGAACGCCAGAGGTGGTTCTTCAGGTGGTGGCGGATGCGCCCGGCCTCCGCCATGCCGCTGGCGGCAATGACGATGTGGAAGCCCCTGAGACGGGCGAGGGCCTTGCTCTGGTCGACGCTCTCGGTGAAGCGCACGTCCGGGGAGCTGTCGATGCGCGCGAGCGCGCCGCCGGCCTCGAGCATTGCGGCGTGCCGGCGGAAGATGTCGGTGGCGCGGATCGCCAGTGGCGAATCGAGGAAGATCGGCGCCCGTGGCACATCCCCCCGGTCCATCAGGTCGAGGAGGTCGGCGAGAATCTCCTGGGTGCGCTCCACGGCGAAACAGGGGATGAGCAGCGGCCCGCCGCGGGCATGGGCGGCGCGCACCTCCTCCGCGAGCTCCGCGCGCCGGTCGGCGACGGTGGTGTCGGGACGGTCGCGGTCGCCATAGGTGGCCTCGCAGACGACGAGGTCGAGGTCCACCGGGCCGTCGGGGTCGGGATGGAACAGCTTGGCGTCGGGGCCAAGATCGCCCGACATGAGGATGCGCAGCGGCCTGTCGCCGTCGGCGAATTCCATCTCGATCGAGGCAGAGCCCAACATGTGGCCGGCGTTCCACCAGCGGGCGCGGCCGCCGGCGCCGAGGTCCAGCCAGTGCCCGTAGTCGACGGGACGGAACTGCACCATGGCCGCGACCGCGTCCTCGGCGGTGTAGATCGGCTCGACCGGCTCGCCGCCGCTGCGTGCGTTCCGGCGGTTCAGCTGTTCGACCTCCATCTCCTGGATATGTCCGGAATCCGGCAGCATGATCGAGCAGAGGTCGATGGTCGGCCGCGTCGCGTAGATCGGCCCGCGATAGCCCGCCTTGACGAGCTTCGGGATCAGGCCGGAATGGTCGATATGGGCATGGGTGAGGAGCACGGCGTCGAGCCGCTCCGCCTCGAAAGGGAAGGGGCCGTAGTTCAGCGCCTTCAGGGTCTTGGTGCCCTGGAACATGCCGCAGTCGACGAGGATGCGCCGGCCGCCCGCCTCGAAGAGGTAGCAGGAGCCGGTCACGACGTGGGCGGCACCGAGGACATGGACGCGCAGGGGCATCAACCTTCTCCCATCTCGCCGGGCGCCACCGGGGTCCGGTACGGGGCTATGCCCTCGGTGCTGGCGATCCTCTCCCAGGCCTCCTGCGGCGTGTCGGCGAACTTCAGGAGGGCAAGGTCGGCCTCGGCGATCATGCCGCCGTCGGCGAGCGCCTCGAAATTGACGATGGCCCGCCAGTAGTCCTCGTCGAAGAGCACGACGGGAACCCTGGGCATCTTGCCGGTCTGCACCAGGGCGAGGATCTCGAAGAGTTCGTCGAGGGTTCCGAAGCCGCCGGGGAACACCACCAGGGCGTTGGCGCGCATGGCGAGGTGCATCTTCCGCATGGCGAAATAGTGGAAGAGGAAGGTGAGCTCGGGCGTCGAATAGGGGTTGGGCTCCTGCTCGTGCGGCAGGCGGATGTTGAAGCCGATGGAGGGCGCGCCGATATCGGCGGCGCCGCGGTTGGCGGCCTCCATCAGGCCGGGGCCGCCACCGGTGGCGATGACGTTCTCGCGCTCCTTCGCGCCGAGGTTCAGGGCGCCGCCGTGCTGCGAGGCGATGCGGCCGAAGGCGCGCGCGGCCGCATACCATGCGGCGTGGCGGGGATTGCCGTTCTCGCGCACGCGCGCGCTCCCGAAGACGACGATGGTCGATTTCACGCTCCAGCGGCGCAGAGCTTCCTCCGCCTTGGCATATTCGAGCATGAAGCGGACGCCGCGCTGCTCGTCGGCGAGCAGGAAGTCCTGGTCGAGGGCGGGCAGGCGGAAGGAGGGCGAGGACAGCTGCCGGGCATTGGGGGGCAGGTCGGGACGGGACGGCGGCATGGTGGTTCCGATGCGGGCGGGGAGACTGGCGGCGGCGAAGTCTAGGACGCGGCGCCTTTGTGGTCGATCCGGGATGGCCGCCGCTTGATCCAGCGCAGCGACCTCCTGCCCGGCGCGGTGCATGGATGGGCCGTCATCCCAGATGGAGGTTGCCATGCTTGCCAGGACACCCGCGAACGAGCGGCACGAAATGCCCCGCTCCGCCGCCGATGCCGTGACCTTCGTCGCCACCCTGCCTGCGGTGGCCTCGGCCGTCGGGGCGGAACTGCGCGATTTCGCGGCCGAGCGCCTGAAGGCGCATGGCGAGCGCATCCGCGCCTGGTCGCGGGTCAATTCGCCGCTCGAATTCATCGAGGTGGAACTGCGATTCGCCGCCGAGACCATGGGCGCCTATGCCGACGAGGCCATGCACCTGCACGAGGTCGCCGAGGCGGCGGCCGAGGCCGCACTGCCGAACCGAAAGGCCTGAGCCGTGGCCGGGCGTCGCATCGCCGTCATCGTCGGCCATCCCGACCCCGCGCCGGAGCGGCTCTGCCGGCGTCTGGCGCAGGCCTATGCGGAGGGCGCCGAGGCGGCTGGCCACGCTGTGCGTGTCGTCGACATCGCCGCCATGGACATCCCGCATCTGCGCACAAAGGCGGATTTCGAGACGGGCTCCGGCCAGGGCGACATCGCGGGGGCGCAGGAGGCCCTGGCCTGGGCCGAGCATTGGCTCATCGTCCACCCGCTGTGGCTCGGCGCCATGCCGGCACTGCTCAAGGCCTTCTTCGAGCAGGTCTGCCGCCCGGGCTTCGCCTTCCGCTATCGCGACAAGGGGTTTCCGGAGAAGCTGATGGCCGGCCGGAGCGCCCATGTGGTCGTCACCATGGGCATGCCCGCCTTCGCCTATCGCTGGTTCTTCTTCGCCCACGGCCTCGCCGCACTGAAGCGCAACATCCTCGCCTTCATCGGCGTGAAGCCGGTGCGGGACACCCTGATCGGCATGGTCGACCGGCTGGACGAGACCAAGGTCGCGGCCCTCCTCGCCGACATGCGGGCCGCCGGCGCCGCGGCGCGCTGAGCGCTTCCCGCGAGGCCGGGCCGCTCGCCACGCATGGCCGGCGGTCTGGTCGCAGCCTTCCGATTGTGGTTCTGTGCCGCCCCCGAGACGGATCGGACGGACCGGCGTGTCCGAACCGGGTCCGCGTCATCCGGCGAGGAGGCAAGCCCCATGACCAGCGTGTTCCGCAATTTCATTGCCGGCGAATTCGTCAATCCGGCCAAGGCCGCGCCCAATCTCAACCCGTCCAACACCAACGAAGTGGTGGGTGAATATGCGCAGGGCACCGTCGAGGACCTGAAGGCGGCGGTCGCCGCGGCCAAGGAAGCCTTCCCGGCCTGGAGCCGCTCCAACCCGCAGCTGCGCTACGACGTGCTGATGAAGGCCTCGAACGAGGTGATGGCGCGCAAGGAGGAACTCGGCGCTCTGCTCTCCCGCGAGGAGGGCAAGACCCTGCCGGAGGGCATCGGCGAGGCCACCCGCGCCGGCCAGATCCTGTCCTTCTTCGCCGGCGAGGCGCTGCGCCTCAACGGCGAGCTGGTGAACTCCATCCGTCCGGGGGTTGGCATCGAGATCACCCGCGAGGCCGTCGGCGTCGTCGGCATGATCACGCCGTGGAATTTCCCGATCGCCATTCCCGCCTGGAAGCTGGCCCCGGCGCTCGCCTACGGCAACACCGTGGTCATCAAGCCGGCCGACCTGGTTCCGGGCTCGGCCTGGGCGCTGGTCGACATCCTCAACCGTGCCGGCCTGCCGAAGGGCGTGCTCAACATCGTCATGGGCCGCGGCTCGGTGGTCGGCCAGGCCATGCTGGAGCACCCGGACGTCGCCGCCATCTCCTTCACCGGCTCGGTCGCCACCGGCCGCAAGGTGGCCGCCACCTGCGTCGCCTCGACGCCGATGAAGAAGGTGCAGCTCGAGATGGGCGGCAAGAACCCGCTCGTCGTGCTCGACGACGCCGATCTCGCGGTGGCGGTGGAATGCGCCGCCAATGGTGCCTTCTTCTCCACCGGCCAGCGCTGCACCGCCTCCTCGCGCCTCATCGTCACCGAGGGCATCCACGACCGTTTCGTCGACGCCCTGACCGAGCGGATGAAGGGCCTGGTGGTGGACGACGCCATGAAGGCCGGCACCCATATCGGCCCGGTGGTGGACGAGAACCAGCTCGGCCAGGACGAGAAATACATCGCCATCGGCCGCGACGAGGGCGCCAAGCTGCACTGGGGCGGGGAGCGGCTGAACCGCGACAATCCGGGCTTCTATCTGCAGCCGGCGCTGTTCACGGAGGTGACCAATTCCATGCGCATCGCGCGCGAGGAGATCTTCGGGCCGGTGGCGGCCGTGGTCCGGGCGAAGACCTATGACGAGGCCCTGGCCATCGCCAACGACACCGAGTTCGGCCTCTCCTCGGGCATCTGCACGACCTCGCTGAAATATGCCTCCCACTTCAAGCGGAATTCGGAGGCGGGCATGGTGATGGTCAACCTGCCCACGGCGGGCGTCGACTATCACGTGCCGTTCGGCGGCCGGAAGGGCTCGAGCTACGGCCCGCGCGAGCAGGGGGCCTATGCGCGCGAGTTCTACACCACGGTGAAGACCGCCTACACGCTGGCGTGACGCGGGCCGTCGAGATCGAAAAGGCGGGCCCCCGGGCCCGCCTTTTTTGTTTCATCCCAGCAACTGGCCGCCGTCCACCACCAGCGTCTGCGCCGTCATCCAGCTCGCATGGGGCGAGGCGAGGAACATGACGACACTGGCGATCTCCTCGGGCGTGCCGAGGCGGTTGAAGGGAATGGCGTTCAGCACCTTGTTGTAGAGGGCGGGGTCGGAGGTGCGCCGCGCCTCCCAGGTACCGCCCGGAAACTCGATGGAGCCGGGGGCGACGCAGTTGACGCGGATGCCCTTCGGGGCGAGGGCCGCGGCCTGGCTGGTCGTGTACTGGATCACCGCCGCCTTGACTGCCGCATAGGCCGCGGTGCGGACGGAGGGCCGGTAGCCCGAGATCGAGGCGATGTTGACGATGGAGGAGCCCTTCGCCGCCTCGAGGAAAGTGAGCGCCGCGTGGCTGGCGCGCACGGTCGCCATGACGTCGACGTTGAAGCCCTTGGCCCAGCCGTCCTCGGTATCGCCCATGCCGAAGCCGGAGGCATTGTTGACGAGCACGTCGATGCCGCCGAGCGCCTTGGCGGCGGCGGGAATGTAGGCGGCGATGGCGGCGCCGTCGGCGAGGTCGCAGGCCGCGAAATGGGTCACGGCGCCGAGCGCCCCCATCTCGGCCGCCGTCGCCTTCAGGCCATCCTCGCCGCGGGCGCAGATCGAGACCGCGGCGCCCGCCGCCGCGAAGCCGAGCGCGACGGAGCGGCCGATGCCGCGGCTGCCGCCGCAGACCACGACGCGCTTTCCCTTGAAGTCGAAGGCCATTGCCGTATCTCCCTGATTGCCGGCCGGACTGTGCCACGGGTCGGGCGGCGCCGCTCGTCGCCGGTGCGACGGCTGCCATGCGGGCCGACCTCATCCTTCGAGGGAGGTGCAGCCGAAAGGTTCCCTGTTGCCTTCGGCGCGGCGGGGGGGTTGAATGCGGTCAAGAAACATTCGCACCGGTATGTTTTCCGGGCGCTGAGGAAATGCCCATCCCGCGCCCCGCCGGCGCCGCCAAGGAGGCTCGCATGGAACTGAGGTTCACCGACGAGGAAATCGCCTTCCGCAAGGAGGTTCGCGCCTTCATCGACGCGAAACTGCCGAAGGCGCTGCGGGAGAAACTCGCCGCCGGCCACCACCCAACCCGTGACGACATCGTCTTCTGGCAGAAGACGCTGAACGACAAGGGCTGGGGCGTGGCGCACTGGCCGGTCCAGTATGGCGGCACGGGCTGGGACGCGGTGAAGCAGTACATCTTCCTGGAGGAGATGATGATGGCGCCCTCGCCGCCGCCGCTCGCCTTCGGCACCTCGATGGTCGGCCCGGTCATCTACACTTTCGGCTCCGAGGAGCAGAAGAAGCGCTTCCTGCCGCGGATCGCGAGCCTCGACGACTGGTGGTGCCAGGGATTCTCCGAGCCCGGTGCCGGCTCGGACCTCGCCGGCCTGAAGACACGTGCCGAGAAGGTCGGCGACCACTGGGTCATCAACGGCCAGAAGACATGGACGACGCTCGGCCAGTACGCCGACTGGATCTTCGTCCTCGCCCGCACCGACGCGACGGTGAAGAAGCAGGAGGGCATCTCCTTCATCCTCGTCGACATGAAGACGCCAGGCATCACGGTGAAGCCGATCCAGACCATCGACGGCGGCCACGAGGTCAACGAGGTCTTCTTCGACGACGTCAAGGTGCCGCTGGAGAACCTGGTCGGCCAGGAGAACAAGGGCTGGGACTACGCCAAGTTCCTGCTCGGCAACGAGCGCACGGGCATTGCCCGCGTCGGCATCTCCAAGCAGCGCATCCGCAAGATCAAGGAGATGGCCGCCATCGAGCAGCGCGGCGGGCGCCCGCTGATCGAGGACCAGCGGTTCCGCGAGAAGATCGCCGAGGTGGAGATCGAGCTGAAGGCGCTCGAGATCACGCAGCTTCGGGTCATCGCCGGCGAGAAGAAGCGCGAGAAGGGAAAGCCGGATCCCGCCTCCTCCGTGCTGAAGATCAAGGGTTCGGAGCTGCAGCAGGCGACGACCGAACTCCTGATGGAGGTGATCGGGCCCCATTCGGCGCCCTTCACGCCGGAGGAGCCGGGCTCCAACGAGCCGCCGATCGGGCCGGAATGGGCCCAGACCATCGCGCCGACCTATTTCAACGTGCGCAAGGTCTCGATCTACGGCGGCTCCAACGAGATCCAGAAGAACATCATCGCCAAGGCCGTGCTGGGGCTGTGAGCCGCATTGCATGGCCCAAGTGGGGCCTTCGAGGCTCGCTTCGCTCGCACCTCAGGATGAGGTCGGGTGGTGCCTGGCACGACGGACGATGACCAAAGGCCTCGACGCTGCTGCCGGGGCCAGACGCCTCCCTCCTCATCCTGACGTGCGAGCGAAGCGAGCCTCGAAGGA
>JAEZGJ010000302.1 GCA_023416965.1 Pseudomonadota bacterium | reverse complement strand
CCTCGAGCCAGCCGGCAAGGTCGGCGAGACCGCTGCGCCAGTCGCGCGGGGCGGGCAGGCCGAGGGCCTGGCGCAGGCGGCCGGCATCGGCCACGAAATAACGCTGGTCGCCGGGCCGCCAGGGGTGCAGCTCGCGACGGACGGGCCGGCCGATGAGCCTCTCGGCCTCGGCGAGCACCTGAGTCAGGCTGACGGCGTTCTCCGGGCCGCCGCCGAGATTGAAGGCCTGGCCGGCCACCCTGTCGGTGGCCTGCCAGGCGGCAATATAGGCCGCGACCGCGTCGTCGACATGGAGGATGTCGCGAACCTGATGGCCGTCGCCGTAGATGCTGATCGTCTCGCCGGCGAGGGCCCGTATGAGGAAGTGGGCCACCCAGCCCTGGTCCTCGGTGCCGCGCTGCCGGGGGCCGTAGATGCAGCTCATGCGCAGGACGGTCGCCGGCAGGCCGAAGCTGCGGGCGTAATCGACCACATACTGATCTGCGGCCCCCTTGGAGCAGCCATAGGGCGTGTGGAAGTCGAGCGGGCGGTCCTCGCCGATGCCGCGGCGGCGGACCTGGTCGTCCGCGGGCAGCCAGGCATCGCCCTTCAGGGAGAGCGGAATGTCGGCGAGGTCGCCATAGACCTTGTTCGTGCTGGCGAAGACCAGCGGGACCGGCTCGCCCCGGGCCCGCAAAGCCTCCAGCAGCGCGAAGGTTCCCTTGAGGTTCACGCCGAAATCGGCGGCGGGGTCGGCGAGGCTGGTGGTCACCGCCACCTGGGCGGCGAGATGGAAGACGGCGGCGACATCGGCCGTCGCCCGGCGCAGGGCGTCTTCGTCTCGGATGTCGGCAATGACCGGCTCGATGCGGTCGCCGTGGCACTCCTGCAGCCAGGCGAGGTTCTCCTCGACGCCGGCCCGGGCCAGGGAATCGTAGATGCGCACCCGATGTCCCCCGGCTGCGAGCCGGTCGGCGAGATTGCTTCCGATGAAGCCGGCGCCGCCGGTGACGAGAAGGGGCGGCGTGCTCATGCGACGAGGCCCCGCTCTTCGAGCTCGCGCCGCGCCTCGGCCACCCTGTCGCGAGCCTCGCTGCGCGCCACCCAGGCCGCGAGTTCGGCAAGGCCGTCGGCGAAGTCCTCCTTCGGCTCGAAGCCGAGCTCTGTCCGCGCCTTGGTCAGGTCCGGAATGTTGTGGCGGATGTCGCCGGCGCGCTGCTGACCGGTGATTTCCGGGGCGAGGTCCGACCGGCCCATCGCGGCGGCCTGGAGCAGCGCCACCTGGGTGACGGTGCGGTCTATGCCGGAGCCGATGTTGAAGACCTCCCCGTCAGCCTCGGGCCGCTCCAGCGCGAGAAGGAAGGCGCGGGCCACGTCGCGCACATGAACGAAATCGCGGCGCTGCCGGCCGTCCTCGAAGATCATGGGCGGGCGACCGTTGGCGATGCGCGAGGCAAAGATGGCGAGGACGCCGGTATAGGGGTTGGAGAGCGCCTGGCCGGGTCCGTAGATGTTCCAGAGGCGCAGGGCGGTGCCCTGCATGCCGTACTGGCGGGTGAGGGTCAGGGTCAGCCGCTCCTGGACGTATTTGTTGATGGCATAGACGCTGCGCAGCGAAGGCTGCTTGGTCTCCGGCGTCGGCACCGGCTCCATCGGCACACCGTCGGGCCCGAGCGGCTCCCAGGAGCCGTCGGGATTGCGACCCTGACGCACCGCGTCCTCCACCAGCCGGCCGTCGCGGCTGCGGTAGAGGCCCTCGCCGTAGACGCTCATGGAGGAGGCGGTGACCACACGCCGTACCGGCCGGTCGATGAGCTGCTGGAACAGAACGGCGGTGCCGAGATCGTTGACCGATGTATAGCGATCGACCGCATACATGCTCTGGCCGACGCCCACCTCGGCCGCGAGGTGGATCACCGCGTCGACGCCGTCGAGCGCGGCCCTTACCGCGACGCCGTCGCGGATGTCGCCGATCATCAGCTCGACGGCGGGGTCGAGTTCGCCCGGCCTGCGGCCGTCGGGGTGAACCTGGCCGATGAGGCCGTCGAGGGCGCGGACGCGATAGCCCCTGGCGAGGAGCGCGAAGGCGACATGGCGCCCGACGAAGCCGGCGCCGCCGGTGATCAGGATGGTCTCGGCCATGGACGCGCCCTAGCGGTTGACGAACTTGAAGAAGCGGCTGGTCTTGCCGCTCGCCGTCTCGTCCTGTTCGAGCAGGGCGAGCCCGTTCTCCTCGAAGATCTGGAAGAAGGTCTCCCAGTCGATCTCCTCCAGCCGTTCCTCGGGCTCGCCGAAATCGAAACGCAGCAGGCCGCCGCCCTTGCCGTCCGCGGTCTGGCGCACCCGCGCGGGCCGGCCACCCCTTTCCTCCGCCCAGCGGCGGATGGCGTCGTGATCGGTCAGGGTCTTCGCTTTGCTCATCGTCGGCTCGGGGCTGGAGGGGCGAGGTGCGGCAAGTCGCCCAAGCAACCTGACGTCTCCCGGCCTTGTTCCTTTTCTCAGCCGCTGCTGCGCCTCCGGTATCGGGAGGGCGATGAATTGGAACCGGCTACCGGCAATCCCGTTGTCCGCGAGTCCGGGGCGAACTGACGGGATGGCGATGGACCTGACGCGCGACGAGATCCAGAGCCGGGTGTCGGCCCTCGGAGACTGGTTCCACGACCTCGACCTGAAGGGCGTGCGCACCGCCCCCAACCACTTCCTCCACCACTATCCGGCGGACAAGTGGCACCGCTTCGCCCACGCCATCCCCCAGGACCTGAAGGGGGCGAGCGTCCTCGACATCGGCTGCAATGCCGGCTTCTACTCGATGGAGATGAAGCGCCGCGGCGCCGGCCGCGTCCTCGGCATCGATTCCGATCCGCGCTACCTCGCCCAGGCACGGCTCGCCTCGGAGGTGCTGGAGCTCGACATCCAGTTCCGCGAGCTCTCCATCTACGACGTCGCCGCCCTCGGCGAGCGCTTCGACATCGTCCTCTTCATGGGCGTGCTCTACCACCTGCGCCACCCGCTTCTCGCCCTCGACCTCATCCACGAGCACGTGGCCGGCGACATGCTGGTCTTCCAGTCGATGCAGCGGGGCGCGCGGGAGGTCGAGCGGGTCGCGGCCGACTACGACTTCTTCGACACAGACCATTTCGACAGGTCCGGCTACCCGAAGCTCCACTTCGTCGAGCATCAATATGCCCGCGACTGGACCAACTGGTGGGTGCCCAATGCCGCCTGCGCCGAGGCCATGCTGCGCAGCGCCGGCTTCGAGATCACCGACCATCCCGAGGATGAGGTTTACATCTGCCGGCGGACCGCTCGTCCGACGCCCGCCGGCGCCGTCTATCCCGCCCGCCCGGGCGGGGAGCGAGAGGAGGCGCGCCCGTGATCGAGGCGGTGAAGATCTGGAACGAGCCGAA
Source organism: Pseudomonadota bacterium (assembly GCA_023416965.1). Classification (GTDB taxonomy): domain Bacteria; phylum Pseudomonadota; class Alphaproteobacteria; order Rhizobiales; family Phreatobacteraceae; genus Phreatobacter. Next base: position 6,730 of record JAEZGJ010000302.1, on the reverse strand, counting down.
CAACAAGTCGCACTGGGATCCGCTCCTCGATCCGGAATGGGACCGTTTCGCCGAACTCGTCCGCCTGACCGGCAGCGCGGTCGGCGCCGTGGCCCCCGGTCTCACGCGGGTGCTCGGCGGCATGTCGCCCATCGATCCGGGCTTTCTCCTCCGCCTCGCCGGGAAGGGCGCCCTCGATCACGTCGACGCGGTGGCGGTGCACGGCTTCCCGCTCGACTGGAACCTCTGGCCCATAGAAGCCTGGCCGGAGAGGGTGGCGGAGATTCGCGCCGTCACCGACAAGCCCGTCTGGGTGACGGAAGTCGGCGTCTCCTCCTTCGGTTCGGAGGAGGTCCAGGCCTGGGGCCTGCGGCGCAGCGCCGAACTCCTCGCCGGCCAGGCCCCGCGCATCCACTGGTACAGCCTCTACGACCTGCCGCGGGCCTGGGGGGCGACGACACGCCACCGGGAGGCGGAAGGCTCGTCCTATTACCGGCACTTCTACATGGGGCTCCTGCGCGAGGACGGCACGCCCAAGCCCTCGCTCGATGTCTTCGCCGAACATGGTGGCGACCTCGGCATCTGCCAGTGGTTCCACTTCGAGGACCACCGCCTCGACGAGGCCGTCGGCTGGCTGAAGCAGCTCGGCGTGCGTCACCTCCGCACTGGCCTCTCCTGGGCGGATTCCTTCCGGCCCAATGCGCTCGACTGGTTCGACCGGCAGATGGAGGCGCTGGCCGATTTCGACGTCACCGTCACCTTCTGCTTCACGCCGGAGCACCGCGGCATCGAGGCCCATCACACGAGCCCGCCCCTCGTGGCCGAGGAATTCGCCGCCTTCTGCGCCGACATGGTGCAGCGCTATGCCGGCCCAGTCGAGACGCGTCCCGCTGCGACGCCGGCATTGGCGACGCTGGCCTCCTGACCGCGATGCCCCAAAAGCCCCACATGCCCGGCGGCATCGGCGAGACTCTCGAGGCCAATGTCGAGGCTCTCGCCCGCCGGCGCGCCGAGGAACAGCGCCGCCAGGGCGCGCAGGCGCGCATTGCCGACGTCATCACCTCCTTCACCGGGAGCATGACCTTCGTCTACCTGCACCTCGTGCTCTACGGCGCCTGGATCCTCGTCAACAGCGGCCTCGTGCCGATCCTCCCGCGCTTCGACCCGACCTTCGTCGTGCTCGCCATGGCGGCCTCGGTCGAGGCGATCTTCCTGTCCACCTTCGTCCTGATCACCCAGAACCGGATGGCGGCGGAAGCCGAAAGGCGGGCGGAACTCGACCTGCATATCAGCCTGCTGACGGAGCACGAGCTCACCAAGCTCGCCACCCTCATCGGCGCGATCTCCGACAAGGTGGGGGTCGATCAGGGCGCCATTGCCGGCTTCGGGCAGATCAAGACGGACGTGGCGCCGGAGGCGGTTCTGGACGTCATCGAGGAACGGAGCGCGGAGACGTGAGAACAGAGACGCCAGCCGGGGCCGTTCCGGCGGGAGGCGCCGTCGCGCCCGAGGCGACGATGGCGGCAGCGGTGATCGCCGCGCCGGGCAGGGTCATCCTTGTCGACCTGTCGCGGCCGGAACCCGGCCCCGGCGAGGTCAGGGTACGGATCGAGGGCTGCGGCGTCTGCGCCTCCAACCTGACGCCTTGGGCTGGGCCCGACTGGATGCGCTTCCCCACCGCCCCCGGCGATCTCGGCCACGAGGGCTGGGGCACCGTCGAGGCGCTCGGCGAAGGCGTCACCGGTCTCCGGACCGGGGACCGCGTCGCCGCGCTGAGCTACCGGGCCTATGCCGGCTACGACATTGCCGCCGCGGATGCGGTCGTGCCGCTGCCCGCTGCGCTCGACGGCCAGCCCTTCCCCGGAGAACCGCTCGGCTGCGCCATGAACATCATGGCGCGCAGCGGCATTCGCGCCGGCGACACGGTGGCCATCATCGGCATCGGCTTCATCGGGGCGCTCCTGGTCCAGCTCGCCGCCGGTGCGGGGGCGCGGGTCATCGCCCTGTCGCGGCGGCGCTTCGCCCTCGACCTTGCCCGGCGGATGGGCGCTGCCGAGACTCTGGTCCTGGACGACCACGAGGGGCTCATCGGGCGGGTGAGGGACCTGACCGGCGGCCGCTTCTGCGACGTCGTCATCGAGGCGGTGGGCAAGCCCTGGCCGCTGGACCTCGCCGCGGAACTGACGCGCGAACGGGGGCGGCTCGTCGTCGCGGGCTATCACCAGGACGGGCCGCGCAGCATCAACATGCAGCTGTGCAACTGGCGGGGCCTCGACGTGATCACCGCCCACGAACGCGACCCGGCGATCTATGTGGACGGCATGCGCCGCGCCGTGGCGGCGGTGGCGGAGGGCCGGCTCGACCCCGCGCCGCTCTACACCCACCGCTTCCCCCTCGACCGGCTCGGCGAGGCGCTGGACGCGACGCGCGACAAGCCCGACGGATTCATAAAGGCGCTGGTCCTGCCATGACCCCGGCCGCACGTCCCCTGACCGCGCGGCGCCCGCGCATCGGCTATCTCGGAGTCGGCTGGATCGGCCGTCACCGGATGTCGGCCATCGTCGAAGACGGGCTGACCGAGACGGTCGCCGTCGCCGACGCCTCCACCGAAGCGGTCGCCGAGGCGCTCGCGCTCGCCCCCGAAGCGGCCTCCTGCGCAACGCTCGACGATCTCCTCGCCCGCGACCTTGACGGGCTGGTGATCGCGACGCCCAGCGCCCTCCATGCCGACCAGGCGATCCGGGCGCTGGAGGCGGGCGTGGCCGTCTTCTGCCAGAAGCCGCTGGGGCGCGACGCCGCCGAGACGCGCGCCGTGGTGGCGGCGGCGCGTTCCGCCGGACTGCTGCTCGGAGTCGACCTCTCCTATCGCCGCACCCGGGCCATGGAGGCCATCCGCGACGTGGTCGGGTCGGGCGAACTCGGGCGCATCCAGTCCGCCGACCTCGTCTTCCACAACGGCTACGGGCCGGACAAGCCCTGGTTCTACGATCCGGTCCTGTCTGGCGGCGGCTGCGTCGTCGATCTCGGCATCCATCTCGTCGACCTCGCCCTCTGGGTGCTCGGCGGCCCCGGGGTCGCCGCCGTCTCCAGCCAGCTCTTCAAGGAGGGGCGTCGCCTCGCCGGGCTCGACGGCGTCGTCGAGGACCATGCGCTGGCCACCGTCGAGCTCGAGGACGGCGCCGTGCTGCGCCTCGCCTGTTCCTGGCGCCTGCCGGTCGGCCGCGACGCTCAGATCGAGGCCGTGTTCCACGGCACCCGGGGCGGCGCCCGCTTCGGCAATGTCGCCGGCTCCTTCTACGATTTCACCGCCGACCGCTATGAAGGCACGCGGACCCTGCCGCTCTGCGCCCCGCCCGACGACTGGGGCGGGCGGGTGGCCGCCGACTGGGCCCGGGCGCTCGCGACGGACGGGGGCTACGATCCCGCGGTGGAGTCGGTCTGCGAGGTGGCGGCGGTCATCGACCGCATCTACGGGCGCGGCGAATAGCCGGCCTAGACGCGGAGCGCCCGTTCCTGCGCAGCAGCTGCCGGCCGCGGGGGCGTCACCGCCGTCGCCGGAGCGGCAGGCGCGCCCTCGGCCCCGCCGACGATGAGACGCGCGCCGCGCCGGTGGGTCACATAGCTCCAGGCCCAGTCCACGGCGACCGCGAGGCGGCTGCGCGCCTCGATGAGGAAATAGACGTGGGCGATGGACCAGAACAGCCAGGCGAGCCGCCCGGTCAGTTTCCACCCGCCGAGGCTGACGACGGCGGCGTCTCGCCCGATCGTGGCGAGATCGCCCTGGTGGCGGTAGCGGAACGGCCCGGCGAAGGGCCGCCCGGCGATGCGGTCGCCGATCAGCCGCCCGACATAGCGGCCCATCTGCTTGGCGGCGGGGGCGATGCCCGGGACGGGCCTGCCGTTCTCGCCCGCCACCGCGGCGACGTCGCCGACCACAAAGACGTCGGGATCGCCGGCGATCGAGAGATCCTCTTCCACGGTGACCCGGCCGGCCCGGTCGGCCGCAGCCCCGAGCCAGGCCGCCGCCGGGGAGGCCCGGACGCCAGCCGCCCAGATCGTGACCGAGGCAGGGATGAGGGCGCCGCCGACCAGGACGCCCTCCGGCAGGCAGCGCTCCACCGCCGCGCCGAGCCGCACCTCGACACCCTGTGCCGCGAGGGCCCGCCTGGCATAGGCGGAGAGATCGTCGGGGAAGGCAGCGAGAATTTTCGGCCCCGCCTCGATAAGGATGATCCGGGCCATGGTCGTGTCGACGCGGCGGAAGTCGCGGCGCAGCGACAGGCGGGCCATCTCGGCGATGGCGCCGGCCATCTCGACCCCCGTGGGGCCGCCGCCGACCACGATGAAGGTGAGGAGCCGCGCCTGATCTTCTGGCGGGGCCAGCTCCGCCGCCTCGAAGGCGCAGAGCACGCGGCGGCGGATGGCGGTGGCGTCCTCGATCCGCTTCAGGCCCGGCGCATGTTCGGCCCATTCGGGATGGCCGAAATAGGAATGGGTTGCGCCGGTGGCGATGACGAGCTGGTCGAAGGCGAAGGCGTGGGCGCCCGCATGAACCACCCGCGCCTCGCGGTCGATGCCGTGGACCTCGGCCTGATAGACCGTGAGATTGCGCTGGCCGCGCAGCAGATAGCGGATCGGCCAGGCGATCTCGCCCGGCGAGAGGGCGGCGGTGGCGACCTGGTACAGGAGCGGCTGGAAGCAATGGTAGTTGTTGCGGTCGACGAGCACGACGTCCGCCGGCGCGTTACGAAGGGCGCGGGCCGCCTCGAGGCCGGCGAAACCGCCGCCGATGATGACCACGCGGCGCCGCGGAGGCGGTGCTCCTTCCATTCCTGCTCTCCTCGATTCGGCGTGTGAGCGAAACGGCGGGGCGGCGGCCGCGTTCCTTAACGGCGGCCTGGGGTCGGAAAGGAACAGGGTAGGGGCCCGCACGGTTGACCGTGATCCCCATACCCGCAGCTTCGCATCACCGCCTGACACGGGAGGACACCATGCATCATTCAGGACATTCGGAAGCCATGGACCGGTGCATCGAGGAGTGCCTCGCCTGCTATCGCACCTGCCTCTCCTCGGCCATGGGCCATTGCCTGGAGGTCGGCGGCGCCCATGTCGAGAAGAAGCACTTCACGCTGATGATGGCCTGCGCCGAGATCTGCCGGACCGCGGCGCATTTCATGCTGCTCGGCAGCCCCCATCATGTCCATACCTGCGCCGAATGCGCGGAGATCTGCAGCGAATGCGCGGATGACTGCGAGAGGCTGGGCGACATGGAGGACTGTGTCGCCGCCTGCCGGCGTTGCGCCGAGAGCTGCCGCCAGATGGCGTCGTCCCACTGAAGACGAAGGCCGCCGCCCCAGTGGGGGGCGGCCTCTTCACTGCGTCAGATGCCGGTGGGGCGTGCCTGGCGCTGGTGCGCCTTGTCGCCCGACTCGATCTCGTCCTCGTTGTCGTCGCGGAGCAGGTCCTGCTCGGCCTGGCCCCAGCCGCCGTTCTCGTGCGGGAAGCCGCCCTGCTGCTGGCCGCTGCCGCCGCCCTGGTTCTGCTGCGACTGATTCTGCTGTGGCTGGTTCGGCTGCGCCTGGTCGAAACGCGGCGCGTCCTTGGCCGACCGGCCGTCGTCACGTGAGCCGTTGTTCATCGCGGATCCTCCTTGCCAAGCCCCAGGGAAGGAACCGGTCGCCCCCGGCCGAGGTTCCAGCGCGATCCCCGCCTCGCTCAATAGGTCCCGGGATACTGCCCGCCGTCGACCAGCAGGCTCTGGCCGGTGATGAAGCCGGCATGGGCCGAGCAGAGGAAGGCGATGGTGGCGCCGATCTCCGCCGCCTCGCCGTAGCGCCCGGCGGGGTTCTGGGCGGCGCGCTCGGCCCAGATCTCGGCGTAAGGCCGCCCTGTCATGGCGCTGAGCTTCTCCACGTGGTGCTTCTGCGCGTCGGTGGCGACGATGCCGGGCAGGACGTTGTTGATGGTGACGCCGCGCCCCACCGTCTGGCGGGCGAGGCCCGCCACGAACCCGACGAGGCCGGAGCGGGCGCCGTTGGACAGGCCCATCTCGGCCTGCGGGCTCTTCACCGAGCGCGAGACGATGTTGACGATGCGGCCGAAGCCGCGCGCCATCATGCCGTCCACCGTCGCCTTCATCAGATCGATGGGGGCAAGCATCATGGCGTCGAGGGCGGCGATCCAGTCCTCCCGCGACCAGGCGCGGAAATCGCCGGGTGGCATGCCGTCGGCATTGGTGACGAGAATGTCGGGAGCCGGGCAGGCGGCGACGAGCCGGTCGCGGTCGGCAGCGAGGGTGACGTCGCCCGACACCGTTGCCACGGATACGCCGAAGCGGGCGCGGATCTCGGCGGCCGCCGCGTCCAGCCGCTCGGGATTGCGCGCGAAGAGCGTCAGCGCCACGCCCTCGGCCGCCAGCATCTCCGCCGCGGCGCGGCCCATGCCGCGGCTGCCGCCGCAGACGATGGCCGATCTGTTCCTCAGTCCCAGGTCCATGACCGAGTGATAGGATGCGGCGCCGCCTTTGTCTCGTGCCGCCGGCGCCGGCCGCTCATGCGGGGACGGGGCTCCTCGCCGCCTCCAGCACCTTGCGGATCTCCGAGCGGCAGGAGCCGCAATTGGTGCCGGCCTTCGTGGCGCGGCCGACGGCGTCGACATCGCCGGCCCCCGCCGCTATGGCCGCGGCGACGGCGGTGAGGCCGACGGAGAAACAGGCGCAGAGCGTCGGGCCGGGATCGGGCAGGCCGTCGGC
>JAEZGJ010000197.1 GCA_023416965.1 Pseudomonadota bacterium | reverse complement strand
AGGCCGAGCTGCGCGTGCTGCCGGGCATCGGCGAGGCTCGCGCCAAGGCGATCATCGCCGGCCGCCCCTATCGCGGCAAGGACGAACTCGTCCGCAAGAACATCATTCCGCAGGGGGTCTATGACGGCATCCAGGCGCGAATCATCGCCCGCCAGCGCTGATTTCCGATGCTGTGACCCTCGCCCTTCCCGCTCCGGCGGGGAGGGTTCTTCTTTCGAGCGACGAGGGCGCTGGTTCCAGGACCCCAGCCGCATCCTCCCCTCTGGCGAGGGGGGGAGACCACTGCGTCGCGTCGGGTGTGTTACGGCGGAGCCAGGCCCTACCGTCCCGATCAGGCGGGACGCCATAGTCCCCCTCCCTGCGCGGAGCGCGGGGAGGGTGAGGGTAGGGCCTGATCAAGCGCTGGTTCGCAGCCTCCCCTCAGGCGGAGCACTCGCGGATGAGACCCGCGAGGAAGGCGTCGCACTTGGCGAGTTCCGACACCTCGATCCACTCGTCGGGCTGGTGCGCCTGGGCGATGTCGCCTGGCCCGCAGATGACGGTGGAGATGCCGGCGGCCTGGAACAGCCCGGCCTCGGCACCGTAGGGCACGACCTGGATGCCGTTGTCGCCGGTGAGACGGCGGGTGATGCGCTCGGCCTCGCCATCCTCCTCGCGCACCAGCGGCTCGCCGCCCACCCGCCAGGTGATGGTCACCCCCGCGTCGGGATGCACCGCCTTCATCGCCGGCTCGATCTCGCGCCGCACGAAATCCTCGTATTCCCGGAGGTAGCGCATGCCGTCGTCTCCCGGCACCACCCGGATGCCGGTGACGAAATGGCAGTCGAGGGCGGTGATGTTGTGCGCCGTGCCGCCGGAGAGCGTCCCTACATGCAGCATGGTCCAGCCCGGATCGAAATAGGGGGCGCCGCCGTTCGCCTCCGCCTCGGCCTTGTTGGCGAGGTCGCGCTCCTCCATCCAGGTGACCAGGCGGGCGGCGACGAAGATGGCGGAGACGCCGGCATAGCGGTTGGAGGAATGCACCTCGTGGCCGCGCACATGGGTGTCGATGCGCATGTAGCCCTTGTGGCCGGTCACCACCTTCATGCGGCTCGGCTCGCCGACGATGCAGACGGAGGGCCTCGTCCAGTCCTTGCCGAGGCGCTCGATGACGGCGCGGGCGCCGTCCATCCGGATCTCCTCGTCGGCAGTCAGGCAGATGTGGATGGGCCGCTTAAGGTCTGCGGCGACCATGGCCGGCACGGCCGCCAGCACGCAGGCGTCGAAGCCCTTCATGTCGCAGGCGCCGCGGCCGTAGAGCCGGTCGCCCTTGGGCGTCAGCGTGAACGGGTTGCTTGTCCAGGGCTGGCCCTCCACCGGCACCACGTCGAGATGGCCGGAGAGCACCACGCCGCCGTCGATGCGCGGGCCGATCGTCGCCCAGATGTTGGCGTTGCGCCCGTCGGGCTGGTGGATCACCTCGTAGGCGACCCCGTGGGCGGTGAGGTATTCGCCGATGAAGGCGACGAGGTCGAGATTGCTGGCGTCGGACACCGAGGGGAAGCCGACGAGGCGTTCGAGGAGGTCGATGCTGGAGAGTTTCATCCGACCGAGGGAGCCGATAGGAGCCATGCGCGTCAAGAGGACCCGACCGCATGGCAGCCCGGTTGACCGCCGCTGCCGCCTTCGGTTCTGTGGGTCTTTCTCCCCAGGGACGCATCAATGCCGATCGTGAACCGGATCGCCGGGCTGCATGACGAAGCCACCGCGTGGCGCCGCGACTTCCACCAGCATCCTGAACTGCTCTTCGACCTGCCCCGCACCTCCGCCATTGTTGCCGACAGGCTCCGTGAATTCGGCTGCGATGAGGTGGTGACGGGCATCGGCCGCACCGGCGTTGTCGGCCTCATCCGCGGCGCGAAGACCACGTCCGGCAAGGTCATCGGCCTGCGCTCCGACATGGACGCCCTGCCGCTGACCGAGATCACCGGTCTTCCCCATGCCTCCACCGTGCCGGGGAAGATGCATGCCTGCGGCCATGACGGCCACATGGCCATGCTGCTGGGAGCGGCCAAATACCTCGCGGAGACACGCAATTTCGACGGCACGGTGGCGCTGATCTTCCAGCCGGCGGAGGAGGGCGGCGGTGGTGCCCGCGAGATGGTGGCCGAGGGCATGATGGAGCGCTTCGGCATCCAGGAGGTCTACGGCATGCACAACAATATCGACCCGGCCGGCACCCTCTCGGTGCGTGCCGGGCCGACCAGCGCCGCCGCCGACCGCATCCACGTGCTTGTCGAGGGCAGGGGCGGCCATGCCGCAAAGCCGCACCTCGCCGTCGACACCGTGCTCGTCGCCGCCCAGATCGTCATCGCCGTGCAGTCCGTCGTCGCCCGCAACATCGACCCGCTGGGCTCGGCCGTGGTCTCGATCTGCGCCTTCAATGCCGGCCACGCCAACAACGTCATCCCGCAGACGGCGGAACTGCGCGGCACGGTGCGCACGCTCACCAAGGACGTCCAGGCCCTCGTCGAGCAGCGTCTGCGCGAGGTCGTCGAGAAGACCGCCGAGAGCTACGGCGCGAAGGCGACCTTCACCTACACCTATGGCTGCCCCATGGTGGTGAACCATGCCGCAGAGGCCGAGCACGCCGCGGCCGTCGCCGCCTCCATCGTCGGGGTGGAGAACGTCCGCCGCGACAAGCCGCCGACCATGGGATCGGAAGACTTCTCCTTCATGCTGGAGGAGCGGCCGGGCTGCATGATCGGCATCGGGCAGGGCGGCGAGTTCGGCGTCCACCACCCGGCCTATGACTTCAACGACGAGATCCTCCCCATCGGCATGAGCTACTGGGCCCGGCTCGTCGAAACCCGCATGCCCGCCTGAGGCCGGAGACCGCCTTGCCGATCGTCAACCGGATCGCCGCGCTGCACGAGGAGGCCACGGCCTGGCGGCGGGATTTCCACCGCCCTCCCGAGCTGAACTTCGACCTGCCGCGTACCGCCGCGCTGTTGGCGGAGAGGCTCCGGTCCTTCGGCTGCGACGAGGTGATCACCGGAATCGGCCGCTCGGGCGTGGTCGGCGTCATCCGGGGCGCGCGCACCACTTCGGGGAGGGTGATCGGCCTGCGCTCCGACATGGACGCACTGCCCATCCATGAGACCAGCGACGTCCCCCACGCCTCGACAGTGCCGGGGCGGATGCACGCCTGCGGCCATGACGGCCACATGGCCATGCTGCTCGGCGCCGGCAAATATCTCGCCGAGACCCGCAATTTCGACGGCACGGCCGTTCTCATCTTCCAGCCGGACGAGGAGGGCGGCCACGGCGCCCGCGCCATGGTCGCCGACCTCCTGATGGAGCGCTTCGGCATCCACGAGGTCTATGGCATGCACAACAGCCAGGACCCCGTCGGCACAATCCAGGTCATCACCGGCGCGGCGAGCGCCGCGGTGGACTGGATCCGGATCCTGGTCGAGGGGAAGGGCGGCCATGCGGCCAAGCCCCACCTGGCGGTGGACACGGTGCTGGTCGCCGCGCAGATCGTCATCGCCGCCCAGGCGGTGGTCTCCCGTGCCGTCGACCCCCTCGGCAGCGCCGTGCTGTCGCTCTGCGCGGTGGAGAGCGGAGCGGCCAACAACGTCATTCCCCAGACGGCGGTCCTGCGCGGCACGGTCCGCACCCTGTCCAGGGAGGTCCAGGACCTCGTGGAGAGCAGGCTCCGTCAGGTGGTGGAGGCGACCGCCTCCGCCTATGGCGCCACCGCCACCCTGACCTATGACCGCGCCTGCCCGAGCGTCATGAACACGCCAGCGGCAAGCGCCGCTGCCGCTGCCGCCGCCACCGCAGTTCTCGGGGAAGGCGGGGTCCAGCGGGACGTCGAGCCGCCCATGGGCGGCGAGGACTTCGCCTTCATGCTGGAGGAGCGGCCGGGCTGCATGATCGGCATCGGCCAGGGGGGCGCATTCGGCCTGCACCACCCGTCCTACGACTTCAACGACGAGATTCTTCCCATCGGCATGAGCTATTGGGCCAAACTCGTCGAGACTCGCCTGCCTGCCTGACCGGCGCCATTCTTCCCGGAGACCACCATGCCTATCGTCAACCGCATTTCCGCCCTCCACGACGAAGTCACCGCCTGGCGCCGCGACTTCCACGAACATCCCGAGCTGATGTTCGACGTGCATCGCACGGCCGGCATCGTCGCCGACAAGCTGCGCGAGTTCGGCTGCGACGAGGTCGTCACCGGCATCGGCCAGACCGGCGTGGTCGGCATCATCAAGGGCCGCAACACCGGCTCGGGCAAGGTGATCGGCCTTCGCGCCGACATGGACGCCCTCCCGCTCAGCGAGATCACCGGCCTGCCGCACGCCTCCAAGGTGCCGGGGAGGATGCATGCCTGCGGCCATGACGGGCACACGGCGATGCTGCTGGGCGCCGCCAAGTACCTCGCCGAGACCCGCAATTTCGACGGCACGGTCGCGGTCATCTTCCAGCCGGCCGAGGAGGGCGGCGGCGGCGGCCGCGAGATGGTCGACGACGGGATGATGGAGCGTTTCGGGATCCAGGAGATCTACGGGATGCACAACATGCCCGGAAAGCCGGTCGGCGACTT
>JAEZGJ010000151.1 GCA_023416965.1 Pseudomonadota bacterium | reverse complement strand
GTCGCGGCCTGCGCGCCGGCGGCGGCCTGCCGAAGCAGTACCGGGCGATCGGCAGTCGGCCGCTCCTCAGCCATGCAGTAAGGACATTCCAGCATCATGACGGTGTCGCATCCGTGCTGGTGGTGATCGGGGAGGGCGACGAGGCCCTTTACACAATGGCAGTGCCGTCATCGGCCGGGATGCTGCGGCCGGTCCTCGGCGGAGAGACCCGGCAGGCCTCTGTGCTGGCGGGTCTGGAGGCGCTGGCGTCGATCTCTCCCGACATCGTCCTCGTCCACGATGCCGCCCGCCCCTTCGTCTCCGCGCGGCTCATCGATGACGCCATCGCGGCCGTTGCGGGCGGCGTCGCCGCAGCAATTCCAGGCACCCCCGTGGTCGACACGATCAAGGTCGTGGACGCCCGTGGTCGGGTCGTCGGCGCGCCGGACCGCGCGGGTCTCCGCGCGGTGCAGACTCCCCAGGCCTTTGTCTTCGCGGCACTCCTGGACGCTCATCGCCGCGCCGCAGCCGGCGGAGTCGCGGGACTGACCGACGATGCCGCGGTGATGGAATGGGCCGGCCATCCCGTCACGGTCTTTCCCGGCGAGGCGGGCAATGTGAAACTGACCCTGCCGGAGGATTTCGATGCGGCGGAGCGGCGGATGCAGGCGGCGATGAACGACGTGCGGGTCGGCCAAGGCTATGACGTCCATGCCTACACCGAGGGCGACCACGTCTGGCTCGGCGGCGTTCGAATCGCCCATGATCGCGGCGTCCTCGCCCATTCCGACGGCGACGTGGTGCTCCATGCCGCAACCGATGCCATCCTCGGGGCGCTTGCCGACGGCGACATCGGCAGCCATTTTCCGCCGAACGATCCGCAATGGCGGGGTGCCTCCTCCGACCGGTTCCTCGCCCACGCGGCGGGCCTCCTCGCCGCCCGGGGGGGCCGCCTCGCCATGCTCGACGTGACGGTAGTCTGTGAAGCCCCCCGCGTCGGACCGCATCGCGAGGCCATGCGGGAACGGATGGCGGCCATTCTCGGCGTCGGCGCCGACCGCATCGCCGTCAAGGCGACCACCTCCGAGAAAATGGGGTTCACCGGGCGCCGTGAAGGTCTCGCCGCCCTCGCCGTCGCCACCCTCCGTCTGCCGGGAGAGTGAGATGAACGACAGCGAGACCGAGCGACTGGCAACGGAGGTGCTCGCCGCGTGCCGCGCGCGCGGGCTGATGACAGTGACGGCGGAGAGCTGCACCGGCGGCCTCGTCAGCGCCGCGCTCACCGCCGTTGCCGGCTCGTCCGACGTGGTCGACCGCGGCTTCGTCACCTACACGAACGAAGCCAAGCAGGAGATGCTGGGCGTGCCGGAGGCGACTCTCGCCGCCCATGGCGCGGTGTCGGCGGAAGCCGCCGCGGCCATGGCGGCCGGGGCTCTCGCCCGGTCGCGGGCCCAGATCGCCGTCTCCGTCACCGGAATTGCCGGACCGGGCGGCGCGACGCCGGGCAAGCCGGTCGGCCTCGTCCATTTCGCCGCGCGGCGCGGCGATCATCTGGTCCTGCGGGAGGAGCGCTTCGGCGCTATCGGCCGGGAGGCGGTGCGCCAGGCGAGCGTGCGTGTGGCGCTCGGCCTGCTGCTGGCGCTGGCCACCGACGATCAGGCGCCCGGACGCCCGTAAACCGCGTCGGCGCGCGCTTCGAAAGCTTCGGCGAAGCGCCGGAAGGCGGCATCGAAGACCGCGCCCATGACGAGTGCCAGGGCGCGCGAGCGGAACTCGTAGTCGATGGAGAAGGAGACGCGCGTCCCCTCGCCGTCCGCGGAGAAGCGCCAGTGGTTCTCCAGCCGCGAGAAAGGCCCGTCGATATATTCGGCGATGATGTGCAGCCGCGGCCGGTCCAGCGTCACGCGGCTGGTGAAGGTCTCGCGCAGCGGACCATAGGCGACCGTCATGTCGGCGACGAGGATCTCGATGCCGTCATCGCCTGCGTTGACCCGGCGGCGCACCTTCAGTGCCTCGCAGAGCGGCACGAAGAGCGGATATTTGTCGACGTCGGCGACGAGGTCGAACATCTGGTCGGGGCGATGGCCGACCCGCCGCTCGGTCTTGAAGACGGGCATGTCAGTGCGCCTTCGCCGCACGGAGCCGGGCGAGATAGGCGTTGGCCTGCCGCCGGCTGGTGAAGGTGACGAGCGTCTGGTCGGGGCGTAGCCGGTCGAGATAGGCCACTTGCTTTGGACGCTGGTCGCGCCGGTAGGTCCAGACCCAGCGCAGGAAGTCGAGGTCCAGCCGTTCGGGGCATCCGGCCGCCATTTCCGGCCGCACCCGGCCATAGGTCGATGCGATCCGTCGCAAGACGCCCGTCATGCAGACCCGGCGTGGCAGATCGAACCAGAAGACCGTGTCGGCGCTCTCACGCCGGCGTTCGGCGCCGCCATGGTTCGTAAAATTGCCGTCGATGATCCAGGCCGGGCGATCCGCCTCACGAAGCACCAGGGCGCCGAAGTCCGCTTTGTCGGGCTCCACCCAACCGGGCTTCCAGAACAGGCCGTCGAGAGACACGTAGGGCAGGCCCACCCGATCGGCGAGCGCCTTCGCGAAGGTCGACTTGCCCGAGCCGGAACAGCCCATCACCAGAACGCGTCGCATCGCGCCGCCGGCCTCAGTGGCCGAGGCGTGCCAGGCGGACGGCCCGGAGCTTGGCGAAATCGTCGCCGGCATGGTGCGAGGACCGCGTCAGCGGGCTCGACGAGACCAGCAGGAAGCCCTTGGCCATGGCGATGGTCTCGAAGCCCTTGAACTCGTCGGGCGTGACGAAGCGCACGACCTCGTGGTGCTTGCGGGTCGGCTGCAGATACTGCCCGATGGTCATGAAGTCGACGTCGGCGGACCGCAGGTCGTCCATCAGCTGCAGCACCTCGTTCCGCTCCTCGCCCAGGCCGACCATGATGCCGGACTTGGTGAAGATGGTAGGATCGAGCTCCTTCACCCGCTGCAGCAGCCGGATGGAGTGGAAGTAGCGCGCGCCGGGCCGGACCTTCAGATACTTGGACGGCACCGTTTCGAGATTCTGGTTGAACACGTCGGGGCGCGCCGCGACCACCACCTCCAGCGCCCCTTCCTTGCGCAGGAAGTCGGGCGTGAGGATTTCGATCGTCGTCTTCGGCGAGCGGCGGCGGATGGCGTGGATGACGTCGGCGAAGTGCTGGGCGCCGCCGTCGGCGAGGTCGTCACGATCGACGGAGGTGATGACCACATGCTCCAGGCCGAGCTTCTCCACGGCAATCGCGGTGTGTTCCGGCTCGTTGGGATCGAGCGGCGCCGGCATTCCTGTCTTGACGTTGCAGAACGAGCAGGCGCGCGTGCAGGTGTCGCCCATGATCATGAAGGTGGCGTGCTTCTTCTCCCAGCACTCGCCGATATTCGGGCAGCCGGCCTCCTCGCAGACGGTGACGAGGCCGTTCTCCTTCACGATCTTGTGGGTCTCTGACCATTTCGGCGAACCCGGCGCCTTCACGCGGATCCATTCCGGCTTGCGCTGGATCGGCTGGTCGGGCCGATGCGCCTTTTCCGGGTGCCGGGGGCGGTTGTCGCGCTTCAGCGTGTCGATCAGCGTGGCCATGATCCATCCGATGGCGGGCGAAGCCCTTCATTAGGCAGTCCCGACCCCGTTTCGCAAGGTCCGCCTGCCCGTCCAGTACGCTCAAGCGGCCCGACGGGATGGCTCGAACGCTTCGATGAAGCGGACGAGCCCGGCCCCCGCCCCCCCCCAGTCGG
>JAEZGJ010000132.1 GCA_023416965.1 Pseudomonadota bacterium | reverse complement strand
GGCCTGGCTGACGCTGCCGCTGTTCGGCCTGCTGGCGGCGCCGCCGTCGAGCCTCATCATGGTGTTCGCCGGCAAGGTCCTATCGGCCGAGACGCGCGCCTTCGGGATGGGGGTCCTCTACACGCTGTTCTATCTGGGGCTGGCGCTGCTGCCGCCCGCCGCGGGCTGGGTGCGTGACTTCACCGGGTCAGCCGGCGCGCCGCTTCTGGCGGCGGCGGGCTTCCTCGCCTTCTGCCTGATCGGCCTCGCGGTTCATGCCGCGGCGACGCGCACCGTCCCTGCGGCGGCCCGATAGGTTCCCGGACCCGGCCGCCGGCCGATCGGGGAGACTAGCGCCCCTCGCGAGCCCAGACGGCGGTGAGGGCGCCGAGCATCAGGACGAGGCCGAGCAGGCCCGCGAAGGCCGGCAGGATGCCGATGCCGCGCACGACCGAGGCGTCGCGCTGGCGGATGCCCATCCAGTCCTCGCCGCGCAGGGAGCTCGCCGAGCGCGTCGGCACGATGCGCGGGATGGAGAGGCTGCCGGTCTCTGAGATGCGCCAGAGGCCGCCGCCCGTCGCGCGCACCAGCGGCTCCAGCAGGCGTGTGGTGGAGGTCACGTCGGTGAACTCGCGCGGATTGGGTGGGCCGACATTGATGAGACGGGTGAGCCGGCCCGCCTGGGCGCGCCAGAGGCCGAGTTCGGTGATGTCGACCTGGCCGCGCCAGAGGCCCGGCTCGGCGTCCTGCATGGCGACGGTGAGGCTGTCGCCGGAGGGGCGGGTGAGGGTCACGGTCTCCGGCCGCTCGGCCATGGTCTGCAGCTCGACGGCGAGCTGGCGGCCGCGCACGGCGAGGCGCAGGCTCTCCTCCTCCAGCTCCGGCTCCTTCATCAGCCAGTGCGACAGGCGGCGCAGCAGCTCGAGATGCGGCCCGCCGCCCTCGTAGCCGCGGGCCCAGAGCCAGATGTGGTCGGAGAGGAGGAGCGCGACGCGCCCCTCGCCCTGCCGGGTGAGCATGAGGACCGGGCGCGAATCCGGGCCGTCCATGACGGTGGTGGCGCCCTGCGCCGGCTGCCGGCTCTCGATCAGGCGGAACCAGCGGCTCCATTGCGGATTGCCCTCGGCCACCATGCCGGGCAGCGAGCGCGTCACGGGGTGGCGGCGGCCCTGGTCGGAGACGCGGGCGTGGAAGGGGCGCTCCATGACCTCGCCGGTGGGGGCGGCCGGCAGGATGCTCTCCAGCGGCGTGTCGTTGATGGAGGCGGAGGTGGCGTGTTCGGGGCCGGCGGCGATGAGCAGCGCGCCGCCGTTGCGCACATAGCGGGCGATGTTCTCGAAATAGATCAGCGGCAGCACGCCTTGCTGGGCATAGCGGTCGAAGATGATGAGGTCGAACTCGCGGATCTTGATCTGGAAGAGCTCGCGGGTCGGGAAGGCGATGAGCGAGAGCTCGTTGATCGGCGTGCCGTCCTGCTTCTCCGGCGGGCGCAGGATGGTGAAGTGGACGAGGTCGACGCCGGCATCCGACTTCAGGAGGTTGCGCCAGGTGCGCTCGCCGGCATGGGGCTCGCCGGAGACGAGCAGCACGCGCAGCTTCTCGCGGATGCCGTCGATGACGACCACGGCGCGGTTGTTGATGGGGGTGAGCTCGCCGGGAAGGCCGTCCACCTCGATCTCGACGATGTTGGCACCGGCATGGGTGATCTGGACCGAGACGTTGGTGGTGGTGCCGGTGGTCACCGTGCGCCGCTCGATCACCTCGCCGTCGCGGCTGATGGTGACGGCCGCCTGGGCGACGGCGCCGCCGGTGCCGTTGTCCTCGACGCGGAAGCCGACCGTCTGGCTCTGCTGGACGATGCCGAAGCGCGGCGTCTGGGTCAGCACGACGCGCCGGTCGCGGTCGGTCGAGCGGCCGGTGACGAGGGCATGGACCGGGGCGGTGAAGCCGATGGCCGAGGCCTGGGCGGGGACGTCGTGGACCTGGCCGTCCGTGACGAGGATGGCACCGCCGATGCGCTCGGCCGGCACGTCGGAGAGGCCCTGGCGCAGCGCCTCGAAGAGATGGGTGCCGTCGGTCTGGCCGTCGGAGGCGCCGGCATCGATCCAGCGGACCTCGAAGCCCGGCGAACGGGCGAAGGAGCGCTCGATGGCGGCCTTGGCCTCATCGGTCATGCGGGTGCGGTCGGCGAGGGACTGGCTTGCCGAGCGGTCGAGCACGACGGCGACGACCGACTGCAGGGGGTCCCGGTCCTCCTGGGTGAAGACCGGGTTGGCCAGGGCCATCAGGGCGAGGGCCATGGCCGCGACCCGCCACCAGGCGCCACGCGAGCGCGACAGGACCAGCAGGCCGGCGACGAGCAGCGCCGCGAGGGCGGCGAGGGCGAGGGCCCAGAGGGGGACGATGGGCGACCAGACGATGCCGAGGGTCATGGCGTCAGTTCCCCAGCCGTTCGAGCAGGGCGGGGACGTGGACCTGGTCGGTCTTGTAGTTGCCGGTCAGGGCATACATGACGAGGTTGACGCCGAAGCGGAAGGAGAGCTCGCGCTGGCGTGCCTCGCCCTGGACGGGAAGCAGCGGGTTGCCCTGGCGGTCGATGGCCCAGGCGGAGGCGAGGTCGTTGGAGGTGATGATGATGGGCGAGACCGAGTCGGAAGCGCGCGCCGGACGCGCGGCCTCGTCGTCGCCCGCCGGCGGAATGGCCTCGACCCAGGTGACACCGTCGGCATAGCGGCCGGGGAATTCGCGCAGGATGAAGAAGGCGCGGGCGAGGACGTGGTCGCGCGGCACCGCCTCAAGCTCGGGAATGTCGAGGCCGGCGAGGATGCGGCGCAGCGTCGCCTGGGCCGGGCTCGCCTGGCCGGGGCGGGCGGTGAGGGCGTCGCGGGTGTCGAAGATGACCATGCCGCCCTGTTTCATATAGGCGTCGAGTTTCAGCAGCGCCTGCGGCGCCGGCTCCTCGGCCCCCGCCACCACCGGCCAGTACAGGACGGGGAAGAAGGCGAGCTCGTCGCGGGCGATGTCGACGCCCTGGGGCTGGGCCGGCTCCAGCGCGGTGCGCGCCGAAAGGAAGCGGGTGAGGCCCTCCAGCCCGGCGCGGGAGACGTCGTCGACCTCGCGCGAGCCGGTGACGACATAGGCGAGCCGGGTCGACTGGGTGGCGCGGATGGCGGCGTCGTCCACCGGGTTGCCGGTGGAGACGATCGGCCGCTCCTGGCTGCGGCGGGTCTGCGCCTCGGCCGGCTGGCCTGCGAGCGCGAGGGCGCCGCCGGCAAGGAGGAGCCAGGCGGCCGTGCGGCCGCGCCGGCCCGCCATCAGCTGAGCGAGGCCGCCGGCGATGAGGAGGACGATCAGGCCATCGGCGAGGTGAAGGATCAGGGCTGTCACCACCAGCGGGGAGCGGAGATCGACGGGTTCGCCCAGACGGTACCGCTCGATCGTGGCGTTCAGGGGGCCGATGTCGAGGCGCTTCAGCCGCTCCTCGGGACCGAGCACGTTGACGGCGATCGTACCCTCCTGCGGACCATAGAAGCCCGGCGGATAGTCGAAGGTCGCGGGTTCGCGCCAGTCGGCGGGGATGGGACGGGCGGTGGCCGGCGGGCGGACGAAGCCGCCATAGCCGTCGAGCACGCGAGAGGGCGCGACCCGCTCGCTCGCCCTGGGCTGGCCCGGCACCGCCGCGAGGCCCTCGGCGGCAGGGCGGCCGGCGGCAGAGAGGCCGGCGATCCGCTTCAGCATGTCGACGAAGGCGCCGGAGATCGGCAGGTCCGACCAGGAGGTGTCGGCGGTGACGTGGAAGAGGATGAGCAGGCCCTGGCCGCGCTTCTCGGCGGTGACCAGCGGCGTGCCGTCGGCGAGCTGCGCCCAGGTCTTGTCCGCCAGCAGCCCATCGGGCTCGGCGAGAACCTGGCGGCGCACGCGCACGTCGGCCGGCACGGGAATGTCGGCGAAGGGGCTCTCGCGGCCGAAGGGAGCAAGGGCCTGCGGCGTCTCCCAGGACAGGGCGCCGCCCAGCTGGCGGCCGCCGCGGCGCAGCCTGACCGGCACGAGATCGTCGTTCTGCGCGCCGGCGAGCCGCGTGCCGGCGAATCGCAGCAGGATGCCGCCATTGTCGATGAAGCGGTTGAGCGCGTCGCGCGCCACCGGCGTGACGGTGCCGACATCGGTCAGCACGATCATCGGAACGCGCCCCTCGATGAAGCGAATGATCGCCTCGGAAGGGGAGGCGCCCTCCACCGTGCGGATGTCGGCGAAGGGGTCGAGCGCCCGGCCGAGATAATAGGTCGGCGACAGCAGCGGCTGGGCGATGTCCGTGCTGGCGCCGGAGACGACGCCGATGGTGCGCCGAGCCCAGCGGGAATCGACGAGCTGGACGGCGCCGGCCGAGCGTTCGGAGAGGATGTCCATCCGGGTGATCTCGTTGCGGATCTCCACCGGCAGTTCAAACCGGACATCCGCCTCCGTCTTGCCGTCCTCGAAGGCGAAGGCGGCCTCGCCCAGCGGCAGGCCGCGGCTGTCGAGGGCACGGACGCGCCCTGGCCTGGCGGGACCGCCCTCGGGGCGCAGCACCTTGGCGGTGAAGCCGCCGGCGGTGTTGGTGGCGCCGGCGAGGGCGAGGGGGGCGGGCGTGCCGCCCTCGAAGACGGTGACGCTGCGGCCGCGCACCAGCGGCGCGAGCTGGCCGACGAAGGCCTCGCCGCGGCCGGTATCGGTGCCGTCGGTGAGCCAGACGATCTCGGCCTCAGGCTGGGCGCCAAGGAACTTCTGCAGCGCCGGCAGGATGGCGGCGCGGTCCGGCGTATGCGGCTGCGGCTCGAGGGAGCGCAGGCGCTCGCGCACCGAGGACGGCGTCTCCAGCGCGATGTCGATGACGGGCCGGGCGGTGGGCACCAGCGCGACGGCGCGGCCGGCGCTCTCGGCGGAGGCGACGATCTCGCCCGCCACCCGCTGGCGTTGCTCGAAGGAGGCGGCGGAGGGCCAGCCGTCATCCATCAACAGGAGAACGGGGCCGCGGCCGCCGGAGGTCGCGGCCGGCGGGTTCCACAAGGGACCCGCCATGGCGAGGATGATGATGGCGGCGAGGAGCAGGCGCAGCAGGGTCAGCCACCAGGGGCTGTTGGCCGGCGTCTCCTCTTTCGGCGCGATGTCCATGAGGATGCGCGTCGGGGGAAAGCGGACGCGGCGCGGGCGCGGCGGCACGAGCCTCAGCAGCCACCAGAGTGCCGGCAGGGCGGCGAGGGCGAAGAGGACGAGGGGCGAGGCGAAGGCGAGGGGGAGGCCGAGCATCAGGCGCCCCCGATCCGCGGGGCCGCGTCACGCGAGCCCGGTCCCATGCGCTGGTGCAGCGCGAGAATGGCGGTGGCCGGCGGCTGGTCGGTGCGGTGGATGCCGAAGCTCCAGCCGCGGCTGTCGCAGTCCTGGCGCAGCGCCGCCCGGTGCGCGGCGAGGCGCGCCACATAGTCGTCCCGCCAGGTCTCGGCGCGGCCCGCGGTGATGGTCAGCCTCTCCTCGAGCTCCTCGAATTCGACACGACCCTTGTACGGGAAGGTCTCCTCGATCGGATCGTTGATCTGCAGGACATGGCCGCGGGAGCCGGCGGAGGCGAGGCTCTTGATCTCCTCGCGGAACGTCTCCAGCGGCACCAGGCAGTCGGAGAGGATGACGACCTCCGACAGGCGCGAGACCGGCGCGCGGGGCGGCAGGCTGGCGGCGGCGAGGTCCGGCATGGACAGAAGGGCATCGGCCATGCGGTCGATGATGGCGCGGCTCGCCGTCGGCCTCATGATGCCGGGAATGCCGACCCGCTCGCCGCCGCGCACCATGATCTCGGCCAGGGCGAAGGCGAGGACGATGCAGCGGTCGCGCTTGGTCTCCCAGGCGAGCGGCGAGACGAACTGCATGGAGGCCGAGCAGTCGGGCCAGATCCAGACGGGGTGGGCCGCCTCCCATTCGCGTTCGCGGACGTAGAGGTGCTGGTCGCGCCCGGAGCGGCGCCAGTCGATGCGGCTCGCCGGCTCGCCGCTGGCGAAGCGGCGGAACTGCCAGAAATTCTCCCCCGATCCGGCGCGGCGGCGGCCGTGCAATCCGTGCACGAC
>JAEZGJ010000299.1 GCA_023416965.1 Pseudomonadota bacterium | reverse complement strand
TTCCGATGCTGGTCCGCATCGACTTCATGAGCCTGCACCGGGTGAGCACCTACTGGCGCGGCATCGGCATCACGCTGTTCATCAACTGGGCCATCAAGCCGTTCTCGATGGCCCTGCTGGGCTGGCTGTTCATCGGCTGGCTATTCCGGCCCCTGCTGCCGGCCGGGCAGATCGACAGCTACATCGCCGGGTTGATCATCCTTGCCGCGGCGCCCTGTACGGCCATGGTGTTCGTCTGGTCCAACCTCACCAGGGGCGAGCCGCATTTCACCCTCAGCCAGGTGGCGCTCAACGACGCGATCATGGTGGTGGCCTTCGCGCCCATCGTCGGGCTGCTGCTCGGCCTCTCCGCCATCACCGTGCCCTGGGCGACGCTGCTGCTGTCGGTCGTGCTCTACATCGTCATCCCGGTCGTGCTCGCGCAGGTGCTGCGCAGCCGCCTCATCGCGCACGGCGGCGAGGGCGCGGTCGAGCGCCTGCTCGCCCTGCTGCAGCCGGCCTCCCTCGTGGCCCTGCTGGCGACGCTCGTCCTGCTGTTCGGCTTCCAGGGCCGGCAGATCGTCGCCCAGCCGCTGATCATCGCCATGCTGGCCGTGCCGATCCTGATCCAGGTCTATCTCAATTCCGGCCTCGCCTATCTCCTCAACCGCGTCGCGGGCGAGCGGCACTGCATCGCCGGCCCCTCGGCGCTGATCGGGGCGAGCAATTTCTTCGAACTGGCGGTGGCGGCCGCCATCAGCCTGTTCGGCCTGAATTCCGGGGCGGCCCTGGCCACCGTCGTCGGCGTGCTGGTCGAGGTGCCGGTGATGCTCTCGGTCGTCTGGATCGTGAACCGCACCAGGGGCTGGTACGAGGCCGGCGGCGCGGTGCAGCGGCGCGGAACAGCCGAAGCCGTGGCGCGATCCGGTCGATGAGCAGCGGAGCGACGACGATGCGGGTGGGGATCAGCGGCATGGGCCGCATCGGGCGGCTGGCCCTGCGGGCGGCGATGGGTGCGGCGGGGCGCGGCCCCGACGATCCGCGCGCCGGCAACAAGCTCGACGTCGTCCACCTCAACGAGATCAAGGGCGGCGCTGCCACCACCGCCCATCTCCTCGAATTCGACAGCGTGCAGGGCCGCTGGCGCGGCGGCATCGCCGCCGAGGGCGAGAAGGCCGTCACGGTCGGCGACCGGCGGATGGGCTTCTCGGCCCATGCTTCGCCCGCCGACATCCCCTGGGGCGATCTCGGCGTCGATGTCGTGCTGGAATGCACGGGCAAGTTCCTCACCCCGGCGATGCTCGAAGGGCATCTGAAGCGCGGCGCCAAGCGCGTCATCGTCGCCGCACCGGTCAAGGATCCCTCGGTTCTCAACGTCGTCGTCGGAGTCAACGAGCAGCTCTACGACCCGGCGAAACATCCCATCGTCACAGCTGCCTCCTGCACCACCAACTGCCTCGCGCCGGTGGTGAAGGTGGCGCATGAGGCCCTCGGCATCGAGCGCGGCCAGATCACCACCATCCATGATCCCACCAACACCAATGTCGTCGTCGACGCGCCGCACAAGGACCTGCGCCGGGCGCGCTCCGCCATGCTGTCGCTGCAACCGACCACCACCGGCAGCGCCACTGCCATCGCGCTCATCTACCCCGAGCTCAAGGGGCGGCTCGACGGCCATGCGGTGCGCGCGCCCGTCCTCAACGCCTCGCTGACCGACTGCGTCTTCCAGGTGAAGCGGCCGACCAGTGCGGCGGAGGTCAACGACCTCTTCAAGGCGGCGGCCGCCGGCCCGCTCGCCGGCATTCTCGGCTTCGAGCCGCTGCCGCTGGTCTCGGCCGACTATGCCCGCGACACCCGCTCGGCCATCGTCGACGGCCCCTCGACCCTGGTGACCGACGGCGTGATGCTGAAGGTCTATGCCTGGTACGACAACGAGATGGGCTATGCCTGCCGCATGGTCGATCTCGCCAACCACCTCGCGGCGGTCGGGATCTGACATGGCCGCCCTCTCCGCCGGCCTGCGCAACTACGCCATCGTCACCGCGGCCTATTGGGGCTTTACGCTGACGGACGGCGCGCTGCGCATGCTCGTCCTCTTCACCTTCTTCAGGCTCGGCTATTCGCCCTTCACCCTGGCTCTCCTGTTCCTGCTCTACGAGGCGGCCGGCATCGGCGCCAACGTGATCGGGGGGTGGCTGGCGACGCGCTACGGCATCACGCGGATGCTGACGGTCGGCCTCTCGACGCAGATCGCCGGCTTCCTCATCCTCTCGGCCGTGTCGCCGGGCTGGGAGGCGGCCTTCCTCGTTACCGGGGTGGTGGCGGCCCAGGGCATCTGCGGCGTCGCCAAGGATCTCACCAAGACCGCCTCGAAATCCGCGATCAAGGTCACCGAGAAGGAGGCGCGCCTCGCCGAAGGGGGATCAGACGGCCGGCTGTTCCGCTGGGTCGCCTGGTTCACCGGATCGAAGAACGCCATGAAGGGCGCCGGCTTCTTTCTCGGCGGCCTGCTGCTCGAGGCCTTCGGCTTCCGCCTGGCGCTCTGGCTGATGGCGGCGGCGCTCGGGCTGGTTCTCGCAGGGGTCTTGCTGTCACTTCCCCCCATGATGGGCAAGGCCAAGGCCAGCGGCACGGCGCGTGAGCTCTTCGGCAAGAGCCGCGGGGTCAACCTCTTGGCGGCCGCCCGCATCGGCCTGTTCGGCGCCCGCGACGTCTGGTTCGTGGTCGGGCTGCCGGTCTTCCTCTATGCCTCGGGCTGGACCTTCCCGATGGTCGGCGGCTTCCTCGCCGTCTGGACCATCGGCTACGGCATCGTGCAGGCCTCGGCACCCGCACTGGTGAAGCGCAGCCCGGATGGGCTCTCGGCCGAGGTTCCGGCGGCGCGGCTCTGGTCCTTCGCGCTGATGCTGGTGCCGATCCTCATCGCCGCAATCCTCGCCCTGCAGCCGCCGCGGGCGGATCTCGTCCTCGTCGTCGGGCTCTGCGTTTTCGGGGTCGCCTTCGCCGTCAATTCCTCGGTCCATTCCTATCTCATCCTCGCCTATGCAGGCTCGGAAAAGGCGGCGGAGGATGTCGGCTTCTACTATGCGGCCAATGCGGCCGGGCGCTTCGCCGGCACGCTCCTGTCGGGCCTCCTGTTCCAGACCGGCGGCATCCTCGGGTGCCTCGCGGGGTCGGCTGCCATGCTCGCCGCCTGCTGGCTGGTGACGCTCGCCTTGCCCGTCACCCGCGAGGCGCCGACAGTGGAGCCTGCGCCATGACCGTCACGATCTACCACAACCCCGCCTGCGGCACGTCCCGCAACACCCTCGCCATGATCCGCGCGAGCGGCGTCGAACCGGTCGTCATCGAGTATCTGAAGACGCCGCCGAGCCGGAAGAGGCTGGTGGCGCTGATCGCCGCGATGGGGATCGCGCCGCGCCAGCTCCTGCGCGAGAAGGGCACGCCCTATGCCGAACTCCGCCTCGGCGATCCCTCGCTCACCGACGAGGCCATTCTCGACGCCATGATGGCCTATCCCATCCTCATCAACCGGCCCATCGTCGAGACGCCGAAGGGCACGCGCCTCTGCCGCCCGTCCGAGGCGGTGCTGGCACTGCTCGACCATCCTCCGGAGAGTTTCACCAAGGAGGACGGCGAAGTCGTCCGGCCGGGTGAAGATCCCTCCCTGGAACATCCCTAGCGATCGGTGCGCGCTCTGCCACCGACGCTCGCCGCGGGTCAGCCTATGCCGGCCCCCGCAGCCGCTCCGGGCGCGAGGGAATCGGTCGGCCTGATGGCCCGTTGTCTGCACAGCATGATGGCGACCACGGCCAGCTTCTGCGCCATTAGGTACGCAGCTTCAGCGCAAGGGGTTCCCCAATCTCCCGATATGCGCGTCGTCAAGCAAGGGAGCGTTGTATGCTCGCCGCCGCTTGCCAGAGCGTCTCGGCGATGTCGGGCGTGCGGCGGGGTGACAGCCGGCGAACCACGCCCGCGAGCGTCAAGGCGGCCGAGGGCAGGCCGGACGCATCTCTCAGCACCACCGAAATGGCGCGGGTCCCGGGCACGATCCCGCGGTCGCGAAGCGCATAGTTCAGACGCCTCGCATCGCGCACCATCGCCGCCGAGGCTGCGACCGTCAGCCGGTATTCCGCAAGCCGTGGAGCGTTCTGCAGCAGGATGGAGTGAGCCTCGTCGGGAGGCAGCGCGGCCAACAGGGCGAGCCCCGCGCTGGAAACGCCGAGGGGTCGGCGGTCGCCGACCCGCAGCGGAACGACCTGGACGGGGTAGGCGCCGAGCCTGCGGGCGACGCAGATGGTCTCGGCTCCCGTGCGCTGGGTGAGGAAGAGCGTATCGCCCAGTTCGGTCGCCAGGCGGGAGAGATGGGCTTCCGCCGCGGTCAGCAGCGGCGTCTGCGGGGCGCGGGCGAGAGCCAGCAGGTGGATCTCCTGGCCGAGCACATAGCGCTGGGTCGCCTCCTTCTGTTCCACGAGGCCCTCCTCCATCAGGGCCCGGAGCATCCGGTGCACGGTGGGGTGGGCAAGGCCGGTCAGGCGCGCAAGATCGGTGAGGCCGTAGCCGCTGTCGCGGGCCATGGACAGGACGCGCAGCAGCGCGATCGCGCGCCGGATCGCCTGGGCGCCCCCCGTCATCTGGATGTCGCCCGGCATGCGCTGCTCCGTCTCATCGAGGCGGCGCGACCATCACATGCTCTACGCAATGGTGTCCACTATGTGGACAGTGAACGGTGAAAGCAGGTTGTGCTGGCGTCGTTCTGGGGCATGGTCGGGCGCAACGACAGAAGCTCCGGACCAGGAGCCGTCGAGGACAACGCTCGGGAGAGACCCATGAAGCTCGCCAGCTACCGGACCGGCGGCCGCGACAGCTTTGGCATCGTGCGCGGGGACGGCATCGTCGACCTCGGGTCGAGGCTGCCGGACGTGCCCGACATGATGGCCGCGATCGCCGTCGGCGCCCTCACGGACGGCCTGTTCGCCGACGAGGCCAGTGACCTGGCCCATGCTGACGTGGAATGGACGATCCCCGTGCCGCGGCCGGAGAAGATCTGGTGCATCGGCGTCAACTACGCCGACCGCAACGCCGAGTACAAGGACGGGACGGCCCCGCCGAAATATCCGAGCCTGTTCTGCCGCACGCCCTCCTCCTTCGTCGGCCACGCCCAGCCTCTCGAGCGGCCCAAGGTCTCAACCCAGCTCGACTACGAGGGGGAGATCGTTCTCGTCATCGGCAAGGGAGGGCGTCACATCGCCCGCGAGGCGGCGATGGATCATGTCTTCGGCTACACGCTGTGCAACGAAGGCAGCGTCCGCGACTGGCTTCACCACGGCAAGTTCAACGTAACCCAGGGCAAGAACTTCGACCGTTCCGGTTCGATCGGCCCGTGGATCGTCACCCGCGATGCCGCCGAGAACGGCCAGCCGTTCACTCTGACCACCCGCGTCAACGGCGAGGTGCGCCAGCACGAGACGACCGACCGTCTCATGTTCCCGTTCGATTACCTGATCTCCTACCTTTCGACCTTTGCGACGCTCAAGCCGGGCGATCTCATCGTCACGGGCACGCCGACGGGCGCCGGCGCCCGCTTCGACCCGCCGCGCTGGCTGAAGCCGGGTGATGTCGTCGAGGTCGAGGTCCCGGGCATCGGCTGCCTTTCCAACACGGTGGCCGACGAAGCCTGATGCGGCTCACGGCCCGCCATACCCCACACGCGCGAGACAACCATGCTGACACCGGCCCAGATCGAAGACGCGGCGGCACGCCTGGAGGAGGCCGAGCGGACGGCCCGGCAGATCGGGCAGCTCAGCCTGCAATATCCCGGTATGACGATCGAGGACGCCTATCGCGTCCAGAGCGCCTGGGTGGCGCTGAAGGTCGCCGGCGGGCGCCGGATCAAGGGGCACAAGATCGGCCTGACCTCACGCGCCATGCAGCTGGCCGTCAACATCGACGAGCCGGATTTCGGCGTCCTGCTCGACGACATGTTCTTCGCCGACGGGGGGACCATCCCGACCGATCGCTTTGTCCAGCTCCGCGTCGAGGCTGAGCTCGCCTTCGTGCTCAAATCGCGCCTCAGCGGCCCGGACTGCACCATCGTCGACGTCCTCAACGCCACCGACTACGTGATCCCCGCTCTCGAAATTCTCGACGCGCGGATCGAGCGCGTCGACCCGGCGACGAAAGCGACGCGTAAGGTCGTCGATACCATCGCCGACAACGCGGCCAATTGCGGCATCGTCATGGGCGGTCGGCCGTTCCGGCCCGACGCGACAGACCTGCGCTGGGTCTCGGTGATCTGCTCGCGCAACGGCAAGGTCGAGGAGACCGGCGTGGCGGCCGGCGTCGTCAACAATCCGGCCAACGGCATCGTCTGGCTCGCCAACAAGCTCGCCGGCCACGGCGTCACCCTCGAGCCCGGCCAGGTGATCCTGTCCGGCTCCTTCATCAGGCCGATCGATTGCAGCAAGGGCGACACGATCCAGGCCGACTACGGTCCCTTCGGCACCGTCTCCTGTCACTTTTCCTGAAGGTGCCCCATGGCGCGCAGAACCAGCTTTTACGTCGAAGGCTTCGGCCACAAGAACCCGATCCCGGCGGCGTGCCGGGTTGGCGACCTGCTGATGTCGGGCATCGTCTACGGGCTCGATCCGGCCACGGGCAAGCCGGCGGAGGGACTCGACGCCCAGTGCCGGCTGATGTTCCAGCACATCCGCTCGATCATGGCGGCGGCGGGCGGCAGCACCGACGACATCGTCAAGGTGACGGTATGGCTGGCGGACCGCAGCCAGCGCGAGCCGGTCAATCGCGAATGGCTCGCCATGTTCCCCGACGAGGCGAACCGGCCGGCGCGCCAGGCCATGGCCGGCGATCTCGACGGGGGCAAGCTCGTCCAGTGTGACTTCGTGGCCGTGATGCGATGACTGCGTCGTCCGCCACCACCGACATCCCCGCGGGCGAACTCGCCGCCGAACAGAGCTACCGCCTGCTGACGGGCCTCGTCGTGCCGCGGCCGATCGCCTGGGTCACGACCCTGTCGGCGACGCTTTCGGTCAACCTCGCCCCCTTCAGCCATTTCACCTTCGTGTCGCCCAAGCCTCCGCTGCTGGCGATCAGCGTCGGACGCAAGGGCGACACCTACAAGGACACGGCCACCAACATCCTGAGGACCGAGGAGTTCGTCGTCCACATCGCCGACAGCTCGCTGGTCGGCCCGCTGCACGAGAGCGCCGAAGAGCATCCGCCCGAGGTGAGCGAGGCCGACCTGCTCGGCCTGAAAACAGCTCCGAGCCTGCACGTGAAGGTTCCCAGGCTCGAGGCCGCGCCGGTGGCCATGGAATGCCGGCTGCGGCACTGCATCGAGTTCGGCGACACCCGCAGCCGGCTGCTCGTCGGCGAGGTGCTGGTGTTCCGCCTGCGGCCGGACCTCCTTCAGGACGGCAAAGTCGACACGCGCCGGCTCGACCCGATCGGCAGGATTGCCGGTCCGAACTACGCCCGCCTCGGCGAGATCATCACCCAACGCGCCATTCAGCAGACGTCGAAATCGTGACGTGCCGGAGCAAGCTGCCATGACGACCTACCTGCCCTTCGATCCGGCGCCGCGCGCGCCTTCGGTGCCCTTGCCGCCGCGGGCCTGCGACAGCCAGTTCCACGTGCTGGGACCGGTCGACCGCTATCCGGTACGGCCGGGGGCGGTCTACGAAATGCCCACCGCCACCATCGAGACGGCCCTGAAGTTGCATGCCACGCTCGGCATTGCGCGCGGCGTCATCGTCCAGCCGACCACCTATGGCGCCGACCATGCCGTGACGCTCGACGGCCTCGCCCTGGCGGGCCCGAACTACCGGGGCTGCGCCAATGCCGCTGTCTTTGCCGAGAAGGACGACCGTTATCTCGCCCGGCTCCACGATGCCGGGGTCCGCGGCGCCCGCTTCACCCGGGCTGGGCTGGGCATCTCCTTCGAGGGCGCCGCCTTCGAGCGAACGCTGGCCCGCATCCGCGAGCTGGGGTGGTACGTCAAGGTGCAGCCCGAAGTGGACGGCATCGCCAAGAACATCGCCCCCTTCGAGCGCCTCGACATCCCGGTGCTGCTCGACCACATGGGCCGCCCCGATCCGCAGGCCGGTGACGGCGACCCCAGCCTCGTCAAGATCCTCGAGATGCTGAAGCGCGGCAACGTCTGGGTGATGATTTCGCTCACCGAAAAGGTGTCGCGTGCGGGTCCGCCCTGGGCGGACGTCGTGCCCGTCGTCCGCCGGCTCATGGACGCCGCGCCCGACCGCATCGTCTGGGGCAGCGACTGGCCGCACCCGGTTTCGACGAAACAGCCGCCCAACGAGGGCGCTCTGGTCGATTTCGTCTGGGGGGCACTTAAGAACGATGCCGAGCGGCAGGCCGTGTTCGTGGAGAACCCGGCGCGCTTCTTCGGCTTCGACGACTGAACAGATCAACATCACAAAAGGGAGGACACCATGATCCGCATAGCCGCCTTCAGTTTCGTCGCTGCCCTTGTCGCCAGCCTGGTGCCGGCTCCGGCTTCGGCCCAGACTTGGCCCGAGCGGACGGTGCGGCTCGTGGTCCCCTACCCGCCCGGCGGGAATGTCGACGTTGCCGCCAGGATCCTGGCCGAAAGGCTGCAGGCCGAGCTCGGCCAGCCCTTCATCGTCGAGAACAGGGCGGGTGCCGGCGGCCTGATCGGAGCCGAAGCCGTGGCCAAGGCGGATCCGGACGGCTACACGGTTCTGGTCGGCGCCAACGGACCGATCCTCTTCGCGCCGGAAATGGCGGCGCGGCGCGCCTATGAATGGCGGCGCGACTTCATCCCGGTGACGACGGTGACCCTGACGCCGCTGGTCCTGCAGGTGCGCACCGGCCTCGCCGCTGAGACGTTTTCCCAGTTTCTCGCCTTGGCGCGCAATCCCCAGGCTCCACTGCGCATGGCCTCGCCCGGACCTGGCACAACCAACCACCTCATCAGCGAGGTGATGCAGGCGAAGCTCGGCGTGACCTGGACGACCATCCAGTATCGCGGGAACGCGCCGGCCACCAACGACGTGATCGCAGGCCATATGGACTTCAACCTCGACCAGCTCTCGGTGTCGCTGCCGTTCCTGAAGGATCGCCGCACGCGGGCGTTGGCGATCACCGGCAGCCAGAGGTCCCCCGACCTGCCGGATGTCCCGACCTTCACCGAGCTCGGCTACGCGGAATTCGACGGACAGACGTTCACGGGCTTGATGCTCCCTGCCCGCACCCCCGAGCCGATCGTCGCCAGGCTCCACGCGGCAACGGTCAAGGTACTGGGCGAGGCCGGCGTGCAGCAGCGCCTGCGGGCCATCGGCACTCTCGCCGCCCCGATGAGCCGCTCGGAGTTCACCAGTTATCTGGAGAAGGAAGACGCGACCTGGCTGCCGATCATTAAGCGGCTGGAGATCCGGTCGAACTGAGGCTCATGAGGCCGCTCGTGGACGCAAGCGGCCGCCCTCGTGGCGGTCGCGTGCCTGGAGCAAGACCAGAGATGCGCAGGTTCTTCGGCGTGGCTCCGATATCCCCTTCGGAGCCACGACCTGGAAGGTCCGCTGTTTGGCTTGACCCGCGCGTCCGCGAAGGCGGCGCGAAACGGATCGCGCTCTTGAATTGCCGAGGACAAACACCTCGTGACGCGGAGGACGATTTGCGCACCGGCGGCAGGCCTGGCAGCGAGTTTGCCGCCCCCCTCTTGAGAATGAGCGTCGCGACCGTCGCCTCGACCACGATCGGAACGTTGACCGTCGCCTAGCCGAGGATCCCAGTACTGCAGTGCAGGCCGTCATAGACGGATCAAGGGCTTGCCGGTGAAGCCTCCCGCAAAAAGGTCCTCGATGACTTGCGGCACATGCTCCAGCCCGTCCCAGCACGTCTGGAGCGGTCGCAGTTGCCCCGCTTCAAGCCACGACCACATCTGGTCTCGAAACTGACCGAGCCCCCCCGGATGATCGGCGAAGGGCAGGTAGCCCTGCAGGCGAATGCGTTGTGTGACGATGCGGTTGAGATTCTGCATGATGTCGCGGGCGTGGTCCCGACTGTAGGTGCTGATCATGCCGCTCATCGCGAAGCGCGCATGCGGGTTGGCTACGGCCAGCGCCGCGTCGAGATGCTCGCCGCCGACATTGTCGAGGTAGATGTCGATTCCCTGTGGAGCAGCAGCCGCCAGCTTCTCGGTCAGTGGTCCCGGTGACTTGTAGTCGATTGCCGCATCCGCCCCGAGATCGAGCAACAGACGACACTTGGCCGCGCCTCCCGCCGATCCGACGACCGTGAGGCCGAGCGCTTTGCCGATCTGAACCGCTGTACTGCCGACCGCGCCGGCGGCGCCTGAAACGAACAGGGTCTCGCCCGCCCGCGGCTCCCCGATTTGGATGAGCCCGACATAGGCCGTGTAGCCGGTCGATCCCAGCGCATTCAAGTAATGGTACGGCGGAGGTCCCGGCTTCGGGAGCTTCTCGAAGCCAGCCGCGGGACCCTGGCCGAAGTCCCGCAGGCCATGCTGATGGATCACGAGATCTCCCTCGGCCAAGGCTGGCGATCTTGAGGCGACGACCTCCCCGATTGCCCATCCCTCCATTGGCTTTCCCAGGGCAAACGGAGGCAGATATCCTCGAGTATGGGCAGACATCCGCACTCGGATCGCTGGTCCGACGGTGAGCCAAAGGTTCCGCACGCGAACTTCTCCCTCGGGGAGAGGAGGATCATCGAACTCGTACAGGGCGAAATGCTGCCGCGTTGGAAGCCCTTCAGGGCGATCGATCAGCGTCCAAGCTCGGGTTCGCGATGTCATGGGGTCGACTCCTGTCGAAGGGCCGTTGGGAGCAATCGGTTGCGATTTGCGCTACCGGGGAAGGCCGTAGCGGCTCGCCGGCTTCGCATGGAAAACCGATTGCAGCAGCCTCTGCGACAGTGCTGTGTGGTCGCCCAGAAGGGAGCCGTCGTGGAGCGAAGGCGCGGTGACGGTTTCACCCATGTCCAGCCCCGACAGCGCCGCATCCACGCAGTCTTCCGTCGTCATGACGATGCTATCCGGCAAAGGTTGCAGCTCCCCGCCTCCGGCGACATCCCAGCCCTCGGAAACGACCGCGCCGGGCAGAACGAGTTGCACTCGAACAGCGGTCCCCTCCACCTCGCTCTGCAGGCTCTGGGTGAGGAGAAAGACGTAGGCCTTGGTTGAGCCATAGACGGGGATGGAGGGGTAGGGACTGAAACCGGCTCCAGAGCCGACATTGATCAAGGTCCCGCTGTTCCGTCGCTTGAAGGCCAGCAGGGCCGCCTTCGACAGCAATGTCAGCGCGGTGATATTGAGACCGACCATGTTAATGACCGTCTCGTCCGGCGTTTCTATCAGAGGCCTCAGAGCCGAAAAGCCGGCGTTGTTGACGAGGAGGGATACCGACTCGTCGGCCGCGAGGCGTCTTGCCACTTCCGATACGCCGCTCAAGGTGGCAAGATCGGCAACCAGCGGCTCTGCCCGCACGTGGAATTTCTCGCGGAGTTCGCCAGCGATCGCCGTCAGACGATCGCCACGACGCGCAACGAGGACGACGTCATAGCCGCGCTCGGCGAGGCGTTCTGCATAGACCCGTCCAATTCCGGATGATGCGCCCGTGACGATGGCCGTGCCAAGATTTTGCGACCCGATATGTGTCAATTGAAACTCCCGTCGGCGACAATCTCGATGAGCACTTAGCTATATGCAAGTACGCCGACGTCAATTACGCACCTAATCTATCCTAGGTATCCTTGGGGACACTTGGTGAGTTACACAGAAGACGAAGTCATTGCGACGCTACCCGGCGTCCGGCCCGTTCTGGAGCAGATCGCAGACAAATGGTCTGTGTTGATACTGGCGTTTCTTTGTGAAGAACCCAAACGCTTCAACGCCCTGAAACGCCGCCTTCACGGAATTACACAGAAGGCGCTGACGCAAGCGCTGCGACGCCTCGAACGCAACGGCCTCATCGCCCGCACGGTGACGACGGCCTCGCCCATTGCAGTCGAGTATTCCATCACGCCTCTGGGCCGGTCTCTGCAAGAGCCGTTTCTCGCTCTCTATGACTGGGCGGTCGATCATCGCTGTGAGCTCTCGGCAGCACAAAGACGCTTCGATGCCAGCGCTTCCGACTGACATTCTCCGTGTCTTCGGGAGGCCATGATGGCCGAACGGCCTTCGCCCGCATGTCGCGCCGGCAGGCGGAGAAGACCGGGCCCGGTCCAATCCGCAAGCACCCATCTGCAGACTTCCGCGCCCCGCCCGACGACGAGACACACAGAGAAGGAACGGTTCACCGGCGACACAGAGCTCTATGAACTCTACCGCCGCGTGGTCGACGAACGGCCTGACATCGTCGCGGCCTATGCCCGCTCCATGACCGTATTTCTCGCCGTCGCGCCGCTCGCCGGACCAGTTCCGATCAGAGGTGTCCGGGCAAGCCGGCCCGTGTCGGTGATGAAGCGGAAGAAGCTCTCCGCCGCCGGCGACAGCGACACCGCACGCGGGAAATAGACCGCGGTCTGCCAGTGCACCAGCGGCCCCGTCAGCGGGCGGAAGGCGAGGCCGAAGCCGCGGACCAGCGGCGCGGTCATGGACGGGCAGACCACCGCACCGCCGCGGACTTGCAGCATGGAAAGGGCGGTATTCACCCGGTTGACCGGCAGGATGTCCCGCGGCTGGTGGCGGGGCGTCACCTTGGCCAGCACGCTGACGGCGAGGTTGGGCATGAAGTTGATGAGCGGCCGCTCGGCGAGCTCCTTCCAGGCGACCGTCGGCCGGCTCGCCAGCGGATCGTCCTCGCGAAGGGCGACCCAGACCGGATCCGCCGTCAGTTCCGTCTCGGCGATCCGCTCGTCCACCAGCACGCCAGCCGGGCCGAAGCCGATGTCGACGCTGCCGTTCTGCAGGCCGTCCTGGACCTGCGCGATGGGGACGTCGCTGAACCGCACCTCCACGCCGGGATGGGCCGCGCCATAGGCGGCGATGAGTTCAGGGAGCAGCGTGCAGGAGAGCGGCTCCGGGGCGGCGATGCGCACGACGCCGCGGCGCAGCTCCTTGAGCTGGGCGAGGCTGTCCAGAGCCTCCTCGAGGCTCGCGAGCACCCGGCGCGCCATCGGTTCGAACTGGGAGCCGACTGCGGTGGGGCTGACACTGCGCGTCGTGCGGTCGAGGAGCCGCAGCCCTAGCCGCGTCTCCAACTCGCGGATCAGGCCGCTGAGTGCCGCCTGCGAGAGGTGCATGGCTTGCGCCGCCTCCGAGAAGGAGCCGGTCTCCAGCACCGCGATGAAGGCTCGCAGCTGGCGGAGCGTGACGTTGCTCGTCATGGACGGCCTCCAGCAGATCAGAAAACCCGATCAATCTGTCGGAAAATACATTTTGTGCGATAAGGCCGCCACTCCTATCGTTCCGTCATGAACGGGGATGAACCCCGTCGGCGCGGAGCAGCGCCAAGGCCGGACGGGCCGCGCCGATGCGCGCGGCCGCCGGTTCCGGGCCGCTCCGCATCAGGAAACGCCGTCTCGACGAGGAGTGCTGTCCATGTCGGTTTCGCGCCGGACTCTGCTTGCGACGGCCGCCCTGTGCGCGCCCGCCCTCCGCTCCGCCCATGCCCAGGCCTCCTGGCCCTCGCGCCCCATCCGCTTGGTCTCGCCCTACGCGGCCGGCGGCGCGAGCGACATCTCGCTCCGCGTGCTTGCCGAGCGGTTCTCCGGGGCACTCGGCCAGCAATGCATCGTCGAGAACAAGCC
>JAEZGJ010000280.1 GCA_023416965.1 Pseudomonadota bacterium | reverse complement strand
TCGCCGGACGATCGAGCAGCGAGCGGGGACCGCGCGCCTGGGTCGCCAGCAGCGCCAGCGTGATGGAGGTCAGGAAGAAGCCGGTCGCCAGGATGGCGGTCGCGCGGGTCAGAACGTTGGCCGTGCCGCGGGACGACATGAAGTTGCCGCCGCCCCCGCCCATGCCGAGGCCGCCGCCTTCGGAGCGCTGGAGGAGGACCACGACGATCAGCGCGAGCACGATCATCAGGTGGACGACGAGAATGACGGACTGCATGGCCGCGCAACGGTCCCTGGCTCGAAAGAATGGGCGTCTCTACACGATCGGGCCGGCCTTGCCTACCCCGATGCGCCGGGCCGCATATGGGGAGCTCCTGTCCGTTCAGCCAGCCTCGTCCGCGGCCACCGCTCCGCCGCCGCCGCTGACCCCGGGATCGAGGTGCCAGAAGATCCAGGCCGAGGCGCAGGTAATGATGCCGATGGTGACGAAGGTCGCCTGGAAGGCCGGCACGGCCGAGGCCCCTGCCCCCGCGGCAAAATGCGCCGTATAGGTGGCGAGCAGCGCGCCGGCCACCGTCACGCCGAGGCTCATGGACAGCATCTGAACCATCGAGAACAGGCTGTTGCCGCTCCCCGCCCCCGCCGGGTCGAGGTCGCGCAGGGTCACCGTGTTCATGGCGGTGAACTGGAACGAATTGATCGCGCCGTAGCAGCCGAGCAGCAGGAGCATCCCCGGCAGCGGCAGCAGCGGCATGAAGGCGAAGCTCGCCTGCAGCCCACCCAGCACCAGCGTGTTGGCGACGAGGAAGCGGCGATAGCCGTGGCGGGTGATGAGCCGGGTGACGGCGCGCTTGGCGGTCATCGCCATGGCGGCGACGGGCAGCATCATCATGCCGGCTTCTGCCGGGCTGCGCGCCAGGCCCACCTGAAGCAGCAGCGGGATGAGGAAGGGCATGGCGCCCGAGCCGATGCGGGCGAAGAGATTGCCGATGAGCCCGACCGTATAGGTGGGGATACGGAAGAGGCTCAGGGGAAAGAGCGGGTCGGGCTTGCGCCGCGCATGCAGGAAATAGCCGATGATCAGGGCGAAGGCGAAGACGAGGAGGACGAGCACCGTCGCCCGCTCGAAGCCGAAATCGGTCAGCCCGTCGAGGGAGAAGGACAGCGCCACCATGCCGAGCGAGAGCATGAGATAGCCGAGGGTGTCGAAGCGCCCGACGCCCGGATTGCGCCCCTCGGGCATGAAGATCGCCGTCAGCACCAGCCCGGCGAGGCCCACCGGCAGGTTGATGAGGAAGATCCAGTGCCAGGACGCCGCCTGCACCAGCCAGCCGCCGAGGGTCGGGCCGATCAGCGGCCCGATCAGGCCGGGAATGGCGACAAAGCTCATCGCCGGCAGGAACTGGTCGCGCGGCACGTTGCGCAGCACGACGAGGCGGCCGACCGGCAGCAGCATGGCGCCGCCCGCCCCCTGCACGATGCGCGACAGGACGAGTTGCGTCAGCGAGGTCGAGGCCGCGCAGGCCACGGATCCCGCGGTGAAGAGGACGATGGCGGCGATGAAGACGTTGCGGCTGCCGAAACGGTCGGCGAGCCAGCCCGAGGCCGGTATCAGCATGGCCATGGTGAGCGAATAGGCGATCACCACCGAATGCATGCTGAGCGGGCTCTCGCCCAGCGCCCGCGCCATGGCCGGCAGCGCCGTGTTGACGATGGTGGAATCCAGCGTCTGCATGAAGAAGCCGACGGCGACGATCCAGAGGAGGATCCTGAAGCTTCCGCCGCCGGCTGCGGTCATGCCTCCGTCCTCAGCGGTAGGCGGCGGCGATGGCCAGGAAGTCGGCCGCCTTCAGGCTGGCGCCGCCGACGAGGGCGCCGTCCACGTTCTCCACCGCCATCAGCTCCTTGGCATTGGCGGGCTTCACCGAGCCGCCATAGAGGATGCGGATGCCGGCGGCCTGCTTGCCGTGACGCGAGACGAGCTTCCTGCGGATCAGCGCATGGACCTCGGCAACGTCGGCAGCAGTCGGGGTGAGGCCCGTGCCAATGGCCCAGACCGGCTCGTAGGCGACGATGACGGTGGCCGGCGTCGCGTCCTCCGGCACCGAGCGCGCCACCTGCCGGCCGACCACGGCCAGCGCCTTGCCGGCCTCCCGCTCCTCGCGCGTCTCGCCGACGCAGACGATGGCGGCGAGCCCGGCCCGGATGGCGGCGGAGGCCTTGGCGGCGACCACCGCGTCGCTCTCCCTGAAATATTGCCGCCGCTCCGAATGGCCGACGATGACGGCACTGGCGCCGGAATCGGCCAGCATTTCCGCCGAGACCTCGCCGGTAAAGGCGCCGGAGGCCTCGGTGTGGCAGTCCTGGCCGCCGATGGCGATGCGCGTGCCGATGCAAGCGGCCGCAGCGAGGAAGACGAGCGGCGCCGGCGGGCAGATCATCAGGTCGACCTTGCCGCGCAGGGCGGCGTCATAGCCCTCCGCCATGGCGGAGAGTTCCTTCAGCGCGGCGCGGCTGCCGTTCATTTTCCAGTTGCCGGCGACGAGCGGACGCACGCCCATGACGATCTCCTTGGATGGCGTTGAAGATGGGGTGGCCGGCTGCCTAGCAGAACATGCGGAAGGGCACCACCAGCCATG
Source organism: Pseudomonadota bacterium (assembly GCA_023416965.1). GTDB lineage: Bacteria > Pseudomonadota > Alphaproteobacteria > Rhizobiales > Phreatobacteraceae > Phreatobacter. Next base: position 9,121 of record JAEZGJ010000280.1, on the reverse strand, counting down.
CTTGCCCCCCCGGGGCGCCGTCACTATGCTCCGCCGACTTTTTCCGCCCCTCGCGGCCCGTCAGGCCGCCCGCAGGAGACCCGACCGGCATGTTGACCGGCCTTCGCAGCGCCTTCGAGAAGGGCTTCGCCCGCTTCGTCCTCATCGCCCTGATGGCGGTGCTCGTCCTGTCCTTCGCCGTCTGGGGCATCGGTGACATCTTCCGCGGCGGCACGGCGACGACGGTGGCCAGCGTCGGCAGCACGCAGATTTCGGTGCAGAACTTCCAGAACGCCTACAACCGCGAGGTGCAGAATCTCGGCCGCATGGTCGGCCGCGGCATCACGCCCGACCAAGCCCGCCAGTTCGGCATCGACCAGCGCGTCCTCAGCCAGCTCGTCACCGAGGCGACGCTGGACGAGCGCGGCCGCCAGCTCGGCCTCGGCGTCGACGACGACACGATCCGCAACCGCATCCTCGCCACCCCCGCCTTCCGCGGCCCCACCGGCCAGTTCGACCGCAACGCCTTCGCCGAGGTCCTGCGCCAGTACGGCTTCACCGAACAGAGCTTCATCGAGCAGGAGCGCCGCCTCGCCGTGCGCCAGCAGATCGCCGGCGCCGTCTCCGACCGTCTCGGCACGCCACAGGTGCTGATCGACGCCATGACGCGGTTCCAGAACGAGACGCGCCAGGCCCAGTACGTCGTGCTGGGGGCCGCCCAGGCCGGCGACATCCCGACGCCTGACGCCGCCTCGCTGCAGGCCTATTTCGACGCCAACAAGCAGAGCTTCCGCGCTCCCGAATTCCGCAAGCTGGTGGTGCTCACCCTGTCGCCGCAGGAACAGCTCGGTTTCCAGCAGGTGCCGGACGCGCAGGTCGCCGAGGAAGTCGCGCGCCTGCGCGAGACCAGCGAGCGCCGCACCATCCAGCAGCTCACCTTCCCCACCCCCGAGGAGGCCCAGGCGGCCGCCGAGCGGCTGAAGGGCGGGCTCTCCTTCGACGACCTCGCCAGGGAGCGCAACGTCTCCCCCACGGACCTGACGCTCGGCACTCTCTCCCGCGCCCAGATCGCCGACCCCGCCGTGCGCGACGCCGCCTTCGCCCTCGCCGAGGGCGCCGTCAGCGAGCCGGTGCGCGGCCGCTTCGGCACCGTCCTCCTCCGCGTCACCGCCATCGCGCCCTTCAACGAGGGCCAGGCCGCGGAACAGGCGCGCCTGACGATTGCCACCGCCATGGCCCGCAATTCCGTCAACGACCTGCACGACCGCATCGAGAAGGAGCGCTCCTCCGGCCTCCCGCTGACCGAGATCGCCGCCAAGGTCGGCCTGACCGTCAACACGGTGGAGGCGGTCGACGTGCAGGGCCGCGACCCTTCCGAGGTGCAGCTCAACCTTCCCGGCGCCTCCGACTTCCTCCCCGCCGCCTTCCGCGCCGAGGTCGGTCTCGAGAACGAGCCGGTCAACAATCGCGAGAGCGGGGAATGGGTCTGGTACGAGGTCGCCGCCGTCACGCCCGCCCGCGACCGCAGCCTCGACGAGGTGCGCCCGCAGGTCGAGGCGCGCTGGCGCGAGGACGAGGTAAAGATCCGCATCGGCAAGGCGGCCGACGTCATGGCCACCGCGCTGCGCGAGGGCAAGCCGCTCGCCGAACTCGCCCAGGCCGCCGGCGTGGAGGTCCGCACCACCCCTGCCCTCAAGCGCACCGCCACCGACGGCGTCTGGGGCGCCAGCGCCGTGCAGATGCTCTTCGCGACGCCCAAGGGCCAGGGTGCCAATGCGCCCGCCGCCGACGGCATCGACCGCATCGTCTTCGTGACGACGGAGGTGGCGCTGCCGGCTGATGCGAGCCTCGACCAGCGCACCCGCGACCAGCTCTCGCAATCCATCGAGGACGACGTCCTCGCCCAGTATATCGCCCGCCTGCAGAAGGACTTCGGCTCCTCCGTCAACCGCACCCTGCTCAACCGGGCGGTCGGCGGCACGGTCGAGACCCGCTGAGGCGGCAGCGACGACGAGGATGTCATGCAGATCGAGCCGGCCTTCGAGGCCTTCCAGCCTCTCCACGCCGCGGGCCAACCGCAGGTGGTGTGGACGACGCTGGTGTCGGATCTGGAGACGCCGGTTTCCGCCTATCTGAAGATCGCCGGCTCGAAGACCAACGCGTTCCTGCTGGAATCCGTCGAGGGCGGCGCCATCAAGGGCCGCTATTCCGTGCTCGGCATGGAGCCGGACCTGATCTGGCGCTGCCGCGGCCAGGTGGCGGAGATCAACCGCCGCCCCTCGGCCGACCGCAACGCCTTCGTGCCACTGCCCGAGGCGCCGCTGACCGAGCTGCGCAAGCTCCTCGCCGACAGCCGCATCGCCGTGCCCGAGATGCTGCCGCCCATGGCCGCCGGCGTCTTCGGCTATCTCGGCTACGACATGGTCCGGCAGATGGAGCACCTGCCGAACGTGCCGCCGGACCCGCTCGGCCTCGCCGACGCGCTGTTCATCCGCCCGACCGTCGTCCTCGTCTTCGACGCGGTGAAGGACCAGATCACCGTGGTGACGCCGGTGCGGCCGCAATCCGGCCAGGGCGCCAGACAGGCCTATGACCAGGCGGTCAACCGGCTCGTCGCCGTCGTCGACGCCCTCGACGGGCCGCTGGAGCGGCAGACGCCCCTCCCCGACCACGCCGAGATCATGGCCGGCCTGGTCTCCAACACGCCGGAGGCGGACTATTCCGCCATGGTCGACCGGGCGAAGGACTACATCGCCGCCGGCGACATCTTCCAGGTCGTGCTGTCCCAGCGCTTCTCGACGCCCTTCACCCTGCCGCCCTTCTCGCTCTACCGGGCGCTACGGCGCGTGAACCCCTCGCCCTTCCTCTACTATCTCGCCTTCGACGGCTTCTCGGTCGCCGGCTCGTCGCCGGAAATCCTGGTGCGGGTGCGCGACGGCCGCGTCACCATCCGCCCCATCGCCGGCACGCGCCCCCGCGGCGCCACTCCCGCCGAGGACAAGCGCCTCGGCGAGGAGCTCCTCGCCGACCCGAAGGAACGCTCGGAGCACCTCATGCTGCTCGATCTCGGCCGCAACGATGTCGGCCGCGTCGCGAAGATCGGGACGGTGGAGGTCACCGACAAGTTCTTCCTCGAGCACTATTCCCACGTCATGCACATCGTCTCGAACGTCGAGGGCGAGCTTGACCCGAAGCACGATCTGATCGACGCCCTCGCCGCCGGCTTCCCGGCCGGCACGGTCTCCGGCGCGCCCAAGGTGCGCGCCATGCAGATCATCGACGAGCTGGAGAAGGAGAAGCGCGGCCTCTATGCCGGCTGCGTCGGCTATTTCTCCGCAACCGGCGCCATGGACACCTGCATCGTGCTGCGCACCGCCGTGGTGAAGGACGGGCAGATGTATGTGCAGGCCGGCGCCGGCATCGTCGCCGACAGCGTCAACGCCATGGAACAGGCCGAGTGCGTCAACAAGGCCAAGGCTCTCGTCCATGCCGCCAACGAGGCGGTGAAGACGGCGGCCCGGGTCGGGAGGGGCCAGTGAAGATCACCCTCATCGACAATTACGACAGCTTCACCTGGAACCTCGTCCACTATATCGGCGGCCAGGAGATCGGCGGCGTCCGTCCCGAGGTCGAGGTCGTGCGCAACGACAGGACCACCGCCGACGCCGTGATCGCCTCCGACCCCGACGCGATCGTGCTCTCGCCAGGCCCCTGCACGCCGAACGAGGCGGGGATCTGCCTCGATCTCATCGCCAGGGCCTCCGAGCGCATCCCGATGTTCGGCGTCTGCCTCGGCCACCAGGCCATGGGCCAGTCCTTCGGCGGCCATGTGGTGCGCGCGCCCAAGCCCATGCACGGCAAGATGTCGACCATTTCGCACGAGGGCCGCAGCGTCTTCCGCGGCATCAACGGCCCGTTCCAGGCGACGCGCTACCACTCGCTCACCGTCGACCGCGATGGCTGGCCGGACGCGCTCGAGATCACCGCCGAATCCGAGGACGGCGTCGTCCAGGGCCTGATGCATCGCTCGCGGCCCGTGCACGGCGTGCAGTTCCACCCCGAGAGCATCGCCTCCGAGCACGGTCACCGCATGATCGCCACCTTCCTCGACCTCGCGGCCACGTGGAACCGCAGCCAGGGACGCCGCTGATGGACGCCTTCAAGACCCTCATCGCCAAGGCGGCCACCGGCGTGCCGCTGAGCCGGGAGGAGGCCTCCGCGGCCTTCGACCAGATCATGTCGGGCAATGCCACCCCCTCGCAGATCGGCGGCTTCCTCATGGCCCTGCGGGTGCGCGGCGAGACCGTCGACGAGATCACCGCCGCGGTCGAGACCATGCGCGCCAAGATGGTGCGGGTCGAGGCGCCGGCAGACGCCGTCGACGTGGTGGGCACCGGCGGCGACGCCTCCCATTCCCTCAACATCTCCACTTGTGCCGCCTTCATCGTCGCCGGCGCCGGCGTGCCCGTCGCCAAGCACGGCAATCGTGCGCTGTCCTCCCGCTCGGGCGCGGCCGACTGCCTGATGGCCCTCGGCGTGAAGATTGACCTCTCCCCCGCCGGCATCGCCCGCTGCATCCGCGAGGCCGGCATCGGCTTCATGTTCGCGCCGGCGCACCACCCGGCGATGAAGCATGTCGGGCCGACACGGGTGGAGCTCGGCACCCGCACCATCTTCAACCTGCTGGGGCCGCTCTCGAACCCCGCCGGCGTGAAGCGTCAGATGGTCGGCGTCTTCGCCGGCCAGTGGGTCGAGCCGCTGGCAAACGTCCTCGCCAATCTCGGCTCCAGCCATGCCTGGGTCGTGCACGGCTCCGATGGTCTCGACGAGGTCACCGGCACCGGCCCCAGCGCTGTCGCCGAGCTGAAGGGCGGCCGCATCACCTCCTTCACCGTCCACCCCTCCGACGTCGGCCTCGGCCTCTGCCAGCCGGGTGACCTCAAGGGCGGCGACGCCGCCCACAACGCCACCCAGCTCCGCGCTGTGCTGACGGGGGCTCGTAACGCCTATCGCGACGTCGCGGCCCTGAACGCCGCCGCCGCGCTCGTCGTCTCGGGGCGTGCCGCCACCCTCCCCGACGGCTTCGCCATGGCCACCGCCGCCCTCGACAGCGGCGCCGCGGCGAAGACCCTCGACCGGCTCGTCGCCGTCTCCGCCGCCGCGTGATCCCATGGCCGACATCCTGAAGACCATCGAGGCCTACAAGCTGGAGGAGATCGCCGCCGCAAAGCGCGAGCGCCCCTTCGCGACGGTCGATGCCGCCGCCCGCGCGGCGGCCCCCGTGCGCCCCTTCGCCAGCGCCATCGCGGCCGCCATCGCGGCCGGACGCACGGCGCTCATCGCCGAGATCAAGAAGGCCAGCCCCTCCAAGGGCCTCATCCGCGCCGATTTCGATCCGCCCGCGCTCGCCCGCGCCTATGAGGCGGGCGGTGCCACCTGCCTCTCGGTCCTGACCGACTCCCCCTCCTTCCAGGGCGCGCCGGACTTTCTCACCGCGGCCCGCGCCGCCTGCTCGCTGCCGGCCCTGCGCAAGGACTTCATGCACGACACCTACCAGGTGGCGGAGGCAAGAGCCTGGGGCGCCGACTGCATCCTCGTCATCATGGCCTCGGTCGACGACGCGCTCGCCGCCGACCTCGTCGCCGCCGCCACCGACTACGGCATGGATGCGCTCATCGAGGTCCACGACGAGGCCGAGCTCGACCGGGCCCTTGCCCTGCCCTCCCGCCTCGTCGGCATCAACAACCGCAACCTGCGCACCTTCGAGGTGACGCTGGAGACGGCCGAGCGCCTCGCCCCCCGCATTCCCGCGGATCGGATTACCGTCGGCGAAAGCGGGATTTTCGTCCCAGCGGATGTGGCCCGTCTGGCGCGTGTGGGTATCCGCACCCTGCTCGTCGGGGAGAGTCTGATGCGTCAAGATGACGTTACGGAAGCCACCAGGCGCCTCCTCACCTAACGCGACGCTGCGGAAGGTGGCTTTCCCTTGCGCGGGCTCACGAATCCGGCGCTTTGCGGTTAACCGCCGCCTAAGGAAGTGTCGAAAACACTAAAACAATTGAATCACGTGCGATTCCAAAAGCTTATTTGATCTCCGGTAATCTCGGCCGTGGTCGCAGATTGGGGGTCGCCACGCCATGTGGAACAAAGTCCTTAGGTTCAAGAATGATCGGCGCGGCACACTCGCCGTTCTCTTCGCCGTCTCGCTCTATCCCATCCTGATGATGATCTGCGCGGCGGTGGACCTCAGCCGTCACAGCCAGCAGCAGGCCCGCCTGCAGGCCGCGCTCGACGCCGCCGCCCTTTTCGTTGCCCGCCTCGTCGCCGACGGCAAGGCTCCCACCGACCTCAGTGCCGCCGCGCGCAACTTCGTGCTGGGCAATGTCAGCCCCTCCGAGATGACCAACGTCACCGTCACGGCCACGATGGACAGCACCAATGTCCGGGTCAGCGGCACCGGCCAGATCAACCCGGTCATGGCCAACATCCTCAGTGCCAGCGATCTCACCATCAGCGGCGTGGCCGGCGCCACCTGGCGCACGAAGAAGATCGAGCTCGTCCTCGTCCTCGACAATACCGGCTCCATGTCGAGTTCGGGCAAGATGTCGGCGCTGAAGACCGCCGCGAAGAACCTGATCGACACGATGGCCTCGGTGGCCAACAAGCCGGACGCTGTCCGCATCGGCATCGTGCCCTTCGATGTCCAGGTGCGCGTCGGCACGACCTACCGCAACGCGAGCTGGCTGACCTATTCGAACTCCGGCACCAATTCGGGCAGTTGGACGGGTTGCGTCGCCGACCGCGACCAGAGCCACGATGTCGCCGACACCACGCCCACCACGTCCACTCCGTCCACCCTTTTCCCGGCCCGCAACTGCGCCAATTCGAACCTGACCAGCATCATGCCGCTGTCCACCGACTGGACGGCGCTGAAGGCCAAGGTCGACGCCATGTCCCCGGCCGGCAACACCAACGTCACCATCGGCCTTGTCTGGGGCATGCACATGCTGACGGCCAACGAGCCGCTCACCACGGCCCGCACCCTCGTGCAGGAGCCGGACCTCGAACGCATCATCATCCTGCTTACCGACGGCAACAACACGCAGAACCGCTGGACCACAAACGGAACGTCCATCGACGCGCGCACGGACCTCGCCTGCACCAACACCAAGGCCAATGGCATCCGGCTCTACACGATCCGCGTCATCGACGGCGACGCCGCCCTGCTGCGCCGCTGTGCCACCACAACGTCGATGTTCTACGACGTCCGCACGGCCTCGGAACTGGTGCCGGTGTTCCAGCGCATCGCCGCCGAAATCGGCCAGTTGCGCCTGACGCAGTGAAGGCGCGCACGAAAAAGGCCCGGCGCGCGGCGCCGGGCCTGTCCCGTCCGGACCGGCCGGAAGGAGATCACTTGGCAGGGGCGAACTTCGCCATGGCCGTCTCGTAGGGCTTGAACACTTCCTTGAAGAGGTCGGTATAAAGCTCGCCGATCTTGGTCGCACGGGCCACCGCCGCCTCGTAGGCAGACTTGGCGTAGTCCGACTGCAGTTCGAGCGCCTTGTCGAGGCTCTTCACCGCCGCGATCTTCTCCATGGAGGCCGAGCCGTCCTCGAAGGACTTCTTGGTGTAGTCGACCAGTTCGGCAGCGATCGCCTGATAGCCCTTGGTCAGGGCCGTCATCGCCTTGACGGCGCTGTCGAGGCCGTCCTTGCCGAGCTTCTGCACGTCTTCGAAATTCTGGGCCATGGCCGCAATCCTCGCGATGAAACCACCGATGGGAACTCCCGGCCGGGGTTGCCGAGCTCAAGCACTCACCGGCCCCTGATACCGGTTATGCTGCACTGCGTCAATTAACCTTTTTGCACTGCACCATCAGCCGAACGGACGAGGCTGCAGCCGGCGGACGAAACCATTTCAGCCGGCGAATCGCCGCTTAACCAACTGGCAACCGCGAACGCTTACCGTGCTTGTCAACGGCCCCTGGGGTTCAGGGGCTGCAGTGCCGAGTACGGCTGCGTATCGCCGATTGTGGTGTCGCGTCGCCGGCGGTCCCCTGGGGCCGCCGGTTGTGACGGACCGATCGAACCGCAGCCTCACCCGGTGCGCCAGGGACAGGATTGCGGACCGGTCGCCAGAAGGCTCCCCGGCCCCGCGCGTGATGAGTTCAGGGGTGGCGGAAATGGCGACGATCAACGGCGCCGGCCGGGCGGTGTGGAACCGCACGACCTTCTTTCTGGCAGCGGGCTTGGCCGCCACTCTGTCGCTGGCCGCGGCCAGCCAGGCGGAGGCGAGGCCGCGCCGCTACGCCGGCTACGCGCCCGCCTATTCCGCCATCGTCGTCGACGCCAAGACCGGCGAGACGATCCATGCCGAGGCGGCCGATGCCCATCGCTTCCCGGCCTCCGTCACCAAGGTGATGACGCTCTACCTGCTGTTCGAGCAGATCGATTCCGGCCGCTTCTCGCTTCAGTCACCGCTGCGCGTCTCGGCCGAGGCCGCCAGCCAACCGCCCTCCAAGATCGGCGTCCGCGCCGGTTCGACCATTACCGTGGAGGAGGCGATCCGCGCCCTCGTCACCAAGTCGGCCAACGACGTCGCTGTCGTGGTCGCAGAGAACATTTCCGGTTCAGAGGAAGCCTTCGGCCAGCTGATGACCCGCAAGGCCCGGGCCATCGGCATGAGCCGCACCACCTTCCGCAACGCCTCCGGCCTGCCCGATGCCTCCCAGGTGACCACGGCACGCGACCTCGCCACCCTCGGCCGTGCCATCCAGGACCACTTCCCCACCTATTATCGCTACTTCCAGACCTATTCCTTCGCCTATCGCGGCGTGAACCACCGCAACCACAACCGCCTCCTCGGCCGCGTCGAAGGCGTCGACGGTATCAAGACCGGCTATACCCGCGCCTCCGGCTTCAACCTCCTGACCTCGGCCCGCCGCGGCCAGCGCCAGATCGTCGCCGTCGTCATGGGTGGCCGCACCGGCGGCGCCCGCGACGCCCGGATGCGCCAGTTGGTCGAGACCACGTTCCCGCGGGCCTATGCCGGCGCCCGCACCGCCCCCATGGTCGCCCGCGCCAGCGAGCCGGCACGTCCGCAGACCCGCATCGCCGTCGCCGCCCAGGTGCCGGTGCCGGGC
>JAEZGJ010000235.1 GCA_023416965.1 Pseudomonadota bacterium | reverse complement strand
CCCGGTGGCGGCGGGGGGGGGTCTGGGGGGGGGGGAAGACGGGTTGAGGATCAGATCCGCACGATCTTGGCGTCCGCCGGCCATTCCAGTGTCTTCAGCGCCTGGGCGAGATCCTCGATCAGGTCGTCCGGGTCCTCGAGGCCGACGGAGAGGCGCAGCAGCCCGTCGGTGATACCCATTTCCAGCTTCTCGGCCGGCGTGAAGCGGTCGTGGGTCGTTGTCGGCGGATGGGTGATGAGGCTCTTGGAATCGCCGAGATTGTTGGAAATCTTGATGATGTTCAGCGCATTGGCGACGCGGAAGGCGCCGGCCTTGCCGCCCTCGACCTCGAAGGCGATCAGCGTCGAGCCGCCGCGCATCTGCCGCCGGGCGAGCTCGTATTGCGGATGGTCCTTGCGGCCGGGATAGATGACCTTCGTGATGCCCGGCAGCTCGGCCAGCGCATCGGCGATCTTCGCCGCACTCGCCGTCTGGCGCTCGACGCGCAGCGGCAGGGTCTCCAGGCTCTTCAGCACCACCCAGGCGTTGAACGGGCTCATGGCCGGGCCTGTCTGGCGCAGGTACTGGTAGACGTTGTCCTGGATGAACTGCTTCGAGCCGAGGATGACGCCGCCGAGGCAGCGGCCCTGGCCGTCGATGTGCTTGGTGGTGGAATAGACGACGCAGTCGGCGCCGAGCGTCAGCGGGCTCTGCATCATCGGCGTGGCGAAGACGTTGTCGACGGTCACCTTGATGCCGGTCTTCTTCGCGATGGCGACGATGGCGGCGATGTCATAGACCTCAAGGGTCGGATTGGTCGGGCTCTCGAGGAAGAAGACCTTGGTGTTGGGGCGGACCGCCGCCTCCCACTGGGCAAGGTCGGCGCCGTCGACGAGGGTCGACTGGACGCCGAAGCGCGGCAGCAGCGTCTCGATGATGTAGCGGCACGAGCCGAACAGCGCCTTGCACGCGACCACATGGTCGCCGGCTGAGAGCTGGCCGAACATGGCCGCGTTCACCGCCGCCATGCCGGTGGCGGTGGCCTTGGCGGCCTCCGCGCCTTCGAGCAGGGCGATGCGGTCCTCGAACATCTGGACCGTCGGGTTGGAGAAGCGGGCATAGATGAAGCCGGGATCGGTACCCTTGAAGCGGGCCTCGGCCTGTTCGGCGCTGTCGTAGACATGGCCCTGGGTGAGGAAGAGGGCTTCCGACGTCTCGCCGAATTCGGACCGGATGGTGCCGCCGTGGACGAGGCGGGTGGCGGGCCGCACGCGGGAGGGGTCAAAGGGCTTCTTCATCGCATCGCTCCTCGTGGCGCGGCGGCGGGACACTTGTCCCCCGAAAAAACAGAACCCGACCTGGCAAAAGCCGAGGCCGGGTTGATCCCGTGCGCCCGGCCTTTTAGCGAATTGTTTAGCGTGGTTCGCAAGCCGGCCGGCCAAATCTCCACGTCGTGGCGAGCGTGGTAGGGCGGCCGCAGGCGGGCGTCAAGCGGTTTGTTCGTTTTGACGAACGTTTCGTTCGTCGGAGTTGGGGCGCATGCAGGACGAGACGGTTCAGGGCATTCTGCCGGCGCAGGCGATCGAGGACCTGGTGGCGCGGGGCCAGATCCGCATCGCGCGCGCCCTCGACGTCGACCAGGTGCAGCCGGCCTCCCTCGACCTCCGGCTCGGCACCCGCGCCTACCGCATCCGCGCGAGCTTTCTGCCCGGCCCGAACACGACGGTGGCCGACCGGCTGCAATCGGTGGCGCTGCACGAGATCGACCTCACCCGCGGCGCCGTGCTGGAGACGGGCTGCGTCTATCTCGTCGAGTTGATGGAGGGGCTGGCGCTCCGCGGCGGCATTTCCGCCACCGCCAATCCGAAGAGCTCCACCGGCCGGCTCGACGTCTTCACCCGCGTCATCCTCGACCGCGCCCAGGCCTTCGACACGATCCCCGGCGACTACGAGGGACCGCTCTATCTGGAGGTCTCGCCGCAGACCTTCCCGATCCTCGTGCGCGCGGGATCGCGCCTGTCGCAGATCCGCTTCCGCCGCGGCCGTGCAGAGCTGACGCTCGACGAGGTCAACGTGCTGCAGGAGACCGAGCGGCTGGTGGACACGGGCACGCCGGTCGTCGGGCCGGTCGGCATCGCCGTGACCATCGACCTCCTCGGCGAGGCCTGGGGCGGGCTGCTCGGATATCGCGCCAAGCGCCATTCCAGCGTCATCGACGTGGACAGGAAGGCGGCCCATGACGTGCTCGACTTCTGGGAGCCGATCCAGGAGCGCGGCAAGGGCGAGATGATCCTCGACCCCGACGAGTTCTACATCCTCGCCTCGAAGGAAGCGGTGGTGGTGCCGCCGGACTATGCGGCGGAGATGCTGCCCTTCGACCCACTGGTGGGCGAATTCCGCGCCCATTACGCGGGCTTCTTCGACCCCGGCTTCGGCCATGCGGCGGCGGGCGGCAAGGGCGCGCGGGCGGTGCTGGAAGTGCGCTCGCGCGAGGTGCCCTTCATCCTCGAGCACGGGCAGATCGTGGCGCGGCTGGTCTACGAGCGCATGACCGAGCGGCCGAAGAGCCTCTACGGGCAGCTGGGCTCGAACTACCAGGCCCAGGGCCTCAAGCTGTCGAAGCACTTCCGGTAAGGCGCTGGGCCGCCAGGCCCCTCACACCCCCGAGAGTTGCTGCTCCACCAGCCGCGCGAAGCAGCTGGCGCCGATGGGAAGAAGCTCGTCGTTGAAGTCGTAATGACCGTTGTGGACCGGCACCGCCTTGTGGGTCTCGGTCACCTGCCCGAGCAGCATGAAGGCACCGGGCGCCTTCTCGAGGTAGTAGGCAAAGTCCTCGCCGGCGGTCAGGGAGGGAAGGTCGGTCTTGATCAGGTCGTCGCCCACCACGTCACGCGCCGCCGCCTCGAAGGCGGAGGCCTCCTCCACCGTGTTGATGGTCGGCGGATAGGAGCGCTTGTAGTCGAGGATGAGTTCGACGCCGTGGGCCGCGCAGAGGCCCTGGACCGTCTGGTGGAAGAGCTCGTCCATGGCCTTGCGCGTCGCCGGCTTGAGCGTGCGGATGGTGCCGGACATGGTCACCGTCTCGGGAATGACGATCTGCGAGGTTCCCGCATGGAACATGCCGATGGAGAGCACCACCGTGTCGTGCGGGTCCATGCGGCGGCTGACGAGGTTCTGCAGGGCGCCGTAGATCTGCACGGCGCAGGGCAGCGGATCGAGCCCGCGATGGGGCTGGGCGGCATGGCTGGATCGGCCCTTCACGGTGATGGTGAAATAGTCGACCGCGGCCAGCACCGTGCCGGCGCGGATGGCGGCGGTGCCGAGCGGCAGGTCCCAGGCATTGTGGATGCCGTAGACCTGATCGCAGGGGAATTTCTCGAAGAGCCCGTCGCGCAGCATCTCGGCAGCGCCGGTGAGCCCCTCCTCCGCCGGCTGGAAGATGAGATGCACCGTGCCGGAGAAATTCCGGGTCTCGGCGAGATAGCGCGCCGCGCCCAGCAGCATGGTGGTGTGGCCGTCATGGCCGCAGGCATGCATGCGGTTCTCGTAGGTGCTCCTGTAGGGCAGGTGGTCGTTGAGCTCGGGCATGGGCAGCGCGTCCATGTCGGCGCGCAGACCGATCTTTCGGTTGCCCGGCCGGCCGTGGATCACGCCGATGAGGCCGGTCTTGCCGAAACCGCGATGCACTTCGATGCCCCAGGATTCCAGCTTCTCGGCAACGATGCCGGAGGTGCGGACCTCCTCGAAGCCGATCTCCGGATGGGCGTGGAAGTCGCGGCGCCATTCCGTCATCTCGGGGTGAAAAGCGGCGATGCGGTCGATGACGGCCATGGCATGGGTCCCGGTGTCGAGAGGAGCCGGAAAGGCTAGCGGGCAGCGGCGGGAAGGCAATCCCGGAGGTGCAGCGCAGCCCTGCGGGAGCGGGTGCCCCCGGGCGGGGAGGCGTCAACCTGCTCGCGCCGGGCCGAGGGGGATCGGCACGCGGCGCCCGTCCACCTCCGCACGGGTGAAGGCGAGGCCGAAGACCTCGCCCAGGACGTCGTCCGACAACGCCTCCCCCGGCGGCCCGAAGGCGGCCAGTCCGCCGTCGTGCAGCACGGCGACCGCATCGGCGAAGCGCGCCGCGAGAGCAAGGTCGTGCAGGACGGCGAGGACGATTCGCCCTGCGGCCGCCTCATCCCGCAGCAGCCCGAGCACGGCGAGCTGGTGGGCCGGATCGAGGGCGGCGGTGGGCTCGTCGGCGAGGATGAGCTGCGCGCCGGTGGCGAGGGCGCGGGCGAGCATGGCGCGGGCCCGCTCGCCCCCCGAGAGGGCGGTCACAGCACGGTCGGCGAAGGGGGAGAGGCCGAGCCGGTCAAGGGCGGCGTCGACCGCTGCCGCATCATCCGCCGTCGCACGCGCGAAGGGATCGCCATGGGGCAGCCGGCCGAGCATGACCGCGTCCCGCACGCCCAGATCCCAGGCGAGTTCGGAGCGCTGCGGCAGGTAGGCGATGTTGCGCGCCCGCGCCGCAGGGGCGAGCCTGCCGACATCCTCGCCGCCGAGGCGCATGGTGCCCGAGGCCGGCGCGAGGCCGGCGAGGGCCCGCAGCAGGCTGGTCTTGCCGGCGCCGTTGGGGCCCACCACGGCGACCAGCGTGCCGAAGGGAACATGGAGCGTGACATTCCGCAGCACCGGCCTGCGGCCCAGCGCCACCGAGAAGCAATCGATCGCAAGCCCCGTCATGCCCCCTCCTCCGCCCGCCGGATGCGCAGGATGCGCCACAGGAAGAAGGGCACGCCGACGAGCGCCGTGACGACGCCGGCCTTGATCTCTGTGGTGGCGGGGACGAGGCGGACAAGCGTGTCGGCGGCGGTGAGCAGCGCCGCCCCGCAGAGCGCCGCGGGGAGCAGAACGCGGGCGGGATCGGAGCCCGCCGCCCGGCGCACGAGATGCGGCGCCACCAGCCCGACGAAGCCGATGGCGCCGGTGACGGACACGGCGGCGCCGACGCCGAGCGCCAGCCCCGCGGCGACGACGAGGCGGGCGCGGCCCACCCTCACGCCGCGGCTCGCCGCCACTTCCTCGCCCAAGGTGAGGGCGCGGTAGGCCTTGGCCTGGGAGGCGAGCAACAGGGCACCCAGCGCCATGAAGGGCCCTGCAAGGGCGAGGTGGACGACGGAGCGATCCTCCAGCGAGCCGAGGAGCCAGAAGGCGATCTCGAGGGCGGCGAACGGGTTGGGCGCGAGGTTGAGGACGAGCGCGGTCGCCGCGCCGAAGAAGGCATTGAGGGCGAGGCCGGCGAGCAGCAGGACGGTGATGCCGGCCCGCCTCCCGGCGACGAGGAAGAGCAGCGCCACCGAGACGAAGGCGCCGGCCATGCCGGCGACGGGGAGCGCCAGCGACAGGGCGGAGACGCCGCCGAAGGCGAGGACGATGGCCGAGGCGAAGGCCGCCGCCGAGGGCGCGCCGAAAAGCGTCGGCTCGGCGAGAGGATTGCGCACGAGGCCCTGCAGCGCGGCGCCGGCGAGGCCGAGGGTCGCGCCGATCGCGAGCGCCAGCCAGGTGCGCGGCAGGCGGATGTCGCCGACGATGATGGCGGCGGTGCCATCGCCGCCGGCAAGGCCCCTGAGAACCTCGCCCGGCGGCAGCCAGACGGGCCCCGCCATCAGCGAGAGGCCGGCCAGCAGGGTGCACAGAAGGGCCAGCGCCGCCGTCACGTCGTCTCCCGGGCGGTCAGTTGCGCCGGAAGGTCAGATAGCACGGCGTGCGGCCCTCGCGCAGCGCCTTGGCCTCGTAGCGGGTCGACTGCCAGTTCGGCCAGGGCGTTGTCCAGTCGGCGGCGGTCCGCGCCGCGAAGGTGAAATCAGGCGAACGCAACAGGCGCGCCAGCGTCCAGGCCGTGTAGTGATCGATGTCGGTGGCGAAGCGGAACTCGCCGCCCGGTTTCAGCATGCGGGCGAACTGCCGGACGGTATCGTCCGACACGAAGCGACGCTTGTGGTGCCGCGTCTTCGGCCAGGGATCGGGATAGAGCAGATAGACGATCTCGAGCGAGGCATCGGGGAACCAGGGCAGCAGCACACCCGCGTCCTCGGTGTGCAGGCGGACATTGTCGATGGTCCGGCGCTCGATCTCGGCCAGCATCTTGGCCATGCCGTTGACGAAGGGCTCGACGCCGACGAAGCCGAGATGGGGATGGGCGGTCGCCTCGCGCATGAGGTGCTCGCCGCCGCCGAAGCCGATCTCCAGCACATAGCCGTCGACCGGCCGCGGGAAGAGCCCGGCGAGGTCGCAGGGCCTGGAGGGATCGACGCGCAGGCGCGGCAGGAGGCTCTCGAACAGGTCGGCCTGATGCGGGCGCAGCGCCTTGCCCTTGCGGCGGCCGAAGAAGGAGCCCTGCCCCGCCAGGCGCTTGTCGTCGGTCGTCGTCTCGTCGGTCATGATCGGGTTCGGGTTCTTGCCCGGCGCGGGAGAACTGCGCCCTCAGGGGTCGAGCTTCATCGGTGTCAAACGCTGCCTTGGCAAGAGCCTGAAAACAGAAAAGGGGGCGCGAGGCCCCCTTCCCTATCTGTCGAGGAACGTGTCGCCTCAGGCGGCGACGGCGTCCTTCAGCTTGGCGACGAGATCGGTCTTCTCCCAGGAGAAGCCGCCGTCGCGCGAGGCCTTGCGGCCGAAATGGCCGTAGGCGGAGGTGCGGGCATAGATGGCCTTGTTGAGGCCGAGATGCTCGCGGATGCCGCGCGGCGAGAGGTCCATGACCTCGGCCAGGGCCTTCTCCACCTTGGCCTCGTCGACGCCCGCCTTGGCGGTGCCGTGCAGGTCGACATAGATCGACAGCGGCTTGGCGACGCCGATGGCGTAGGAGAGCTGGATGGTGCAGCGGTCGGCGAGCTTGGCGGCGACCACGTTCTTGGCGAGATAGCGCGCGGCATAGGCAGCCGAGCGGTCGACCTTGGTCGGATCCTTGCCGGAGAAGGCGCCGCCGCCGTGGGGGGCCGCACCGCCGTAGGTGTCGACGATGATCTTGCGGCCGGTCAGGCCGGCATCGCCGTCCGGACCGCCGATGACGAACTTGCCGGTGGGGTTGATCCACCACTTGCAGTCCTTGGCGATCTCGAGGCCGTCGAGGGTCTCGCGGATCACCGGCTCGACGATCTTCTGCACGTCCTTCGAAGTCAGCTTCTCGTCGAGATGCTGGGTCGAGAGCACGATCTGGGTGACGGCGGCGGGCTTGCCGTTCTCGTACCGGATGGTGACCTGGCTCTTGGCGTCGGGGCCGAGCTTGCCGCAGCCCTTCTCGCCCGACTTCCTGTACTTGGTCAGGTTCTCGAGGATCTTGTGCGCGTAGTAGATCGGCGCGGGCATGAGCTCAGGCGTCTCGCGGCAGGCATAGCCGAACATGATGCCCTGGTCGCCGGCACCCACGTCCTTGTTGCCGGCCTCGTCGACGCCCTGGGCGATGTCGGCGGACTGGGGATGCAGGAGGACGTCGATCTTGGCCTTCTTCCAGTGGAAGCCGTCCTGCTCGTAGCCGATCGCCTTGATGGCCTTGCGGGCGGCCGACTTGAACTTGGAGGGGTTCACGACGGGGTTGCCGTGGGCGTCCTTCAGGACCTTGCCGTCCTTGTCCTTCTTCAGCAGCGAGTCCGGCACGCGGACCTCGCCGGCGATGACGACGCGGTTGGTCGTGGCGAGGGTCTCGCAGGCGATGCGCACGGAGGAGGCAGGCACGCCGGCCTTGGCGGCCTCTTTGAAGACCAGGTCGACGATCTCGTCGGAGATCCGGTCGCAGACCTTGTCCGGATGGCCTTCAGACACGGATTCCGAGGTGAAGAGATAGGAACTGCGGGACACGAAAGTCCTCCAGGAGCAAGAGCCCACGGGTATCGGGGCGGGGCGCCGTCGTATCGGTGGCGCCGTGAACCGGATTTGAACAACCGCCCGCCTGGCAAGACGCGCGGCAGCCGGCGACGCGCACATCGCCCGGCGCCCAAGCCGGCCGAGTTTTTGGCAACAGCTTGTTCGGCGGTCAAGTCCGAATATGGCAAAAAGGCCGGTTCGTTCGCAAAAAAGAACGACCGGCCTCAGGCCTGCGGGAAGGCCGTCGTCAGACGGCCTCCTCCTCGTCGCCCGCGAAGGCGCTGACGAGATCGACGATCTTGCGGCGGACCTTGGGGTTCTTGATGCGGATGAACGCACGGTTCAACGCCAGGCCCTCGCTCGTGGACAGGAAGTCCGAGACGTAGGAGGCGGCGGCGACGTCGGAGAAGCCGCCCTCGGGGGCCGGCTCACCCGAGGGCGCGCCCTCGAAGAAGAAGGAAACGGGCACCGAGAGAATGGCGCCGATCTGCTGCAGGCGGCTGGCGCCGATCCTGTTGGTGCCCTTCTCGTACTTCTGCACCTGTTGAAACGTCAGGCCGAGACGCTCGCCGAGTTTTTCCTGGCTCATTCCGAGCATCATGCGCCGCATGCGAACGCGGCTTCCGACGTGCTTGTCGATCGGGTTCGGGGACTTCTTAACAACCATCAAAGACTCTCCGTGCCTCCGCACGCCTTCGAGAAACCCACCCGACAAGCCCCCCGGCTTGCGACAGGAGCCTTGCGGCCTCACGTCGCGGGGGCGACCATATCACCCCCATCGCGCCGCACCAAATCACACGGCGCAGCGGCAGGATTGCGTCCCGCAATGTGCTTATGACTAATTGTGCAGATCGTTACAAGTAAATTGACGCACGCTCTTTGCGTCAGGTCGGCCTGACAACGCTGCGGCGGTTTTTGCGGAGCAGGATCAACACTATCCCCAGGCCTGCGACAGCCAATGGGACATGGCCGGCCCGTGCGAAGACGGTAACCGGCAGGGCCTTCGGCAGGTCGGCGTCCAGCACGTCACGGGCGCCGAGCGGCAGGGATCTGAGGGTTCGCCCGAGAGGGTCGACGAGAGCAGATATACCACTGTTCGCGGCGCGAACCACAGGCAGGCCCTCCTCGATCGCCCTGACCGCCGTCTGGTGCATGTGCTGGTAGGGCCCCGGAGTGAAGCCGAACCAAGCGTCGTTGGTGAGGTTCAGAAGCCATTGCGGCCGGACGTCCGGCGCTGTCACGGCGCCGGGGAAGATGACCTCGTAGCAGATGAGGATGCCGACGGGCGGTGCGCCCGGCACGAGGAGGCTTCGTCTGCGGTCACCCGCCGAGAAGCCGCCGCGCTGGCGCGTGATGGCCTCCAGTCCCAGCGCCTCCAGGCGGTCGTGGAGCGGCAGATATTCGCCGAAGGGCACCAGATGGACCTTGTCGTAGGTCTGGTTGATGACCCCCTCGTAGTCGATCACATAGGCGGAGTTGAAGACGCGGGGGTCGCGCCGGCCGGGAAGCGGCTCGTCGGGCCGGGCTGCACCGGTAATCAGGGTCACCCCGGGCGGCACGAGGTCGGCGATCTTCGACAGCGCCTCGCGATCCCAGATCAGGAAGAAGGGGAAGGCCGATTCGGGCCAGATCACGTGGGTGACGTCGCGGATGCCCGCGCGCTCGGGCGAGGTCGGCTTGTCGGAGAGCTCGGCATAGCGGGCGAGAATCTCGTCCCGTGCCTCCGGACGGAACCGCTGGTCCTGGGGAATGGCGGGCTGGACGATCCTGAGTTTCACGCCCGGCACGAAGGCCACATCGGTCGTCGAGACGCGCCACCCACCGAACAGCGCGAGGCACATCAGGGCGAGGATGGCGCCGGCCGGCACGGCGTAACGGGTGGTGGGTCCTGCCTCTTCGTCGCCGAGCACGGCCGGGCTCGCGAAGACGAGGACCGCCACAAGGGTCAGGCCGTAGATGCCGACGACGGCGGCGCCCTGTGCCAGCCAGAGGTACTGGGTCAGCGCATAGCCGTAAAGGTTCCAGGGAAAGCCGGTCAGAACGGTTCCGCGAAGGTACTCCGCAAGCGTGAGGCCGAAGGCAAGGGCGAGGATGCGGCGCGCCCCCGGCCGCCAGAGCAGCCGCGCGACCAGGGCGCCGAAGGCGGTGAAGAGGGCGAGGCCCGCCGGCAGCAGGGTGACGGCCGCCGGCAGCAGCCAGGCGAAGCGGTCGGCCTCGACCAGGAAGGCGGCGCCGACCCACCACAGGCCCGCGAGGTGGTAGCCGAAGCCGAACCACCAGCCGGTGCGGGCGGCGGCGAGGAGGGTACGCCAGCCGCCGCCGGCGGCGGAGGCGCCGTCGAGGAGCCAGACGAGCACGGGAAAGCTGACGGCGAGGACGGGAAAGACGCCGAAAGGCGGCATGGCGAAGGCCGCCACGGCGCCGGCGCCGAAGGCCAGCCCCGTCCTCCTCCATCCCCAGGCGAGGATGACCCCGCGCGCCAGGCCGCCCACCGTCACGGTGCGGCGCCCGCAGGGCGTCCGGGCGAATCGCGCAGTGCTCCGCTCATGGCTGCCGTGTCCGACAGGTGGGCAGCGGGGTCAAGCGCCGGCGGGTCAGGTCTTGTCGCTCCGCAGGTCCGGCGATGCGGGTGCCGGCCGCGGCGCCTGCTCGGCAGGCGCGGGGAGCACCTCCGCTGGAGCGGCCTCCGGGGTCGCCATGGACGAGCCCGAAGGGGCCGAGGCGGCGGCTGCCACCGCGGACTGCACCTCCTCGTCCCGGCGCCGGCCTCGCGCCGGCGGGCGGCTGATGAGGCCGCGGCCGCGGGTGATCTTGACCCGCTTCACCCGGCGCGGGTCGGCATCGACGATCTCGAATTCGAGCTCGCCCGGCCCCGGCACGAGTTCGCCGCGCACCGGCACATGGCCCGCGACCACGGTGAGATAGCCGCCGATCGTGTCGACGTCCTCGGTCATCTCCTCGCCCGGGTCGAAGTCCGGCCCGAGCACCTCGCGAACCTCGTCGAGGGTGGCTCGGGCATCCGCGATATAGGCGCCGTCGGCGAGCTGGGCGATGGTCTTCCCGTCGTCGACGTCGTGCTCGTCCTCGATGTCGCCGACGATGCTCTCGACGATGTCCTCCATGGCGATGAGACCGTCCGTGCCACCATATTCGTCAACGACGAGGGCGAGCTGGATGCGCGTCGCCTGCATGCGCGCGAGGAGGTCGATGGCGGGCATGGAGGGCGGCACGAAGAGGATCGGCCGGATCAGCCGCGTGGCAGACAGCGGGACCTTCAGGTCGACGGCGCCGAGGTCGAGCCCCGGGACGACCTTCGGGGTCGGCTTTTCGGCCGGAGCGGCATCCCCATCGCGGGCCGCCTCGGCGGCCTTCGAGCGGCGCTTGCGCGTCGCCTTCTTCGCCTCGGCGAAGAAATGCTTCACGAGGTCCTTGATGTGGACCATGCCGACGGGGTCGTCGAGCGTGTCGTCGAACACAACGAGGCGCGTGTGGCCGGCGTCCTCGAAGGTCTGCATCAGGTCGGCGAGGGAGACGTCCTTCTGCACGGCCATGATGTCGGCGCGGGGCTGGGCGAGATCGTTCACCCGGCTTTCGCGGAGGTCGAGGATATTGCGCAGCATCGAGCGCTCTTCCGGCGAGAAGCCGGCGGCGGCGGGCGCATTCTCCTCAAGCACGTCCTCGAGATTCTGGCGGGCGGAGGCGGCGGCCCTGAGGCGCAGCCGCGCCATGAGCCTGTCGACCCAGCGGTCGTTTCTGTCGGCGGCGCGTTCGGCCCCGGGTCTCGGTGGGTCCCCGGGCTGCGCGCTGGCAGGTGTCGGTGTGGAAGCGGCCTCGGCCGCGGTGGTTCGGTATCGACTGTCGCTAGGGTCGGGCATGGGGTCCGTCGGGCATCATCCGCCCGGTCGCGTGGGGATCGCTGATTCCGAGGCCCGCGAGAATGGAAGTCTCCATCGCCTCCATCGCCACGGCATCCGCCTCGGTCTCGTGATCATAGCCTAAAAGATGCAGCAGGCCGTGGATCGTCAAGTGGGTCAGGTGATCGGCTGGCGCAAGCCCCTCTTCCCCGGCCTCGCGCACCAGGGTCTGGTAGGCCACAACCACGTCGCCGAGCAGGGGCCCGTGCGCCGCCGGGAAGGACAGGACGTTGGTCGGCTTGTCCTTGGATCGGTACTCGCGGTTCAGCCGCTGGACCATGGCGTCGTCGGCGAGGGCCACCGACAGCTCCGCATCGGCGGGAATGGTGACACCATCGCGGGCGACCACCGCACCGACGGCCCGCCGCACGATCGCCTCCGCCTCCGGGATGGCGTCCCAGAGGTCGGAGAGGACGGCGATCTCCGTCTGGATCCCGGCCTCGTCGGCCTGGCCGGCGGTCATGGCTGGCGCATGCGGCGCGGCTGGTGGGGCGCCGAATGGTCGCCCGCCCGCGTCGCCGCCTCGTAGGCCCGCACGATGCGGCCGACGAGTTCGTGGCGGACCACGTCGTCCTCGGTGAAGTAGCTCTGGGCGATGCCCTCGACATTGTCGAGGAGGTCGAGGGCCTCCGACAGGCCGGACTTCATGCCCGGCGGCAGGTCGACCTGGCTGGGGTCGCCGGTGATGATCATGCGCGAGTTCTCGCCCAGGCGGGTGAGGAACATCTTCATCTGCATGGAGGTGGTGTTCTGCGCCTCGTCGAGGATGACGACGGCGTTGGTCAGCGTGCGACCGCGCATGAAGGCGAGCGGGGCGATCTCGATCATGCCGGACTGCATGCCGCGCTCGACCCGCGGCGCGTCCATCAGGTCGTAGAGCGCGTCGTAGATCGGCCGGTGATTGGGGTCGACCTTCTCCTTGAGGTCGCCGGGCAGGAAGCCGAGCCGCTCGCCGGCCTCGACGGCCGGGCGGGTCAGGATGAGCCGGTCGACCATGCCCTTGTCGAGCAGGGCCACGGCCTGGGCGACGGCGAGCCAGGTCTTGCCGGTGCCGGCCGGGCCGATGCCGAAGACGAGTTCGTGGCGCTTGAGGGCGCGAATGTAGGAATCCTGCGCGGGCGTGCGGGCGCGCACGGTGCGCTTGCGGGTGACGATCTCCTCGTGGCCGAGGCGGGGGGCCCCGTCGGGCTCGAAGAGGGACCCTTGGGACGTCGTCATGCGGATGGCCCCGTCGACGTCACCGAGCGTGACGTCGTGGCCGCTCTTCAGCCGCGCATAGAGGTTCTCGAGCACGATCTTGGCCTGCTCGCAGGGATCGGCCGGGCCGACGAGATTGACGAGATTGCCGCGGGCGGTGGCACGGATGCCGAGGCGCTTTTCCAGGAAGGCCAGGTTCTGGTCGTACTGGCCGAAGAGGCGGCTGGCGAGGCGGTTGTCGTCGAAGGAGAGGGTGATCTCTGCCTCTGCCCCGTCATGGTCGGCCGCAAGCCAGGGAATGTTGCGTCCGCTGTCCGGGCCGAAGCCGCCCCCGCTGGAATTTTTCAACCGCGCCGTCCTCTTGTCCTGGGTGAAGACCACTCATTCAGCCGCATGCACTGCCCTCATATGGTCGTCCGCGGCCAGAACGCCATCCAGGGAGTTTGTCTTGGCTCCCGTGATTCGCACAGGGACGATGCTGCCGATCATCGACGACGGTCCGATGACCTGGACCGGCGAGAGATAGGGCGAGCGTCCGACCACCTGGCCCGGCTTGCGGCCGACCTTTTCGACGAGCACGTCGACGGTGCGGCCGACGAGGCTCTCCTGGAAGGCGTGCTGCTGGGCGGTGATCAGCGCCTGCAAGGCATGAAGCCGCTGCGTCTTCAAAGGTTCCTCAATGTGGCCGTCCATGTCGGCGCCGGGCGTGCCGGGGCGGGCCGAATAGGAGAAGCTGTAGGCGGCCGCGAAACCCACCCGGCGGACGAGGTCCATCGTGTCCTCGAAATCGGCGTCCGTCTCGCCGGGGAAGCCGACGATGAAATCGGAGGAGAGCGCGATGTCGGGCCGCGCCCGGCGGATGCGGTCAACGAGGCGGAAATAGTCGTCGCGCGTGTGCTTGCGGTTCATGCGTTTCAGCACGGCCGAGGAGCCGGACTGCACCGGCAGGTGCAGGTAGGGCATCAGGGCGGCGAGGTCGCCGTGGGCCTCGACGAGATCCTCGGTCATCTCGCGCGGGTGGCTCGTCGTGTAGCGCAGCCGCGCGATGCCCGGCACCCCGGCGAGGCGGCGCAGCAGGCGGGCAAGCGTCCATTCGGTCCCGTCCGGGCCGGCACCGTGATAGGCGTTGACGTTCTGGCCGAGCAGCGTCACCTCGCGCACGCCGGCATCGGCCAGTTTCTCGACCTCCGCCAGCACCTCCGCGGCCGGCCGCGAGACCTCGGTGCCGCGCGTGTAGGGCACCACGCAGAAGGTGCAGAACTTGTCACAGCCTTCCTGGACCGTGACGAAGGCGGTGAGGCCGCGCGAGCGGGTCCTTGCCTCGGAGGCGGCGGGAAGCGCCTTGAACTTGTCCTCGACGGGGAATTCGGTGTCGACCACGCCGGACCTGGCATCGGCGCGCGCGACGAGATCCGGCAGGCGGTGGTAGCTCTGCGGTCCGACCACGAGATCGACGACCCTTGCCCGCCGGACGATCTCCTCGCCCTCGGCCTGGGCAACGCAGCCGGCGACGCCGACCATGACCTTCCGGCCGGCCGCCCTCGCCTCCTCCTTGATCAGCCGCATGCGACCGAGTTCGGAATAGACCTTCTCGGCGGCGCGCTCGCGGATGTGGCAGGTGTTGAGAAGGATGAGGTCGGCCTCCTCCGGCGTCGCCACCTCGCGATAGCCCTGGGCGCCCATGACGTCGGCCATGCGCTGGCTGTCATAGACGTTCATCTGGCAGCCGTAGGACTTGACGTAGACGGCCTTGGGCTCGGGCTTTTCGGGTTGGCTCATCAGGGGCTCCGGAGGGCGGAGCTATAGCGGGTTCGGCCGGGGGCGTTAAGGGGCACGACAGGGAGACCACCACCTCGTCGGCCGGCGGGTGACGATCCACGTCGACGCCCCGCCCTTCTTCCTGGCCTGCGGGACGCTTCCGTATCGGCGTCCGATATGGCGCCGTCGGCGCGACTCAACCCGCGGCTGCACCGCGTTTGCTACATTCAGCAGCGGAATGAGACAGCCGGCGATGCAGAGAAATTTATCCCTTCAGCCGACGCACACCCCACCTTCCCTATGGTAATCCGTTAACGTTCTGAGCGCTTCCTCCTGCCGTTCCCCATGGACAGCGGTGGATGCTCCTCATGCTAGACTTCCTGCGCAACACCCGTATCGCCCCCAAGATCTTCGCGGCCCTCGGCCTCCTCCTGGCAACCGCGCTGACGGTGGCCCTGACGGCTCTCTGGAGCTACGGCACCTTCCACACCGCCGAGAAGGAAGTGGAGGCAGCGGGCCTTCGGGTGCAACAGGCGGGCCGAGCCACTGCCAACCTCCTCTCCTATGCGCGTGCCGTCGAGTTCCTGCCGCTGGAACTGACACCGGAACAGCGGAGCGCCTTCGAAAAGGCAGCCGTCGACGAGGTCGCCCGCTTCCGCAGGCGCCTCGACCAGTTGGAGGCAGGCTCCCGCACGTCCACCGGCCGCAACGACATCGCGCGCATGCGCACCCTCGTCACGGATTACGAGACGCGATCACAGCCCGTCTTCCAGCTCTCGCGGGCCGGCCAGTTCGACGAGGCCGGCAAGGTCGCTTTCGGTCTGGCCGGGATGATCGGTGAGGTTCGTGAACTGATCCGCGGCGTCGAGGATCGCGCCATCGCCCGGCAGCAGGAGGCGATGAAGGCAGTCGAGGCTGCGCTGTCTCGCGGCACCTGGACCATGGTCCTCGTCCTGGTCGCCGGCGGGCTGCTGAGCCTTGGCCTCGCCGCCTGGATCGTTGTCGGATTCATCACCCGGCCCCTCTCGGCCATGACGGCCGCAATGGGCCGCGTCGCGGCCGGCGACGTCGCGGTGGTGGTGCCGGCGCTCGGTCAGCGGGACGAGGTGGGCAAGCTCGCCGAGGCTCTCGAGACCTTCAAGGCCAATCTCGTCGAGAGCCGCCGCCTCGCCGCCGAGCAGGAGGGGGAGCGGGCCGCCAAGGAGCGCCGCGCGACGATGATCGCCACTGCGGTGGGCGATTTCGAGAGGTCGGTCAGCGACGTGGTGGCCACCGTCACGGCGGCTTCCGCGGAACTCGAGGCTGCCGCGACCACGCTGACGAGCACGGCGGAAACGACGCAGGGCAAGTCCGGAATGGTGGCGGCGGCGTCGGAGCAGGCCTCGGGCAATGTCCAGGCCGTTGCCGCAGCCACCGACGAGATGAGCTCCTCGATCGGCGAGATTGCCCGGCAGGTCCAGCACTCGACCGAGAAGACGCGGATGGCGGTCGAGGAGGTCAAGTCGACCGACGGCAAGGTCGCCGAGCTCCTCGACGCCGCCGGCCGCATCGGCGACGTGGTCAAGCTCATCACCGCGGTCGCAGAGCAGACCAACCTGCTCGCGCTCAACGCCACGATCGAGGCGGCCCGTGCCGGAGAGGCCGGCAAGGGCTTTGCCGTCGTCGCCTCCGAAGTGAAGGCGCTGGCCGGCCAGACCGCCAAGGCGACCGAAGCCATCGGCACGCAGATCGCCGCCATGCAGACAGCGACGCGCGAGGCCGCCGCCTCGATCCAGTCCATCGGCACGGCCATCATCGAAGTGGCGGAGATCGCCAACTCCATCGCTGCCGCAGTGGAGGAACAGGGTGCGGCGACGCACGAGATCTCCCGCAACGTCCAGGAGGCCGCGCGGGGGACCGGCGAGGTCGCGCAGTCGATCGTCGAGGTCAACCAGGGGGCCGTAGAGACGGGCTCCGCCTCCGCACAGGTGCTGGCCGCGTCGCAGGAGCTCTCCATGCAGGGCAGCCGGCTGAAGGCGCAGGTCGACACGTTCCTCGCCGCAGTCCGCGCGGCCTGAGGCCTCCCTCCTTCCCCTGCGGGCATTTTCCTGCGGGGGCAGGGAACCAGATCGGCCGCCCGACCGTACTTTCCCCATCGTGACCATCGGCGGAGATGTTCCATGAGGGTGTTGAAGTCGGCTCTGGCGGCCGCGGCTCTTCTCGCTGCCGGCATGTCGGGCGCACAGGCGATCGAAGGCACATGGCTGCGGGGAGACGGCAATGCGCGGGTGCGCATCGCGCCCTGCGGCGACAAGGTCTGCGCCACCAATCTGTGGATCGGAGACACCAGTTCCGGCGAGGAGGTGGGAGACCGGCTCGTCATGACGCTGGCGCCGGAGGGCCAGGGCAAGTTCGGCGGCACCGCCTTCGACCCGAAGCGCGGCCGCACCTACACGATCGTCATCACCACCAGCGGCGACCGACTGAGCACACGCGGCTGCATCCTCGGCCGGGTCCTGTGCCGGGAGGTGACCTGGACGGCGGCGCGCTGAGCGCGGTCAGCCCGGATCGAGCGGCGTCGTTCCCGTCGGCGAGCCGTCGGCGGCGAGCGTGATCTTCTGGACCCGCGCCTCGGCGTCGCGCAGCAGCGCCTCGCAGCGCTTCTTCAGGGCCTCGCCGCGCTCGTAGATCGCGATGGAATCCTCGAGCGGCACGTTGCCGCCCTCGAGCTTCTGGACGATCTGCTCGAGCTCGCCCATCGCCTTCTCGAAGGAGAGGGCCGCGACATCGGCATGGGGGGCGGCGTTGGTGTCGCTCATGGGCACTCCGGGAATCGGCTTGGGTCAGCCGCGCATCAATGCCATGACATGGGCGCCGACGGAACGGCCGAGGCCCTCCAGATCGTAGCCGCCCTCAAGCACCGAGACGACCCGGCCCGAGCAGGTCTCGTCCGCCACCTCCATCATCCGCTTGGTGGCCCAGGCGAAATCGGCTTCCGTCAGGTTGATGTTGGCCAGCGGGTCGCGCTCATGGGCATCGAAGCCGGCCGAGATCAGCACGAGGTCTGGCTTGAAGCCGCGCATGCGCGGCAGGATCACCGTGTCGAAGGCCTCGCGGAAGGCATCCCCGCCGTCGCCGGCGCGCAGCGGCGCATTGACGATCTGGTTGTGGGCGCCGGTCTCGTTCAGCGCGCCGGTGCCGGGATAGAGCGGCATCTCGTGGGTCGACAGGTACATGACCGAGGGGTCGGACCAGAAGATGTCCTGGGTGCCGTTGCCGTGGTGGACGTCGAAATCCATGATGGCGACGCGGGTCGCGCCATATTTCGCCTGGGCGTGGCGGGCGGCGATCGCGACGTTGTTGAACAGGCAGAAGCCCATGGCGGTGGCCGTCTCAGCGTGGTGGCCGGGCGGCCGCGTCGCCACGAAGGCGTTGCTGACCTTGCCCGTCATCACCTCGTCCACCGCGAAGACCGCACCGCCGGCCGAGCGCAGCGCCGCCTCGTAGGAGCCGGGCGACAGGGTCGTGTCGCCGTCGACGTGGACGAGACCGACGAAGGGCGTCGCGTTCACCAGCTTGTCGACGAATTCCGGCGGGTGGACGCGCACGATGGCTTCGACCGAGGCCTCCGGCGCCTCGTCACGGGCCAGATCAGCGAAGCGCTCGTGCTCCAGAACGTGGGTGATCATGCGCAGCCGGTCGGGGCGCTCGGGATGGCCGAACGGCGTCTGGTGCTCGAGGCACTTGGCATGGGAGATGACGAGTGTGGTCACAGCGGCCGGCCCTTCCATGCACTGTCACGAGACGCGCGGGCCCCGCCGCCGCCCTCGGGGCCATGAATAAAGCATGGGGCGGCGCGCGCAACCGAGGTCTCCCACGCAAACGTGATGGCCCATGCCGGTTTGGCTGTTGGCACCTGGCGAAACATGCTTCCCCCCCTCGCTGCGCCTGTGTCAGGCTGATGACGGTCCGGCCTCTTGCTCGGGGTTTTTCATGATCCGTGCATTGATCCTCGTCGTGTCCCTGGCCCTCGGATGGGCCGCTCCCGCCGGCGCCCAGGGCCGGTCCGCCGCGACCGAAGTGGACGTGCAGATCGTGCTGGCGGTCGACATCTCCTATTCCATGGACCCCGAGGAGCAGCGCCTTCAGCGCGAAGGCTACATCAAGGCCATCACCTCGCAGGAGGTGATCGACGCCATCCGCAAGGGCCTGATCGGCAAGATCGCGGTCAGCTATCTCGAATGGGCGGGCCACCACGACCGGCAGGTTCTGATCGACTGGCGGGTCATCGACGGGCCGGAGAGCGCTCGCGCCTTCGCGGCCGAACTCGAATCCAAACCCTATCGCCGCGCCTTCCGCACCTCGATCTCCGGTGCCATCCAGGCGAGCGTCGACCTCCTGGAGAAATCGGGCATCAGGTCGATGCGCCGTGTGATCGACGTCTCCGGCGACGGCTCCAACAACAACGGCCCCCATGTCGAGATCGCCCGCGATGACGCCCTCGCCAAGGGGATCGTCATCAACGGCCTGCCCATCGTGATCCCGCGTCAGAACAGCCGCTACGTCGACATCCCCAACCTCGACGCCTACTACCAGGACTGCGTGGTCGGCGGCCCCGGCTCCTTCATGATCCCGATCACCACGCCCGACGAATTCGTCACCGCGACGCGCCGCAAGCTGATCCTGGAGGTTGCCGGCATGACGCCGGTCTGGCCGCTGCCGGGCGGGCCCCAGGTCGTGCCGGCGCAGGCCCAGAAGGTGGACTGCCTGATCGGCGAGCGCATCTGGCGGGAGCGCTGGGAGCGCAACTGACAGGGCGCCGGGCTGTCCCGCGAGGCGTCCTCTTGCATCGGCGCGCGCTTCGGGTTTGTCTGCGCGCCCGTTTCCCAAGGAGGATGACATGGATTTCGGCCTGTCCGACAAGAAGGCACTCGTTCTGGCCTCGAGCCGCGGCCTCGGCCTCGGCATCGCCGAAGCCCTGGCCGCGGAGGGCGCCACCGTCATGCTGGTCGGCCGCACCGCCGACCGCATCAAGGCCAATGCCGAGGCGATCACCGCCCGCGGCAAGGGCAAGGCCTACGGCATCGCCGCCGATCTCGGCGCGGAGGGCGCCGTGGACGAGATCGTGGCGCTCGCCGAAAAGACCCTCGGCCAGATCGACATCCTCGTGAACAACACGGGCGGCCCGCCCGCCAAGCCTGCGACCGAGGTCGCTCCCGACGAATGGGCCAAGCTCTTCAAGGTCATGGTGGAGCCGGTCTTCCAGATCACCGCCAAGGTCCTGCCGGGTATGCGCGCCCGCAAGTGGGGCCGCATCCTCACGGTGGCCTCCTCCGGCGTCGAGAACCCGATCCCGAACCTTGCCCTTTCGAACGCCCTGCGCTCGACCATCGTGGGCTGGTCGAAGACCCTGTCCACCGAGGTCGCCAAGGACAACGTCACGGTCAACATGATCCTGCCGGGCCGCATCGCCACAGACCGGATCAAGGAACTCGACGAGGCCAATTCGAAGCGCTCCGGCAAGTCGATGGAGGAGATCCAGGCGGCGTCGATCTCGACGATCCCGGCCGGCCGCCTCGGCACGGCGGCAGAATTCGGCGCCACCGCCGCCTTCCTCTGCTCGGAGCAGGCCGCCTACATCACCGGCTCGAAGATCCGCGTCGACGGCGGCGCGACGAAGAACGTCTGAGGATAGCTGGGCGGCGCCGGTTCCTCACCGCGCGCCGCCTTCGCCCCGCCCCGCGTGGCCGGGCCCTCCTTCACCTCTCCCCGGCCGGTGAGGCTCCCCTTCACCTCTCCCCGGCGGGGAGAGGTCGCCGAGCG
>JAEZGJ010000150.1 GCA_023416965.1 Pseudomonadota bacterium | reverse complement strand
GGTCAACATCACGGCGCTGACCGGCATCTTTCCCGCGTCGGGCGAGGGCATCGTGCTGGAACGCGACGGGACGGGCTGGCGGGTGGCGGGACGTATCAGGCCCTGAGGCGGCGGCGGGCGCGGCGCGCCTGCCAGCGGCCGAACGCGCGGGAGAGGCGCGGCCTCACCGGCAGGAACAGGCGGTAGGCGCCCTCGAGCACCGGTGTCACGCCGGGAAGGCGGGCGAACCGGGCCAGCCAGCGCCAGCCCGGGACATGGGACCAGAGCGCCACGAAGGCCGCCGCGCCCGAGCGCAGCGTGCCGTCCGCCTCCCGCAGGTGAAAACGCGCCATGGCTTCGGGCGCCGTGAGCCCGGGAGCCGGCGCCGCGTCGGCGGTGGACACGTCGACGAAGCAGAGGCGCTGATCGCCGTCCTGCCGGCGGTAGAGATCGATCTCCGCGCGGCAGAGGGGGCAGGAGCCATCGTAGAAGACGGTCGGCTTGTCGGCTTGCGGCTGCATCGGATCGCGTCCTGTCTGTCGGAATATACGTCCGCCAGCGCGCGTCCGCCGCGGCCCCGGCGAGCGTCACGGGGTCGCACGGGGGCGGCACGGCGAGGTCGGCCGGTGGTCCGGGGCGCGGCGAAAAGCGTAAGCCGGGAATACCGCGGGCCGAGACCCACGCGCACCGATCCCGCCGGGATCGCCGCCCGGCGCCGCATGCCCTTAGCCAAGGAGACAAAGCTGCATGACCGCCCGCCTCGCCACCGCCTACGGCGTCACCTTCCTCGCCTTCGTGATCATCGACGTCCCCTATCTGATGATGGCGGGTGTGCCGATGTTCCGGGAGGTGCTGGGCGAGGTTCTGCTGCAGGAGGCGCGGCTCGCGCCGGCCGTGCTCTTCTACCTGCTGTTTCCCGCGGGGATCGTCTGGTTCGCCAGCCGCCCGGCCCTCGCCGACGGATCGCTCGCCACGGCCGCGATCAATGGCGGCGCCTTCGGCTTCTTCGCCTACATGACCTACGAGCTGACCAACCATGCCACCATGCGGCTGTGGAGCTGGAATCTGGTCGTGGTCGACACGCTGTGGGGGACGTTTCTGACCGCCGTCTCGGCGGTCATCGGCGTCGTGGTCGCCCGCCGCATCGCCGTCCGCCCCTCGGCCTGACGGAGGTCAGCGCCACCACAGGCGGCGCGACATCCACGCCATCACCGTGAGGAGGCCGGCGACGCTGAAGGCGTTGATCCGGTGCAGCGAGGCCGCCTCCTCGGCCGTCACGGTGACCAGTCCCTCGGCACCGGCGAGCCGCACCGCCACGACCAGAGCGGCTGTGGCTGCGAGGGTGGCCGCCAGCGCCAAGACCCGGTCACGACCGGTGAAGAGCAGCAGGGCGAGGATCAGGCAGGGCAGGTAGAAGAGCTCGACGCCGGAGGCCGGGCCCATGGCCAGGGTGCAGAGCGCGGTATTGGCCATGCCCGCCGTGACCAGCAGGGCGGCGCCCCGCACCTCGCTCGCGCCCAGCACGCGGGGGACGGCGGCGAAGAGCGGGGACGAGGCCCAGGTGAGGAGGGCCGGCCAGGCGCGCCCGCCCAGCAGCAGGTAGAGATAGAGCGGGTAGAAGGGCTGGTTGGAGACGACGATGAAGGCGACCGAGGCGGCGATGGAGCCGCGCGGCGTCGGCGCGTCGAAATAGGCCCAGAGGCGGCGGAAGCCGTCCATCGTC
Source organism: Pseudomonadota bacterium (assembly GCA_023416965.1). Lineage (GTDB taxonomy): Bacteria > Pseudomonadota > Alphaproteobacteria > Rhizobiales > Phreatobacteraceae > Phreatobacter. The sequence goes on along the minus strand of JAEZGJ010000150.1, from coordinate 1,963 downwards.
GCGGCGAGCATCGCGTGGTCTCCGGTGGAACACCCTGCTTACGTCGCAGGAGCCTGCCGGGATCTCCGGCGGGAGCACTCGCCGGCCATTGCTGGCCATGCGGTCTGCAGCGCCACGGAGCGGTCCTGATCCGCCGCAGGCAGATTTGCTTCGCACTGCACGTGTTATGCTGCCGGAGCCATGGGGAACGCCATTTGACCAGCCACGACAGCAGAGGTTGGATGCGATGAGCGGCGTCGAGATCGCGCTCCGCCTCGTCGGCGCCTTCTATGTCCTGGCTGGACTGGTGGCGGCCCGGCGGATGGTGGTGGAGGCTTTCCTCGACGAAGCTCTCGCCGGCCTCACCCTGCGGCCGGTGCCGCAGGCCGATCGGGTGCGCGGGCAGTGGATGCTGTTGATTGTGGCGGGGGTCTTCGCCAGCGGCGTCCTGGTCCTGGCGCTGAGCGTCCTCGCCCTGCCCGCCTTCCTTGCCTGCGCTTGCGCGCAAGGAGTCTATCTTGCCCATGTGGCGCCACGGCTGGTCGACCGGGAGGAGCCGCCGGACGCGGCAGGCCGACGCGGCACCCGCAACGCTTTCCTGATCTATCTCGTCGCGACCGCCTTCGTCGCCTGGGCCGCCGCCGCGGGCCATCTGCGCTGGCCTGGCGAGGATCCCTTGCCGGCAGTGATCGCCGGCGCCGCCATCGCCGCTTTCGCGACATATCAGACGGCAAAGATGCGGAAGCCTGCCGGAGAGCGCTCTGGTCCTTCCGCCGATCCCCTTCGGCCCGAAACGCCGGACATCCTGCCCGACAGGGTTCGGCTGATGGTCCGCCCCTTTGTGCTGCCCTTCGCCGACGACGAAACGGGGCGGGTCGTGCCGCAGTCCCTCGCCGTCAGCACTTTCGGCCCTGAGCTGGTGGCCGACATCCTCGACTGGGAGGAGAGCTATCTGGCCACCATCCCGCCGCGAAAGCGTAGCGGCGGCCTTGCCGATCCTGTGGCCGCAGCCCGTCACGAGGTCGAAGGGCACGCCTTGGCCGAGCGGATGGCGGCCGTGATCGGACCTGAACGGGTAACCTATGCTCCCGTGGGGACCCCTTTCCCGGCAGCGCCCGAGCGAATCTACACACGCCCCCGGCGCCTCAAGGTCATGGCCGATTACGGCTGCCATCCCCTCTGGTCGATAGACGATGCCTATTCGGGGAACCTCGATCCGGAGGTGCTCGGTCTGTCGCCGCCCCTCGTCGCCGATCTCGCGGCTTGGGCGGAGCGCTTCGAGGACGCGCTCGACTGGGACAATCCAGGCACCGTTCGCGAGGGGGACGGGTTCCTCGCCCGGCACGAGGCGGAGGGCCGCGCGCTCGCGCAGCGTCTGGCGCGCGAGTTGGCGGGCCCAGGCCGCGACGTTCAGGTCTACCTGATGACGCGGGAGGCGGGTGTCGTGGAGGTCAGAGGCGGAAGCCCGGAGGATTTTCCGCCCGCTGAATGAGCCTGGCGGTGCAGAGAACGACCGGTCGGAATGGGAGGTCGGGGATCACCGTGCAGTTGGCGAACCGCTGATGCAGCACCGGGCCGGTCCTGAAAACCGCATGCTGCTTCGGGCTATTCAACTGGAATGGCTGGCGGACAGGGCGGGATTCGAACCCGCGATACGGTTCCCCGTATACACACTTTCCAGGCGTGCGCCTTCAACCACTCGGCCACCTGTCCACGGAAGGCGCTGCATAAAGGCCCTGCCGGGCAAATGCAAGGCGCGCGGCGGGTTTATCTCCCACGCCTGCCGGCGGAGCTCAGCGGCGCAGATACCACTCCATGAAGTGGCGGTTGTCGTTACGGGGCGCGGCGGGGGCCACGGCCCGCGGCGGGGCGGCGCGGGTGGCGAAGCGGATGCCGGAGGTGCGAGGTGCGGCCTGCGCCGTCCGCGTGCCGGACGGGACGGCGGCGACCTGCCGGACGGGCTGAACCAGGCGCATCTGGGCGG
>JAEZGJ010000192.1 GCA_023416965.1 Pseudomonadota bacterium | reverse complement strand
TTGCTTTGGGGGGATGCGATGGCTTCTCGCTCAGGTGCCGACAAGGGCGCGGACAAGGCCGCGGCGCCGCCGTCGCCACGGACGGCCGTATTGGTGTTCCACGGCATCGGCGACCAGCGGCCGATGGAGACCATGCTCGGCGTGGTCAATGCTGTGCTGGGCGAGCCGGAGCTCGACCGCGAAACCGCCCGGCGCAAGGGCGCCATTCCCCGGTGGATCAAGCCCTATGTGGGCGAGGACGGTTCCTTCGACCTCAAGTCGGTGACGACGCCCCCGCTCGGAATGACCGAAAAGCGGCGCTACGACTTCTTCGAGCTCTACTGGGCCCATCTCATGAACGGCACCCGGTTCGTCGCCGTGCTGCTCTGGCTGTGCGACCTGGCCAAACGCGACCGCTCCAGCCTGCCCGCCGACGCGCGCTGGATCTGGTATGTGACCGTCACGATCCTCACCTCCGCCCTGCTGGCGGCGGTCCATGTTATCTGGGTCGTCGGGACGGGGCTGATCGGGCTCTCCTGGCTCGATGTCGCCACCCGCGCGGCCAATGCCGCACCCCAGGCGACGCTCGCCTTCCTCGTGCTGGGCGGGCTGGTCGGCGCCTTCGCGACCTTCGGCCTGCGGAAGGGATCGGCGACGGGACTCGGCCTGGTCGCTCTCTTCGCCCTCTTCGCAGCGATCGCCTCATGGCACCCGCTGGCGCTGATGACACTGGTGCCGGCGCTGGCGAGCCTTGCCATGTTCCTCGGTCCCGTCGCGACGGTGTTCGGCGTCATCGGCACGGGCTGCCTCGCCCTCCTCGTCGCCCTCTGGGGACCCTTCTGGGCGCTGTTCGGCTTCGGCAGCGCCGACTGGCCGGCGGGTGACAGGCTGATCGACGTGGCGCTCCTGACGCTGGGCCATCCGCCGACGACGCTCTGGCTGCTGGTCTTCCTCTCGCTCTTCGTCTTCCTCGCCTGGGTGTTCCTCGTTCCCTATGTCGGCGACTGTGCCCGCTACCTGCGGGATGCCCCGGACAATATCGAGGCGCGCAACCGCATCCGGAAACTGGGGCTGCAGGTCCTGCAGGACCTGCACGACCAGCGCTCCCGCGACGGTGTCCCCCGCTACGACCGCATCGTGGTGGTGGCCCACAGCCTCGGCACCGTGATCGCCTATGACGTGCTGCGTGCCTTCTTCGTCGAGCAGATGGCCAAGGCGCGCCTGACCGACAAGGCTATCGCCGCGCTGGAGGCGATCAACGCCCTGCCGGAGCAGGGGATCGAAGCCGGGACCTACGGCGTCGCCGCGACCGAGGGAGGGCTCGACTGGGAAAGGCTCGACGGCGGAGAGGGGCCTTCCGCGGCGGAGTACCAGGCGAAGGTGCGCGAGGCCTTCGCCGTCTTCAGCCGGGAGCAGGTGGCGAAGGACGGTGACAAGCCGATCGCTTCGCCCTGGCGCATCAGCGATTTCGTCACGATGGGAAGCCCGCTCACCCATGCAGGCCTGTTGATGACCGAGCCGGGGACCGATGAGGCTCTGGGCGAGAAGGTGCTGCTGCGGGAGTTTCCCGTCGCTCCTCCCGCACGCTCTCCGGGAGAGGACGGGCGGGTCCTCTTCGCGCCGAAGAACGCGAATCCCGGCATGCCGCCGGTGCGCCCGCGGCTGCAGCACTCGGCCATGTTCGCGCTGACCTCCTGGACCAACCTCTATTTCGCCCAGCGCCATGCGGTGAAGGGCGACTTCATCGGCGGCCCCATCCCGCCGGACCATTCGCCCGGCACGATGAACGTGCCGCTGGAGACCTCCATCTCGGGCGGCTATTTCAACCACACCCATTACTGGAAGGCCGAGGAGCTGCTGGGCGACCGCACGGCTCATATCCGGGCCCTGAAACTTGCGGTGCTCGGGGTCGATGCCTGCCGCGAGGTGAACCGCACCCGCCGCAACCTCGCGGAGGGCGAGACGCTCGCCCTGTGACCCTTGCTTGCCGTGAGTGCCTCTGCGCCCTAGAAGACCCGGCATGACACAGATCGCCCCCATCCATGTCGTCGGCGGCGGGCTCGCCGGCTCCGAGGCCGCCTGGCAGATCGCCGAGGCCGGCGTTCCCGTCGTGCTGCACGAGATGCGCCCGGTGCGCGGCACCGAGGCCCACAAGACCGAGGGCCTCGCCGAGCTCGTCTGCTCCAATTCCTTCCGCTCGGACGATGCCGAGACCAATGCCGTCGGGCTGCTCCATGCGGAGATGCGCCGAATGGGCTCGCTCATCATGCGCATGGGCGATGCCCATCAGGTGCCGGCGGGCGGGGCACTCGCGGTGGACCGCGACGGCTTCTCGCAGGCGGTGACCGCGGCGCTCGAGGCCCATCCGCTCGTCACCATCGTCCGGGAGGAGGTCGCCGGCCTGCCGCCCCCCGACTGGGACAATGTCATCATCGCCACCGGCCCGCTCACCTCGCCGGCCCTTGCCGCCGCCGTCGGCCAGCTCACCGGCGAGAAGGAACTCGCCTTCTTCGACGCCATCGCGCCGATCGTCCATTTCGACTCCATCGACATGGACAAGGCCTGGTTCCAGTCGCGCTACGACAAGGCGGGACCGGGCGGCACCGGCGCCGACTACATCAACTGCCCGATGGACAGGGAGCAGTACGAGGCCTTCATCGACGCGCTGCTCGCGGCCGAGAAGACCGAGTTCAAGGAATGGGAGGGCACGCCCTATTTCGACGGCTGCCTGCCCATCGAGGTGATGGCCGAGCGCGGCCGCGAGACGCTGCGCTGGGGTCCGATGAAGCCGGTGGGCCTGACCAACAAGCACAACCCGACGGTCAAGGCCTATGCCGTGGTCCAGCTCCGCCAGGACAACAAGCTCGGCACGCTGTTCAACATGACCGGGTTCCAGACCAAGCTGAAATATGGCGAGCAGGCTGCCATCTTCCGCATGATCCCCGGCCTCGAGAAGGCCGAGTTCGCCCGGCTCGGCGGCATCCACCGCAACACCTATCTGAACTCGCCGAAGGTCCTGGACGAGACGCTGCGCCTCAAGGCCGAGCCGCGGCTGCGCTTCGCCGGCCAGATCACGGGCTGCGAGGGCTATGTGGAGAGCGCCGCCATCGGCGGCATGGTCGGCCGCTTCGCGGCGGCCGAGCGGCTCGGGCGGGAGCCTATCCTGCCGCCGGCGACGACGGCGCACGGCGCCCTCATCAACCACATCACCGGCGGGCACGTCGTCACCATCGACGAGGGGCCGCGCTCCTTCCAGCCGATGAACGTCAATTTTGGCCTGTTCCCGCCGGTCTCGGGGGTGCCGACCAAGGGCCCTGACGGCCAGAGGCTGAAGGGCTCGGCCAAGAGCCAGGCGCGCAAGAGGGTGCTGAGCGCGCGGGCGCTGGCCGATTTCGACGCCTGGCTCGGCGGCGCGGCGCGGGTCGCGGCGGAATAGCGTTCAGCGCTCGCCCTCGGTGTCGCCGAGATTGGCAGTCACGCGCAGCAACATGCTGCGCAGGTGATCGGCTTCGCCTTCGCCAAAGCCTGACAAGGCCTGTCCGTTGACCGTCGCCACGGCCCCGACGACGCCGGGGACCTTCTCCATGGCCTCCTGGGTGAGGCGGATGAGGGCGCTCCGGCCGTCGCGCGGATCGGGGCGGCGAGAGACGAGGCCGTCGCGGTCCATGCGGGCGAGGGTGGCGGCCATTGTCGGCTGCTCGATGCCGGCGAGCCGCGCGAGATCGCGCTGGGTGAGTTCGTCCCCGCCCGCAAGGGCGAAGAAGACCGGCAACTGGCCCGAGGAGAGGCCGAGGGGCCGGAGCCGCTCGTCCATGGTGCGGGCCAGCAGCCGCGCCGCCCAGTTGGTGAGGTAGCCGACGGAGCCGAGCCGATCGGGCAGGGAAGCGGATGAAGTCATTCTCGCGCCGGGTTTCAATAGCTTGCTATCTAAATACATCGCATGCTATTTATACCGGCGTTCCCCCGTGCTTACAAGGTTGATTGCCATGTCCCGCCCCGTGCTCGTGCGGCTGCACGCCATCTCTGCCAGCGCCGCGCTTCTGCTCATCGCCTGTTTCCTCATCGCCACCACGGCGGTGGAGGCCTTCGGCAGCCCTGCGGCCATCGCCCGGGTGAAGACAGGGATCGCCTTCGCCCTTCTGGCGCTTGTTCCGGTCATGGCGGTGGCGGGCGCCACCGGATTTCGGCTTGCCGGCGGCCGCCTGAAGGGGATCATCGGCCGAAAGGCCCTGCGGATGAAGGTGATCGCCGCCAATGGCGTCCTTGTCCTGGTGCCGGCGGCTCTGTTCCTCGCGGTGCGGGCGCGGAGCGGCCAGTTCGACGCGGTGTTCATGCTCGTCCAGGCCGTCGAGGTCGCCGCGGGAGCGGCCAACATTGCGCTGCTGTCGCTCAACCTGCGGGAGGGCATCATTCTCGGC
>JAEZGJ010000271.1 GCA_023416965.1 Pseudomonadota bacterium | reverse complement strand
CTGGAATACGACCACATCACCGCGGCCCTCCACGCCCGCCGGCCGCCGGCGGAGCGGCGGGATGCCGCGCTCGGCATGCAGCCGGTCCATGACCGGGCACTCAGCCGCGAGCGCCGTGAGCATGGCGCTGAGATCCTCGTCCGTCTCGATCCGCATCCCGGTCCCGTCTTGCGCCCCGCTCCCGGCTCGACCATAGGCTCAGCCATGGCGGCCGCGCACCACCCGATTGCTGACAGACCGGTCCTGCGCTTCGCGCCGAGCCCCAACGGCCTGCTCCATCTCGGCCATGCCCGTAGCGCACTGGAGAACGAGAGGATGGCGGCAGCCCTCGGCGGGCGCCTGCTGCTGCGGATCGAGGACATCGACCGCACCCGTTGCCGCCCCGAGCACGAGGCCGCGATGATCGAGGACCTCGCCTGGCTCGGCATCCCTTTCGAGACACCCTACCGGCGCCAGTCGGAGCACCTCGCCGACCATGCCGCCGTGCTGGCGCGGCTCGCCGCCATGGACCTCGTCTATCCGAGCTTCGAGAGCCGCGCCGAGCTGAAGGCCCTGGCGGCAGCGCAGGCGGCGGAGACGGGTGCGCCCTGGCCGGTCGATCCCGACGGTGCGCCGCTCTATGCGGGTCGCGGCCGCGACATTCCGCCGGAGGAGGCTGCCGCGCGGGTGGCGGTGGGCGAGCCCCATGCGCTGAGGCTCGACATGGCGGCGGCCCTGGCGCGGGTCGCAGGTCCCTTGACCTGGACCGAGACGGATGCGGAGGGCCAGCCGCTGCGGGTGGTGGCGGCGCAGCCCCGGCGCTGGGGCGACGTCGTGCTCGCCCGCAAGGAACTCGCCACCAGCTACCATCTCGCCGTCGTCACCGACGACGCGCTGCAGGGCGTGACCCATGTGGTGCGCGGCGAGGACCTGTTCGAGGCCACCGCCGTCCACCGCCTGCTGCAGGAGCTCCTCGGATTGCCGGCGCCGCTCTACCGCCACCACGGCCTGGTGATGGGGCCAGACGGGAAGAAACTGTCGAAGAGCGACCAGGCGGAGGGATTCCGGGCGCTGCGGCGGGAGGGTGTCGGGCCTGGGGACGTGCGGGCGATGCTGGGGTTTTGAGGGGCGACCTTCGCCGTCAGATCGCCCGGCCCGCCGCAGCCCAGTAGGGGTCGCGCAGGCGACGCTTGAAGATCTTGCCGGAATCCTCGCGCGGCAGGTCGTCGCGGATCTCGATGTGCCGCGGCAGCTTGTAGTCGGCGATGCGGGTGGACAGCTCCGCCTTGAGTTCCGCCGGGTCGATCGTCGCCCCCGGCTGAGGGGAAATCACCGCCATGATGCTCTCGCCGAACTCGGCGTGGGGGATGCCGAAGACCGCGCAGTCGCGCACCTGGGGCAAGGCGAGCAGCGCCGCCTCGATCTCGGCGGGATAGATATTCACGCCGCCTGCGATGATCATGTCGCGCTTGCGGTCGCAGAGGAACACGTAGCCGTCGGGGTCGACGTAGCCGATGTCGCCGCAGGTGATGAACCCGGCGTCGTCCACCTCGGCGCGCTTCTCCGGCGCCTTGTGGTAGGTGAAATCGGGATAGCCCGCGATGCGGCAGAAGAGCTCGCCGGGCTCGCCCTGCGGCACCTCCCGGCCCCCCTCGTCCAGCACCCGGATCTCCGCGCCCGGCGACAGCCGCCCGACCGAGCCGGGTTTCCTCAGGGCGTCCTCCGACGTGGCGAAGGTGACGGGGCCCGTCTCCGTGCCGCCGTAGAATTCGTGGATGACCGGCCCCCACCAGGCGATCATCGCCGCCTTGACGTCGGCGGGACAGGGCGCGGCGGCGTGGATGACGAAGCGCAACGAGGAGAGGTCGTAGCGGCTGCGCACCTCTTCCGGCAGTTTCAGCAGGCGCACGAACATGGTCGGCACCATGAAGATCGTGTCGATGCGGTGCTCCTCGATCAGCCGCAGCATCTCCTCCGCGTCGAAGCGCGGCATCAGCACCAGCACGCCGCCGAGCCGTCCCGCGCGGATGCCGAAGGAATTGGGTGCGGAATGGTAGAGCGGACCGGGCAGAAGGGCGCGCACGCCGGGCCTGAGGCCATAGACGAGGGCGCGCAGCCCCTCCGTCGCCTTCGCCTCCTCCGCCGTCGGCGCCTTGCGCTTCACGCCCTTCGGCTTCCCCGTCGTGCCGGAGGTGTAGATCATGCTCATCGGCGCCGGCCGCGCTGCTCCCTCGTAGGGCGCTTCGCCCGCGAGCCAGAGGTCGAGGTCCCGCGCCCCGGCCGGGAGTTCCGCGGCGGTGGGTGGCGGGAAATGCGCCGCCACCTCCGGCGGCACCGGAACGGAGAAGACAGCCAGGCCATCCGGCAGATGTCCGGCGAGCGGCGCCAGCAGGTCCTCGTGGCCGACCAGGACCTTCGCCTCGCAATCGTCGAGGATGTAGCGCACCTCGTCCGCCTTCAGGTGCCAGTTCACCGGCACCGCATAGGCGCCCAGCATGGCCGCGCCATAGGTCGCCTCCAGGAAGGCGATGTCGTTGCGCATGAGGATGGCGACGCAGTCGCCGGGACCAACTCCGAGCCTGTCGAGCCCCCCGGCGATGCGCCTGGCGCGCTCGTCCACCACCTCCGGGCCGCGCTGCCGCTGGCCGCTGACGATGCCGCGCGACGAGCCCTCCGAACCCTCAGCCATCGTCGCACTCCCTTCCCTTACTTCGGCCGGGTCAATTGACCGCCCGTGCCCGCCCCTCCCAGTGGGGACGCCTCAGGTCCGTCTTGAGGATCTTGTTGGCCTGCGACAGCGGCATCGCCTCGCGCACCTCGATGGTCTGCGGGCATTTGAAGCCGGCAATGCGCGTCTTGCAGTGGGCGATGATCTCCTCCGCCGTCGCGCTCTGACCGGCCTTGAAGGTGACGACGGCGTGCACAGCCTCGCCCCAGAGCGGGTGCGGCACGCCGATGACGGCGCATTCGCGGATGGCGGGATGGGTGAGGACGGCGTTCTCGACCTCGATCGAATAGACGTTCTCGCCGCCGGTCACGATCATGTCCTTGATCCGGTCGGAGACGTAGACATAGCCGTCGGCGTCGAGATAGCCGGCATCGCCCGTGTGCATGTAGCCGCCGCGCAGCGCCTCCGCCGTCATTTCCGGCTGGTTCCAGTAGCCCTTCATCACCAGTGGGCCGGCGACGATGATCTCGCCGATGGCGCCGACCGGTACGTCGTTGTCGTCGGGATCGACGACGCGCAGGTCGCAGCCGACGACGACCCGTCCGCCGGAGGCCAGGCGATGGATCTTCGTCGGATCCAGCGAGTGGTCGTCGGGTTCGAGATAGGTGCAGGCCGGCGACAGCTCGGTCATGCCGTAGGCCTGGGCGAAGCGCACGTTCGGCAGCCGCCGCATCAGCGCCTCCAGCGTCGCCACCGGCATGGGCGCGCCGCCATAGCCGATCACCTGCAGCGAGGAGAGGTCGTAGGAATCGAGGTCGGGCTCGTTGAGGATCATCGTCATCATGGTCGGCACCATGGACGTGAAGGTGATGCGGTGCTGCTGGATCGCCTCCAGCACGCCCTTCACCGTGAAGCGCGGAATGACCACATGGGTGGCGCCGAGCAGGGTGTTGGTGAAGACGCGCGAACCGGCCGCTGCGTGATAGAGCGGTCCCGCATGGAGGCCGACGAGATCGCTGCTCAGCTTGGTGTGCACCATGCCGCCGAACGAGTTCGACATGCAGTTGATATGGGTGAGCATGACGCCCTTGGAGCGTCCCGTCGTGCCGCCGGTATAGAACAGCACGGCGACGTCATCGCCGTTGCGCCGGGCATCCTCGACCGCGTGCTGCCCGGCGAGCGCCGCCTCGTAGCCGATCATGCCGTCCGGCAGCGCGCCCTCGCCGGCGAAGATGATGTGGCTCAGGTCCGGGCATTGCGGCCGCAGCGCTTCGGCCATCTCGACGAACTCGTCGCCGACGAGCAGCACCTTGGCGCCGCTGTCCTGCATCAGGAAGGCGGTTTCGGGAAGCGCATAGCGGGTGGAGACCGGCACGGCGATGCCGCCGGCCCAGAAGGCGGCGAAGAAGAACTCGAGGTAGCGGTCCGAGGAGTGGGAGAGCATGGCAACCCGGTCTCCAGGGCCGACGCCGAGGCTCCGGAGCACGCCGGCAAGCCGCGCCACGCGATCGGCGAACTGCTCCCAGGTCCAGCGCCTCTCGGCGAAGATCACGGCGGTCTTGGTCGGAAAGAGGCGCCGCGCGCGATGGACGGCCAATGTCAGCTGCATGTCGGGCCCGTGCGTGGCCGCCGGGTATCCGGCTGACCAACCGTTTCATGAAGCTCTATTTCTCACCATGAAACGGCACTTCGCAACCTGCCGAAGGAGGGAGGCCACGCCCGGGGATCCTGATCGTCCGGAGGAACGGATCAGCTCCTGGCGTCCCGGGCCGCCTGGCGGTTCTTCGTATGCTGCGAAATGCTGCCGACCTTGGCCGGGTGCACGATGGTCTGCCGCTTCTCGTTCGCCACGGACCGCATGCCCTTGCGCGCGGTGCGGCCGGACGAGGGGCGGTCATCGCCACTTGCCGCTTCCTTCATCGCCAGGGCGCGGCGGGCGGCGTCCTTCATTTCATTGCGCGCCTCCATGGCCTGCCGCCGCGCAAGCTCCTTGTTGAGGCGCTTCAGTGCCGCAGCCAATACCTGCTTCCGGCGGGCCGGCTTGTCGACATGTCCGGGAAAGCTGCCGCCGCGCTCCTCCGCCTTGCCGCGGATGCTGCGTCGCATGCTGCGCACGAGCCCGCGCTCCTTGGCCAGGAGGTCGCGGATCCGGACCCGCGTCGCCGTGAGGTCCTTGGCTTCGGCTTCGATCAGGTTCGGATTGTGGGACTGCGCGAGCAACTCCAGCTCGTCATGCTTCATGAAACGGGCTTCGGCTTTGACGGCAAGGCTCATGGGGTCGTTCTCTCCTCTTGGCCCGGCTATGGGCCGGGGCAGGGAAGGAACGCTCGTCACGGCCGGCAGGTCCGGTCTGCGGGCCCATGCCGCAGGCGGCTCCTCAGATCTCGTAGCTGAATCCGTCGACCGATTCCCGGGCCAGGATCTGGTCCATGGCCCGCGACGGCTCGGCGCAGCCGGCCGTGCCGACCGGCTTGGCCGGGACGCCGGCGACCGTCGTGTTCGGCGCCACCGGATGCAGCACCACCGAGCCGGCGGCGACGCGGGCGCAGCGGCCGATCTCGATATTGCCGAGGATCTTGGCACCGGCGCCGATGAGGACGCCGCGGCGGACCTTCGGATGGCGGTCGCCCGCCTCCTTGCCGGTGCCGCCGAGGGTGACGTTCTGCAGGATCGACACGTCGTCCTCGATCACCGCGGTTTCGCCGACGACGAGGCCGGTGGCGTGGTCGAGGAAGACGCCCTTGCCCATGACGACGGCCGGGTTGATGTCGGTCTGGAAGACTTCCGACGAGCGGCTCTGCAGGTAGAGGGCGAAGTCGCGGCGGCCGCGGCCGAGCAGCCAGTGGGCGAGGCGATGGGTCTGCAGGGCATGGAAGCCCTTGAAGAACAGCACCGGCTCGATCAGCCGGTCGGCGGCGGGATCGCGGTCGATGACGGCGGCGGCGTCCGCCCGCATGGCCGAGGCCATGGCGGAAGAGGCTTCGAGGGCCTCCCCAAAGGCGTCGTGGAGCACGTCGGCCGGCACGTCGCCGGTCGCCAGCCGCGCGGAGATGCGGCGGGCGACCGCGTCCTCGAAGGAGGAGGCCCGGCCGATGGTGCGCAGGACGAGCGTGGCCAGCTCCGGATTGGCCGAGGCCATGGCATTGGCCTCGCTGCGCAACCGGTGCCAGGCGAGATCGGCCGTATCGGCGGGCAGGGGGATTATGGTTCCCGTCGCCAGGGTCTTCGCCATGGAACGATCCTCCGCAGCATGGATGAAGGGGAATAAGGGCACTGTGGGGGGCCGATTCAAGTCAAATCGCCGCGAAGGAATGGCCATCTCCCGCTGCGGTTAGCGGTGGGACGTGCGTTTCGTCAGGCGCGGCGTTATTGGAAGACCGGTCCTCGCTCCGGCCCGCGAAACGCCGGGATGGATCGAACGCAACCCCTGCGTCATGCCCGGCCTTGTGCCGGGCATCCACGAATTCTCTTCAGACTCCGGTGGTCAAGTCGTGGATGGCCGGGACAAGCCCGGCCAAGACGGGTGCCGGTTCCCGCCCATCGTCGGACGAGTCTCCGCGAACCGGGAAGCCGGTTCGCGCCTCACACCGCCATGGCCTGCTTCTCGCGCCGCCGCTGCACGGAGGAGGGAATCCGCAGCGCCTCGCGATATTTTGCGACCGTGCGGCGGGCGATGTCGATGCCGGACGCCTTCAGCCTGTCCATGATGGCGTCGTCCGAGAGCACGTCGTCGGGCGTCTCGGCATCGATCATCTGCTTGATGCGATAGCGCACCGCCTCGGCGGAATGGCTCTCGCCCCCCGCTTCCGAACTCGCGATGGACGAGGTGAAGAAATACTTCATCTCGAAAATGCCGCGGCTGGTGGCGATCGACTTGTTGGAGGTGACGCGGGACACGGTCGATTCGTGCATGCTGATGGCGTCGGCGATGGTCTTCAGGTTCAGCGGCCTGAGATATTGCACGCCGAGGGCGAAGAAGGCGTCCTGCTGGCGGACGATCTCGGTGGCAACCTTCAGGATGGTGCGGGCGCGCTGGTCGAGGGCGCGGGCGAGCCAGGTCGCCGTCTGCAGCGCATCGGCGAGGAAGGTCTTTTCCGTGTCGCTCTTCGTCGTCTTCGAGACGCGAGCGTAATAGCTCTGGTTGACCAGGACCTTGGGCAGGGTCTCGCTGTTCAGTTCGACGATCCAGCCGCCGTCGGGGCCGGCGCGCACCATGACGTCCGGCACCAGCGGCTGGACGGGGGCGAAGCCGAAGGCGAGGCCCGGCTTCGGATTGAGGCGGCGGATCTCCGCCACCATGTCGGCGAGGTCCTCGTCGTCCACCGCGCAGATCTTCTTCAGCGCCTGGTAGTCGCGCTTGCCGAGCAGGTCGAGATGGCCGACCAGCGCCTGCATGGCCGGGTCGAACCGGTTCTTGTCCTTGAGCTGGATGGTCAGGCATTCGGCGAGGCTGCGGGCTGCGACCCCCGAGGGCTCGAAGCTCTGGATCACCTCGAGCACGCTGGTGACGTCCTCGACCTCGGCGCCGAGCCGCTCGGCCACCTCCTCGACGGTGACGGTGAGGTAGCCGGCATCGTCCACCGCATCGATCAGCATCTGGCCGATGAGCCGGTCGGCCTGGGTCTCCACCGCGAGGGTCAGCTGGTTCGACAGGTGGTCGGCGAGCGACAGGTCGGCGGAGACGAAGGCCTCGAGATTGTAGTCCTCGTTGTCGCTGCCGCCGGAGCCGACATTCGACCAGGACGAGGTCATCGGGTCCGAGGCGGCGTCCGCGTGGCGGGCCTCCGGTCCCTTGTCGTCGGGGAAGACGTTCTCCAGGTCGGTGCCGAGCCGCTCCTCGATGTCCGTGCGGCTGTTGCCCATGTCGTCCCCCAGCCAGTCGCCGGCCTGGGCGTCGCCCGGATCGGCGGAGGCGGGGGCCTCCGGTGCCTCGCCGTCCACGGCGGGCTCCGGCGCGTCGGCACGTTCCAGAAGCGGGTTCTTCTCCAGCTCCTGCTCGACATAGGCGACGAGGTCGAGATTCGACAGCTGCAGGAGCTTGATGGCCTGCATCAGCTGGGGAGTCATCACCAGCGACTGGCCGACGCGGAGCTCTAGTCGGGCTGACAGGGCCATCGTCTCGGGCGCATCCCTCGGGGTTTCTTGCGCCGCATCATAGAGGGCCGGCGGCATGAACAGCAAGGTTCATGCCATGATTCCAATGACTGAGGAGTTAAGAGGCCATTCCCCGCCTCTTCCCTGGAGTCAGAGGCGGAATTCCTCGCCGAGATAGAGGCGGCGGACGTCGGGGTTGGAGACGATCTCGTTCGGCGTGCCTTCCATCAGCACCTGTCCCGAATGGATGATGTAGGCGCGGTCGATGAGGCCCAGCGTCTCGCGCACGTTGTGGTCGGTGATGAGAACGCCGATGCCGCGCTCCTTCAGGTGGCGCACGAGGTTCTGGATGTCGCCGACCGCAATGGGATCAATGCCGGCGAAGGGCTCGTCGAGCAGCATGAAGGAGGGGCGGGTCGCCAGCGCGCGGGCGATTTCAAGGCGACGACGCTCGCCGCCGGACAGTGCGATGGCCGGGCTCTTGCGCAGGCGCGTGATGGTGAACTCCTCGAGCAGCTCGTCGAGGTCGCGCTCGCGCTTGGCCTTGTCCTTCTCGGTGACCTCGAGCACGGCGCGGATATTGTCCTCGACATTGAGACCGCGGAAGATCGAGGCCTCCTGCGGCAGGTAGCCGATGCCGAGCCTCGCACGCCGGTACATGGGCAGGGCTGTGATGTCGTGGCCATCGAGTTCGATATGGCCCTTGTCGGCCTCGACCAGGCCCGTGATCATGTAGAAGACAGTGGTCTTGCCTGCGCCGTTGGGACCGAGCAGGCCCACCGCCTCGCCGCGCCTGAGGTCGAGGCTGACCCCGCGCACGACGGCGCGGCCCTTGTAGCTCTTCCACACCCCGTGGACCGACATCACGCCCTCGCCGGAGCGTGGCTCCTCCTGGGCGCGCGCCGCCGGGGCCGGGGCCGGGCGATCGAGCTCTGCCACCTGGGCGGCCATTTCCTTGACCAGCCAGTCGTCCTCGACGGCGGCCGTTTGGGCCGGCCGGCGTCCCAGAAGGCCGGAGACACGGTCGATGACGGACACGGGCTGGCTGTCCTATCCGCGCGGGCTGCGCGCCTGCGGCCGGGCCGGCGCGCAATCCGGGTTGCTGGCGCCGCCGCCGCCTCCGGTCCCCTGCAGGATGCCGGAGACGCGGCCGCCCGAGGGAGCCGCGTCGATGCGCACCCGGTTGGCAGTGAGGTCGGCGTGGAGCCGCGCGCCCCGCAGCACGTTCTCGCACTGGGTCAGCGTGACGTTGCCTTCCATGATCGCCTCGTTGCGGCGGGCGTCGAAGGAACCACGCTCGGCGGTGGCCGTCTGGTTCTTCGACCGGACGATGACGCCACCCTGCATCTCGAAGCGGCGCACGTTCTGCGTCTCGGACGAGGCATTGCCGGCCCCGCCCTGGCGGGGCGTGGTGGTGGCCGGGCGGCCGGCGGCCGAGGCGGCGTTGTCTTCGTAGAAGATGACGAGGCGGGCCGTCTGCAAGGTCGATTCCCCCTGCTGGACGCGCACGTTCCCCGACAGCACGGCGCGCTTCTCGGTGTCGAAGACCTCGGCACGGTCCGCTTCGAAATTGATCGGGTCGTTGCGGTTCTGGGTGAAGCCGACGAAGGGGCTGCCGGCCTGCTGGGCGAGGGCTGCGGGCGCGAAGAGGCCGGCGGCGATGAGCGCCGCTGCCAGCGGGCGCCTGTCGAAGAGGAGCGCGGCGGTGCCGGCCAGCGTCATGGTCAGTCTCCGGATCGGCTTGGCGCAGGCGAAGGCTGCGAAAGATCGGTAATGGTCGGATCGGGCGGTTCGGGCGTGAAGTTACCACGCACCCTGCCTTCAAGCACGATCACCTTCCCGTTGTCACTAATTTGCATGCGCTCGGAAACGATCTGGCCGCGCGGTGATGTCAGCTTGACCGGGCCGTTGGAGGAGATCGTTCCGGCGCGGGTGTCGACCAGGGCATGGCCGAGCTCGCCGCTCTGTCCCCCGGAGGTCGTCACCACCACGTCCTGGTTCAGCTCGACGCGGCCGGTCTTCGTATCGAGAAGACCCGTCGCCGAGACGACGCGGGCCGTGCCACCGCCTTCGAGCTGCATTTCCGAATCGATCGCGGTGAGCGCCACCACATTGGCCTGGGTGATGTCGTGTTCGGCGCGGGTGGCGGTGACGCGGTAGAAGCGGTTGTCCGCCGTGTAGCCGGTCAGCCGGGGAGCCTCCATCGTCACCTTGGACCCCGCCATGGAGACGGCACCGACGGAGATGGGCAGATTCAGGCTCTTCAGCGGGTCCCACCAGGAGATGAAGACCACCGCACCGAAGATCACCACCGCCGAGACCGGAACGAGAACGCGCAGCCGCCGTACCGTCCTGGAGTGACGGTAGGCGAGGGTGAACGCGGCCTCGCGCTCGACGCTGCCGCCCTTGCCGCCCCGGGCGGACCCGTCCCATTCATCCATGCGGCGCGCAGCCATCGTCCCGCCCGTTCTCCTCTCGCACGGCCGACGGCTATTGCCCGCCGGCCCCGGCATTGACCACGACTCTATGGCCCCACCATGGCGCGCCCGCAACCGAGTGGCGCCCGGCGCAGCCGCGCCCGCGATCAGGAATGGGCGAAGATGTCGGTCTCCGGCCAACCCGCAAGGTCGAGCTCGGCGCGGGTCGGCAGAAAGGCGAAGCAGGCTTCCGCCAGGGCCGTGCGGTTCTCGCGCGCCAGCATGCCGTCGAGCTTGTCCTTCAGCGCGTGGAGGTGGAGCACGTCGGAGGCGGCATAGTCGAGCTGGGCGGAGGTGAGCGTCTCCGCTGCCCAGTCCGAGCTCTGCTGCACCTTGGACATGTCGATGCCGAGGAGTTCGCGGGACAGGTCCTTCAGGCCGTGCCGGTCGGTATAGGTCCGCACCAGCTTCGAGGCGATCTTGGTGCAATAGACCGGGCGGGTCTCGATGCCGAAGGCGTGCTTGAGCACCGCCACGTCGAAACGGGCGAAGTGAAAGAGCTTGATCACCTTCGGGTCGGTCAGCAGCGCACACAGGTTCGGCGGCGCCGGCTGGCCCGGACGGATCTGGACGACGTCGGCGGTGCCGTCGCCCGGCGAGAGCTGCACGACGCAGAGCCGGTCGCGCTGCGGCACGAGGCCGAGGGTCTCTGTGTCGATGGCGACGATGCCCACCTGGTAGTGGCGGAGGTCGGGCAGGTCGCCGACATGGGCGCGGATGGTCATGGAGCGTCTCGGACAGGAAGGGGCCGGCGCGGTCTTCTATCCATCCTCCGGCGGAGGCGCATGGACTTGGGGCCGCAACAGGTCCTATAGGGCGACGGACCCGAGAAATCCAATGACCGCCACACCACTGAAGCTCTATGCCTTCGACGCCGAGGATCTCGCCGTCCTCTCGGCCCATCTGCAGGACGCCGTCCTGAAGGCGAGTGACATCGCCTATCTCGCGCGCGAGCGCCGCTTCGCGCTCGTCTGCAACCGCTTCGACTGGGCCGCCGCCGAGGCCGGCGAGTGCCAGCGCCGTCGCACCGGCCTGCGCGTCGAGCGGGTCACCGCCGTCAAGGGACGCGCCGTGCCGCGGGGCGAGGACACCGTCCTCGAACTCCTCGCCATCCATTTCGAGCCGGAGGGCGGCGAATCCCCCGGCGGCACCATGGAACTCGTCTTCGCCGGCGGCGGAGCCATCCGCCTGTCGGTCGAATGCGTCGAGGCGGCCATGGACGACCTCGGCCCCATGTGGGCGGGCGTCGCCACCCCGAAGCACGACTGATCGTTCAGCGCACACGCGGCGCCGCCACCTCCTGGGCGATGGTCGCAACCGCCTCCACCGTCGCAGCCTCCGGCGTGACGCGCCAGGAGGCGAAGAAGTCGAGCTCGGGCAGCGGCACGGTGGTGCGCAGCGACCGCAGCCGCCCGGCGGCGAGCTCCGCGCCCGCGATCGCCTCCGGAACGGCGGCGATGCCGAGCCCGTCCTCCGCCATGCGCAGGATCGTCGCCATGGACGAGGAGGCATGGATGCGCACCGGCGGCAGGTCGGGCGCGGAGAACATCTCCCGGAGGATCAGATAGGGGCGGGTATTGCGCGAGAAGGTGAGGATCGGATGCGCCGCCAGGGCCGCGAGGTCCAGGGGGCCGGCGGGAACGGTGAGGCCGGGGCCGGCCAGGAAGGCGAGGCGATAGGTCGACAACGGCAGATTGCGCAGATGGGCCGCCGCCAGTGCGCCCAGGGCGAAGACGAGGTCGAGTTCCTGGGCCACCAGCCGGTCGCGCAGGTTCGGTGTGATGTCCACCTCGATCTCCAGCGCCAGTCCGGGATAGGCCTTGGCCATGCGTTCGACGAAACGGGGCAGCCAGGTGTGGACGATGGTCTCGGCGACGCCGAGCCTCAGGGTGCCGCGGATCGCCGTGCGGTCGGCCACCGCATGGAGCATCTCCGCCCTGAGCTTCAGCAGGCGTTCCGCATAGTCGAGCACCCGCCGCCCCGCATCGGTCGCCACCACGGTGCGCTTCTCCCGCACCAGCAGTTTCTGGCCGATCTCCGCCTCCAGCTGGGCAATGCGCTGCGAGACGGCCGGCTGGGTGGTGTGCAGCTTCACCGCCGCGCGGTTGAAGCTCCTGAGAGTGGCGACCCAGACCAGGGTCTCGAGCGCCTTGAAGTCCACCATGCGGCCGTCGATCGATAAGCTGGATTAATCGTAACCGATCCAAACTTCGGATTGGACCGGATGCAAGCGGAATGATGGACTGTTCTCCCAGGGATACTGTCCTTGGGGGAAAATCATGGCTGTCGCCCAGTTCCGCGCACCCGGCGTCACCGACGTCAGCGATCCCGTCGCTGTGCGGCGCGCCATTCGCCGGGGCGACATCACCGGCCATACGGCGGGCCTCGCCCCCGGCCGCGTCCAGGGCAATCTCGCCATCCTGCCGAAGGACCTCGCGGCCGATTTCCTCCGCTTCTGCACGCTCAACCCGAAGCCCTGCCCGGTCATCGGCCTGTCCGAGCCGGGCGATCCCGCCGTTCCCGCCCTCGGGGCCGATCTCGACATCCGTACCGACCTGCCGCGCTACCGCGTCTGGAAGGACGGCGAACTTGTGGCTGAGCCCACCGACATCCGCGAGTTCTGGCGCGACGACCTCGTCGCCTTCGTCATCGGCTGCTCGTTCTCCTTCGAGGAGGCGCTCATCCAGGACGGCATCCCCATGCGCCATATCGGCTGCAACACCACCGTGCCCATGTGGCGGACCAACATCGCCTGCGCCCCGGCAGGCCCCTTCTCCGGACCGATGGTCGTCTCCATGCGGCCGCTGAAGCCGGCCGACGCCATCCGCGCCGTGCAGATCACCTCGCGCTTCCCCGCCGTCCACGGCGCCCCGGTCCATATCGGCCTGCCCGAGGCCATTGGCATCCGCGACATCGCCACGCCCGACTATGGCGATCCGGTGGAGGTGAAGGCCGACGAACTCCCGGTCTTCTGGGCCTGCGGCGTCACCCCGCAATCGGTGATCGCGACGGCGCGTCCGCCCTTCGCCATCACCCACGCGCCGGGCTCCATGCTCGTCACCGATCTCACCAACAGCCGGATCGCCGCCCTGTGACCTTTCCCGCCCCGACGCCTCACCCCGGCTTCGGGGCCTTCGGCAAGGTTCATCGCGAGTTCTTCGACGCCTTCGCCGGAGGCAGCTGGGACCCGGTCGCCGGCTATGCCGGCGTCGAGGAGAAGATCCTCTCGGGCCGGCTCGACCCGCTGGCGCGCCGCGGCGCGGTCACCCGCCTCGGCCGCTGGGCCCCGGGCGCGGCCGTGGGCCATCCGGTCTCGCACGACTGGTGCGAGGAGGTCTTCATCGTCTCCGGCTCCCTGATGATTGGCACGCTTGCTGCTAAGGCCGAAGCCGTGCGGCTGCCCTTCGGCACCTATGCTGTCCGGCCGCCGAACATCATCCATGGTCCCTTCTTCAGCGACGAGGGCTGTCTGCTGATCGAGTTCCTCTACTACCCGCCCGCCAATTAAGAACAATCCAGAGACCACGCCGACCGACCACCGCCGCCTCGAGCGGCCCATCGACGAAGGAGAGACCACGATGATCCGCTTGCGAACCGCCGCCACGGCGGTGGCCCTGACGCTGTCCGGGGCCCTGCCGGTGCTCGCCCAGGCCGTGCCGGCCGGCCCGCCTGTCAACGTCCAGATCGTCACCCAGCCCGGCCCGGCCATGCCGCAGTTCACCCGGGTGGACCAGCCGCTGCTGCGCGATGGCCTCGCCGCCAAGTCCAACGGCCGCATCCGCGTGACGCTCGCCTCCTGGCCCGAGCGCAATCTCAACGGCCCGGAAATCCTGCGCCTCGTGCGCTCCGGGCAGGTCGATATCGGCGCCGTGCCGCTGAACACGGTCGCGGGCGACGTGCCGCTGCTCGACGTGGTCGACCTCGCCGGCCTCAATCCGAGCCTTGACCAGGCCCGCAAGGTCGCCGCCGCCATGCTGCCCGAGGTCAACAAGGAACTGGAGCGCTTCGGCGTGCGCATCCTCGCCATGTACCCCTTCGCCGCCCAGGAATTCTTCTGCCGCGGCCAGGTGACGAGCCTTGCCGACCTGCGCGGCAAGCGCATCCGCACCGGCGGCGGCTCGTCCAACGACTTCGTCACGCAGATCGGCGGCCAGCCCACCGGCATCGGCTTCCCGGAAGTCTACGGCGCCCTCGAGCGCGGCGTCGTCGACTGCGCCATCACCGGCACCGGCTCGGGCAACTCGGCCCGCTGGTACGAGGTCACCCAGAGCCTCTACGCCCTGCCGCTCTTCTGGTCGGTCTCCGCCTATGTGGTGAACATCCAGTGGTGGAACCGCCTCGACCCCGCCGTGCGCGCCGCCATGGAAGCGACCATGAAGGAGGTCGAGGAGGCGCAGTGGAAGCTCGGCCTCGAACAGACCGAGGACGGCATCGCCTGCAACACCGGCAACCGCGAGGGTTGCAAGCTCGGCCGCGTGCCCGACGCCAACCCGATGCGCGTCTACCGCCCGGTTCCCGCCGATACCGAGGTGATGCGCACGACGCTGACCTCCACCATCCTGCCGAACTGGGTGAAGCGCTGCGGTGCCCGCTGCGGCGAGGTCTACAACCGCGTCGTGGCGCCGATCACCGGCGTCACCTATGCCGGCAACTGACGGCGGCGATCGCCAGGGTCATGCGGGCGGCCCGCCCGCCCGCGTGACCTGACCGCAGCGACGGGCGCTGCGCCGGCCGGCGAGGCCGGCGCCGGGGGGACAATATGCTGAACACACTGATCGACGTCGCCGGACTCGGGCGACGGTCCATGGCCTGGCTGGGCACCGCCATGGGTTACGTCGCGGGATGGGGCTTCATCGCCACCTCCGGCCTCATTACCTTCGACGTGCTGGCGCGCCGCTTCCTCGGCTTCTCGACCCAGGCCACCACCGAACTCTCCGGCTATGCCCTCGCATTCGGCATCGCCTGGGGCCTCGCCCACACGCTCTCCATGCGCGCCCATGTCCGCATCGACGTGGTGGTGAACCTCTTTCCGCCGCGCATCCGGCACTGGCTGCACCTCACCAGCCTCGCCTTCCTCGCCGTTCTGGTCGGCTACCTCTTCTACGGTGCCTGGACGCTGGTGGAGGAATCGCTCCTCTTCAACGCCACCGACATCAGCGTCATCCGCACCCCGCTCGCCATTCCCCAGGGGCTCTGGGCCTTCGGCATCGGCGCCTTCTTCCTGCTCATCCTCGCCATGCTTGTGGAGTGCTTCCTGCTCATCGTCGCCGGCCGCGGCGAGGAGGCCGAACTCCTGCTGCACAGCCGCTCCTACCAGGAGGAGGTGGAAGAGGTCCTCGAAGCCGTCGGTGAACATGTTCCCGGCGAACCTTTGCCCGACGATCCCAATGCCCCCGCAAAGCCCGCCAATCCCGAGGTGAAGCCGTGATCGCCGTCGTCTTCCTCCTCGTCCTCGTCGCCATCATGGTGGGCATGAGCTTCACCGGCCATGCCCCGTCCGGCGACCTCATGGGCGAGATCATGCTGCTGGTCGGCCTGTTCATGCTGTTCTTCGGCATGGGCATCTATGTCGGCGCGGCCCTCGGTGTGCTCGGCCTCATCGTCGGCTACGCCTTTTCCGACCGGCCCTTCTGGCTCTTCATCGGCCAGACCATCTGGAATCCGTCCTCCTCCTTCGTGCTGGTGGCGGTGCCGCTCTTCCTGCTGATGGGCGAGATCCTGCTGCGCGCCGGTCTCTCCGACCGGCTCTACAAGACGCTGAACATCTGGCTGAACCGCATGCCGGGCGGCCTCCTGCACACCAATATCGCGGCGTCCGGCGTCTTCTCGGCGATCTCCGGCTCCTCCGTCGCCACCGCCGCCACCATGGGCTCGGTGGCGCTGCCCTTCTTCAAGGGCAGGCCGTACGACCCGAAGATGGTGCTGGGCTCGCTCGCCGCCGGCGGCGCGCTGGGCAACCTCATTCCGCCCGGCATCACCTTCATCATCTACGGCCTCATCACCGAGACCTCGGTCGGCGCGCTCTACATCGCCGCCATCGGCCCGAGCATCCTCGTCGTCGTGCTCTTCATCGCCATCATCCTGATGAAAGCCAAGACCGCGGTCCCGCGCGACCCCGACGGGCCCCGCTATTCCTGGGGCGAGAAGATCCGCAGCCTGGTGGATCTCAC
Source organism: Pseudomonadota bacterium (assembly GCA_023416965.1). Taxonomy (GTDB): domain Bacteria; phylum Pseudomonadota; class Alphaproteobacteria; order Rhizobiales; family Phreatobacteraceae; genus Phreatobacter. Next base: position 8,281 of record JAEZGJ010000271.1, on the reverse strand, counting down.
CCCCACGGCGGTGCTGATCCTCATCGTGCTCGGCACAATCTACGGGGGCCTCGCCACCGCCACCGAATCGGCGGCGCTCGGCGTCGTCGCGGCCATCGTGCTCGCCGCCCTCGACGGCAAGCTCTCCTTCAAGATGCTCAACGATTCGGCCGAGGCGACGGCGCGCAACACGGCGCTGATCGGCCTCATCCTGTTCGGCGCCTATCTGCTCAACTACGTGTTCACGGCGCTCGGCGTGCCGCAGGCCCTCGCGCAGCTGGTCTCGCAGATGCCGCTTCCGCCCTGGGCCATCATGCTGCTGATCATCGGCTTCTACCTGGCGCTCGGCACCTTCATGGAGGGCTTCTCCATGATGATCACGACGATCCCGGTCATCTTCCCCGTGGTGACCGCCCTCGGCTACGATCCGATCTGGTTCGGCGTGATCGTCGTCATGCTGGTGGAGATCGCGCTGATCTCGCCGCCCGACGGCACGGTCCTCTACGTGCTGCAGGGCATGCGCAAGGACGGCGGACCGATCACCGACGTCTTCTCCGGCGTGCTGCCCTTCATGCTCGTCTACATCCTGGCGGTGGGCGTGCTGATGGTCTTCCCCTCCATCGCCACCTGGCTGCCGACGGTGATGCGCTGAAACGAACGGGCCGGACGCGGTCGGTTCAGACTGCGTTCAGTTGCGCCGCGGCAAGGATGGGCTCCTCACAACCTTCGGGGCGTGCTGGCGGGCGACCTTCCGGATTCATCCTGCGCGACAATATCGCGTGGCCGATGGCTTTATTCGGAAACGAACGGTCGCTATAGCTCAGCCCCGGATTCTCAGCGGATACAGGCCGGAATGCGCCGTCGGGTGCGGCCGGCCCAGGGATGAAAGCTCGGATATGACGCGTGTCGCGATTGTGGGTGGCGGGCCGGGTGGGCTCTTCACCAATTACCTGCTCGACCGGTTCTGCGACGGTCTCTTCACCGCTACTCTCTTCGAAGCCTCCGACCGCCTCGGCGGCAAGATCGTCACCGACAGCTTCGACAAGGGCCATTCCCTCTTCGAGCGCGGCGTCGCCGAATATTACGACTACTCCCATTTCGGTCCCGACCCGCTGAAGCGCATCATCACCGAGGTGATGGGCCTCGACGTCGTGCCGATGGACGGCAAGGGCGTCATCCTCGAGGGCAAGATCCTCAACAACCGCCGGGACATCAAGAAGCACTTCGGCGAGAAGACGCTGAAGGCCATCGACGCCTTCCACGCCAAGTGCCACGAGCTCTGCTCGCCCGACGAGTACTACGAGGGCTATTCGGGCGACGACAACAAGCACCCCTGGGGCGGCAAGACATTCCGCGAGGTTCTCGACGAGGTCGAGGACGAGATGGCGCGCAAGTACATCGAGGTCGCGGCGCGCTCCGACGTCGCCACCGAATCCCAGCTCACCAATGCCCTGAACGGCCTGAAGAACGTCCTCATGGACGATCCGAAATACCTGCGGCTCTATTCCATCGTCGGCGGCAACGAGAAGTTGATCGAGGGCCTCGCCGAGCGCGTCTCCGCCAAGATCATGCTGGAGAGCCGCGTCGCGAAGATCCGCCGCAACGAGGGCGGCACCTACACGCTCACCGTCCGCCGCAAGGGCCGCGACGAGACCCATGAATTCGACCATGTCGTGGTCGCCGTCCCGAACTACTGGGTCAGCCAGATCGAGTTCGAGGGCCGTGAGGAGCGCATGGCGATCCAGAAGCACCAGGCCCGCTACGACAATGCCGCCCACTACCTGCGCGTCACGGTCCAGTTCAAGAAGCCGTTCTGGAACGAACACTTCCAGGGCCACTACATCATGACGGACGCCTTCGGCGGCGCCTGCATCTACGACGAGACGGCCCGCCATCCCTCCAAGCACGGCGTGCTCGGCTGGCTCATCCCCTCGACCCACGCCCTGGCCCTGTCGAACCTCGACGACGAGCGCCTCGTCCAGCTCGCTCTCGATTCGCTTCCCGCCGAGCTCATCGGCCCGGCGAAGAAGCAGTTCCTCGACGCCAAGGTGCAGCGCTGGGTCGGCACCATCTCGGGCCTTCCCGGCGGCCATCCCGCCCCCGAGCTGCGCGAGCGCCACCAGCCCGACGGCAAGGTGCTGCCAAACCTCTATCTGGTCGGCGACTATCTCTTCGATTCGACGGTCAACGGCGCCTATGACAGCGCCAATTTCGTCGTCGACATGATGATGGGCAAGCTGCGCGGCGCCGCCTATTCCGGCGCCCGCAAGAAGGCCGCCCTGGAGAAGCAGAAGGGCGTCGTCGAGGACGGCTTCGTCGAGTCGACGCTCACCGACGACTACCACGACGAATATGCCGTCGGCCTCTCCTACGAGGAGAGCTTCCGCGAATATTTCGACGAGCAGTACAACGCCGACCTCTACGAGTGCATCTTCGGCATCAAGCCGCCCTACACGCTGCTCGACGTGGGCTCGGCCTCGGGCCTGACGCTGAAGTGCTTCGCAGACATCGGCATCGACGCCTGGGGTATCGAGAACTCGCGCCACGTCCATTCCCAGACGCCGAAGGAATGGCTGCATCGCAACCTGCTCGGCGACGTGACGAACCTGCCCTTCGAGGACCAGTCCTTCGACGTCATCTACGACACCTGCCTCTGCTACGTGCCGGAGGAGCTGATCGACAAGGCGATCCAGGAACTCTACCGCGTCACCCGCATCGGCATCTTCTTCGGTGGCATCACCGCCGACATGACCCGCGAGGTGATCGAGTATCACGACGTCTTCGACGGCGTGTTGACCCTCGAGACGACCTGGCAGTGGTCCGAGCGCTTCCAGAAGCACGGCTGGCGGCCGGCCGTCCACGACCAGAAGATCCTGAAGAAGGCCTGGAAGATCGAGTGCGACGCCAACGAGGGCGACTTCCCCTGGTATCCCGACATGGAGACCATGCGCTACTGCTTCTACGCCAAGCCGGACGCCGCCAAGTGGGTGGAGAAACTCATGGCCGGCCGCGAGAAGGGACCGACCTCCAAGCTGCGCCTCGTCGCCGGCGGGCGCTGAGCGCTCCTCCTCCTGTTCTTCGTCACAGGGCCGGCTCCCGGGGGAGACCGGCCCTGTTGCTTGGGGCGCCGGCCCCGCGCGATTTCGGATGCATCCTGTTACGGAATGATGCATGACCAGCGGCGAGCCGACCGTTACGCCCGGCCTCCTCCCCGACCTGCAATGATCCAAGATCCGTCATGAGCCAGGACAAGAACTACGTCGAGCCCGATGACGAGGACGATGAGGAGGAGGAGGACGTCAGTGCCGACGACCTCCGGCTCATGGCGCGGTTCCTCGCGCCCTTCGCATCGCCCTACAAGACCACCATCGCCCTTCTCGTCGTCCTCATCCTCACCGAGGCGGCCCTCAACTTCTCCTTCCCGCTCGTCACGCAGTACCTGATCGACGAGGGCCTGATCAAAAAGGAGTGGCGGGCGCTCCTCAACTCGCTCCTGTTCATGGGCATCGCGGCCATTGCGGTCTCAGGCGTCGCCCTCTTCGCCGACTTCGTCTACACGCGCCTCTTCGCCGACATCACCCGCGACATCCGCCAGCGGCTGTTCGACCACGTCCAGTCGATGTCGATGCCCTTTTTCCACACGACCCCGACAGGCACGGTCCTCTCGCGCTTCTCCGGCGACCTCGTCGCCCTCGAGGCGGCCCTCGTCGCCTTCGTGCCCGGCTTCGTCATGCCCTTCATGGAGGTCATCTACGCCTCCATCCTGATGTTCATGTTCGACATCTGGCTCGGCCTCATCGCCTCGCTGGTCTTCCCGATGATCCTGTGGTGGCCGCGCATCTTCGCCCGCAAGGCGTTCCTCTTCGCCTATGACAAGCGCCAGACCGAGGGCCGGCTCATCAGCGCCATCCAGGAGAACGTCGCGGCCCAGCCGGTTATCAAGGCCTTCGGCATGGCCGCGCGAGCCCGCATCGCCTTTTCCGGCATCAACGGCACCTGGGTCGGCGTCGCCCGGCGCACCAACTTCTCCTCCGCCCTGGTCGAGCGCACGGCGCAGACCGGGCTTTACGTCATCCACATCGCGGTCTTCGCGCTCGGCGCCTACTGGGCCTTCACCGACCGCATCACGGTCGGCACCATCATCGCCTTCGAGGGCGTGTTCCTCTCCATGGGCTATGCCCTCACCAACGTGACGCAATATGTGCCGACGCTGGCCCAGGCGGCGGGCTCCATCCGCCACCTCGACGACCTCCTGGCGGTGAAGCCGACCATGGTCGATGCGCCGGATGCCGGCACGCTCGCGCCCTTCGCGCGCGAGATCGTCTTCGACAACGTCGCCTTCTCCTATCCCGGCTCGTCCTTCCGCACCGAGAACCTCTCGGTCACCGTGCCGAAGGGCTCCTTCCTCGGCATCGTCGGGCCCTCGGGCTCGGGCAAGAGCACCTTCCTCAACCTCCTGATGCGCTTCTACGACCCGCTTGAGGGTCGCGTGACCATCGACGGCACCGACATCCGCACGGTGACCCAGGCCTCGCTCCGCTCCCAGATGGCGGTGGTGTTCCAGGAGAGCTTCCTCTTCAACACCACCATCGCCGAGAACATCCGCATGGCCCACCCCGACGCCACGATGGAGGAGATCATCGCGGCGGCCCGCCAGGCCGAGGTCCACGACTTCATCGCCGCCCTGCCGCAGGGCTACGAGACGACGGTCGGCGAGCGCGGCGGCCAGCTCTCCGGCGGCCAGCGCCAGCGCGTCGCCATCGCCCGCGCCCTCGTCCGCAATCCGGCGGTCCTCGTCCTCGACGAGGCGACCAGCGCCCTCGACGCCGAGACCGAATCCAAGCTCAACGAGACCCTGCGCCGCATCGCCGAGACGCGCACCGTCGTCTCCGTCACCCACCGTCTCGGCTCGGTGGTCACCGCCGACCGCATCATCGTCCTCGACCACGGCCACATCGTCGAGACCGGTACCCACGGCGAGCTGATCCGCGAAGGCGGGCTCTACGCCACCATGTGGTCGCGCCAGCAGTCGGCGCGCCAGGCGGTGGCGGCCGCCGGAGAGGACGACGAGGACGAGGAAGAGTGATCGCGTCGGGCGCGCCTGGCGAGGCTTACAGCGCGCCGATATCCGGGGCGTGCGGGTTCTTCATGCCGACGACGTGGTAGCCGGCATCCACGTGGTGGATCTCACCGGTGACGCCCCGCGACAGGTCCGACAGCAGGTACATGCCGGAATCGCCCACCTCGTCGATGGTGACGGTGCGGCGCAGCGGCGAATTGTACTCGTTCCACTTGAGAATGTAGCGGAAGTCGCCGATGCCGGAGGCCGCCAGCGTCTTGATCGGCCCGGCCGAGATGGCGTTGACGCGGATCTTCTTCTCGCCGAGGTCGGCGGCCATGTAGCGCACGCTCGCCTCGAGCGCCGCCTTGGCGACGCCCATGACGTTGTAGTGCGGCATCCACTTCTCGGCGCCGTAGTAGGTGAGGGTGAGCAGCGAGCCGCCGTCCGTCATCAGCTTCTCGGCGCGCTGGGCGATGGCCGTGAAGGAATAGCAGGAGATCAGCAGCGACTTGGTGAAGTTCGCCTCGCTCGTGTCGACATAGCGGCCGGTCAGCTCGTCCTTGTCGGAGAAGGCGATGGCGTGCAGCAGGAAGTCGAGCTTGCCGAAGACCTTCTCGGTCTCGGCGAAGACCGCGTCGATGCTGGCGCTGTCGGTGACGTCGCAATGGCCGACGACATGGCCGCCGACCTCGGCCGCCAGGGGGCGCACGCGCTTCTCCAGCGCCTCGCCCTGGAAGGTGAAGGCGAGTTCGGCGCCCTGATCGGCACAGGCCTTGGCGATGCCCCAGGCGATGGAGCGGTTGTTCGCCACGCCCATGATCAGGCCGCGCTTGCCCTTCATCATGCCTGCCATATCAGTCCTCACCCGGCATGCTGCCGCAAAATCAGCCGGACCCTATGCCATCGGGATGCCGAGGGTGCAAGGCGTAAGGCCCCGTATCTCCGCGGCCGCGAACGAGATTGCAGGGGCCGCGGCATCCGCCGGCCGATCCTGCCGCTAGGTCAGCTCTCGTCGTCCTGAGGGCGTTTCGATCACCGCCCGGTAGTGGCGGCGGGCGCCGCGCACGAGGGTCGGCCCACCCTCCACGGCAAGGTCACGGTAGAGGGCGGCGATGGCCGTGGGTTCGGGATGGTCGAGCGTGAAGGAGACGAGCCTCGCGCCGAGATCCGCGATCGTCGCCATGGATCGCGGCTTGCCCCGGCGGTCGATGAGGGACGGCGCGTCGCCGTCCCACGGCAGGGAGCCGTCGTCGGGAATGGCGAAGTCGAAGACCGGCGCTTCCGGCGGCAGCGACACCTTGCGGCCGAAGATCGCCTCCCGTCCGTCCAGAATCCCATCGATGGCTTCGGTCCGCGCCACCCAGCCGCGCAACCGTCGGCCCGCCTCCCAGTCGGCCCGCACCTGTGCGGGATGGTCGAGGCCAAACCAGCGGGCGCGGCCGGGGTGCCGGCCGCCGGGATCGGCGGCGACGATCTCCAGATAGACCGTTCCGCCGAGCTGCAGGAGGTGGTTGTGGGTGCCCATATAGGCGTGCCGCTGGCCGAAGGGTACGTCGAGGTCGAGGCAGTCGCGGACATGGGCCACGCCCTCGGCCAGGGACGGAGCGATCACCGTGAGATGGTCGAGCGTGAGCACGTCCGGGCGGCCTCACAGCCCGTCGCGCGGGTCGCCCTTGCGGCGCTCCTTGAGGATGCGGGCGAAGCCCTCGAGGTCGGCGCTCGCCTCGGGGAGAACGATGCGCACGGTGACATAGAGGTCGCCGGCGCCGCTGTCCGCCGGCAGGCCCTTGCCGCGCAGGCGGAAGGTCTTGCCCGAGGACGTCATGGCGGGCAGCGTCAGCTCCACCTCGCCGTCGAGGGTGGGCGCCCGCACCTTCCCTCCGAGAATCGCCTCGTCGAGGGCGATCGGCAGGTCGAGCCTGAGATCCTTGCCGTCGGCCTTGAAGGCGGGATGCGGCTCGACCGCGACGACCACATAGGCGTCGCCGGTGGGGCGGCCGAGGCTGCCGGGCTTGCCCTTGCCGCGCAGGCGCATGCGATGGCCCTCGCGCGTGCCGGCCGGAATCTTCAGGTCGATGGATTCGCCCGACGGCAGCACCACCCGCTGGGTGGAGCCGCGGGCGGCATCGAGGAACGGCACCTTGATGGTCAGGGTCACGTCCTCGCCCGAAGGCGGGGTGGCCGAGAAATCCTCGCCGAACGGCGAGCGGCCGCGGCCGCCCCTGGCCCCGCCGGTCATGCCGGAGAGGATGTCGAAGAAGTCGTCCATGGGCGGGGGGCCGCCGGCCTGCCCCGTCCGTCCGCCGCCACGCTGGAAGCCGTCGCGGCCGAAGGAGAAGGTCTCGAAGATCGTCTCGCCATGCGGGCCGGTGCCCGTTCCTCCGCCGGGCCGGCCGCCGCCGCCACCGAAGCCCTCGAAACCGGTAAAGCGCGGCTTGCCCTCGGCATCGATCTCGCCGCGGTCGAACTGGCGCTTCTTGTCGGCGTCCGACAGGAGTTCGTAGGCGTTGTTCAGTTCCGCGAAACGGTCCTGCGCCTTGGGGTCGTTGGGATTGGCGTCGGGATGCAGCGCCTTGGCCTTCTTGCGGAAGGCGCGCTTGATCTCGTCGGCGCTCGCCGAGCGCGCGACGCCGATGACGTCGTAGGGATCGCGAGCCATGGTCGTCCTTGAGGAAGGGTGCCCTGGGAGGACACCCGGCGGTGTGTGGGTTCGGCGTCAATGTGGGGGCGATCGCGCCCGTTCACAAGTTCGCGACCGGGAACACCTCAGCTCCGCCGCCAGGGCCGCAGTTCCAGAACCGCCCAGGGGCCGGTGGTCCGGCAGGCGCGGCCGTCGAACCAGACCTCCTTGCCGTCCTTGATGGCGCTTCCGAGGAAGTCCCGGCAGGTCTGGCCGGCGCTTCCGCCGGCGCGCTGCAGGGCGGTGACCGTGCCGCTCATGCCCGACTGGGCATTGGACCAGGGCAGGCTCGGCGTATCGGCCCGGTCGGCGAGGGCCTGCATCAGCACCGCCTTGGCGGCGTCCCAGTCGGCCTGGGGGATCGGGAGGGAGCCCGCCGGCGTCACGGCCGGAGCGGCGGGGGCCCCGGCCGGGCGGCGCACCGAGCCGGTGGTCACCGTGTCGTCGGCCGCGGTCTGGGTCATCTGGGCGGTGCCGGGCGGCGCCACGTTGGCGCGCTCCCACAGCGAGGGCAGGGCGACGGTGCAGCCCTGCAGGAACAGGGCGGCGCCCGCTACGAC
>JAEZGJ010000121.1 GCA_023416965.1 Pseudomonadota bacterium | reverse complement strand
CAGTTGCACCGTCCACTGCCGCTGATCCTGGGTGTCGACCTCGAAGAAACCGAGCCGGTCATAGCCGCGGGCCAGGCACTGCTCGATTCCGCGGATGGTGAATTCCTTGTCGCGCGAGCACATGAAGGCCCGGCCCGACCATTCGCCGCCCTGGTCGTAGTCGACGGCGTAGAGGTAGTAGTAGCGCGCCACGAGGGGGCCCCGCAGGATGGTCTCGCAGGAGCGGGCCGGCACGTTCCACCAGCCCTCCGTGGTCCAGCCCTCGCCGTCCTTGTAGCCGATGGCGACACCCACCCGGCTCCCCGTCGTGTTGCACAGGCGCAGGTCGGCGGCGGCCGGAGCGGTGCCCGACAGCCAGGCCGCGCCGGCGAGGCCGGCGATGAGGCAGAATGCGCGGGGGGAGAGACGAGTCATCAGCGCCTTGTCATCCAGCTCTTTGGCTTTTCCTTGATACCACCGGCACTGTCAACGAAACGGCGGCGCCATCCCCCGCTGCCTCAATTGCGCAGCACGATGCAGGCGCCTCCCGCCGCGCGGATGCGGTCGCAGAGCGCATCGGCTCCCCGCCGCGTCTCGACCGGCACCCTCACCCGGTAGAACAGCGCCCGCCCACGGCTGCGCAGGCGCTGGCCGAGCACCAGCGGCTGCGCGTCGCCGAGAAGGCCGGCGAGCCGCCCGCGCGCCCGCTGGTAGCTGGCGAGCGCCACCGCCCGGGAGAAATTGCCGGAGAGCTGCACGCCCCAAGGCGCGAAAGGCCCCTGCACGCCGGCCAGGATCTCGCCCGGCCGCCGGAGCAGCGCCGTCACCATCAGGCAGGCCTGCGGCGGCTGGTCCTGCAGGCCGGCCGGCGGCACCACGCCGCGCCGGCGGTCCTCGGCCCAGTCCTCGGCCGTGCGGGACGTGATCTGGAAGACGTAGTTCTGGGTTTCGAGCGGCAGCCCTCCCCGCCCGTCGAGGAAGTTCTGCACCCGCGTCGGGCCGCCGTTATAGGCGGCGGCGGCGAGGCCGAGATTGCCGAACTGGCGCCGGAGGTCGGCGAGGAGGGCCGCGGAGGCCGCGATGGCCTGTTCCGGGTCGAAGGGGTCGGCGAGGCCCCGCTCGCGCGCCGTCCCTGGCATGAACTGCGCGACGCCCTGCGCCCCGGCCGGGCTGACGGCGCGGATGCGGAACCGGCTCTCGGCCCAGATCAGCCGCGTGAAGAAATGCACCGGCAGGTCGTGGCGGCGGGCGCCGGCCTCGATCAGGCGGCAGATCGCCTGTTCGAGCGTCTCGACGGTGGCGGGCTCGGCCCTGGCCGGCACGGCGGCGGCGCAGGTGAGCGCCGCCAGAAGGGCCCACATCGCCGGCCGCCGGCCCCTCATCGCGGCCGCGCCACCCAGATGCCGAGCATGATGGCGGCGCCGCCGGCGACCTGCGCGACGCTCAGCGCCTCGCCGAGCGCCACCCAGGCGAAGAGCGCGGCGATGACCGCCTCGAGGAAGATGACCAGCGAGGAGAAGACGGTGGGCAGCGTGCCGAGCGCCACGGACAGGAGCCCCTGCCCCGCCGCATGGGTCAGCATGCCGAGCGCCAGCACGGCGAGCCAGCCCTGCGCGCTCTGCGGCATGATGCGCGGCTCCAGCACCAGCGCCACGCCGAGGAGCACCAGCGCCGTCACCGCGGTGGAGTGGAGCGTCAGCCGCGCCGCCCCGTGCGTCGCCCGCCCCGCGCGGATGGCGTGGAAATAGAGGCCGAAGAAGACGCCGGTCGCCAGGCCGTAGAGGTCGCCGGCGAGCCGCGAGCGGTCGACCTGCAGGCTGTCGCCGACCAGAGCCGCGCCGCCGGCGATGCACAGGGCGAGGCCCGCAAGCGTCGCCCCGGAGATGCGGTCCTTGAACCACAGCCACGCCACGAGGATCACCCAGACCGGCGCCGTGGTGGCGAGGAAGGTCGAGTTGGCGATGGAGGTGTTGAGGATGGAGAGATGCCAGAAGAACAGGTCCCCCGCGAAGAACAGGCCGGCGAGAATGCCCGGCAGGGTGAGCCCGGGGCGCTCCTTGCCCCCGCGATCCTCCAGCCGCATCCACAGATAGAGGACGGGCAGCGCCAGCGCGGCGCGCCAGAAGGCCGAGGCGAAGGGGCCGACATCGGCGAGACGCACGAAGACCGGCGAGACCCCGAGCGCCGTCGCGCCCGCCAGGAGCGCGAGGAAGGCGCCGGCCCGGGAGGCGCCCGGCGCGGGCGTGATCGAGGGAAGCGGGGTTGTCATGGCACGGGCTCCCCCCCGATCCATAGGGGCCGTGGAGGCTGTGGACAAGCGCCGCGCCGCTTGACCCCGCGGCGCGAATTCGCGAACGAGTGCGGCTCCCTCCGCCCTCGTCCCTGGAGCCGCACATGGTCGATACCCAAAGCGTCGCAGCCGATCAGCTGAAATCCATCATCGAGCGCATCGAGCGCCTCGAGGAGGAGAAGAAGGCGCTGTCGGACGACATCAAGGACGTCTACGGCGAGGCCAAGGCCAACGGCTTCGACACCAAGGTGCTGCGCAAGATCATCTCCCTGCGCAAGCAGGACCGCGACGAGCGCATGGAGGAAGAGGCGATCCTCGAGCTCTACAAGCAGGCCCTGGGCATGGCCTGAGGCCTGTCCTCAGGCCCGTTTCGTTCCGAACGTCGCAAGGCCCGCCGCGGCGATGACCGCGGCGAAGCCGACATAGTCGAGAAGGCCCGGCCGGTCGCCGACCAGCACCATGGCGCCGATGACGCCTACCACCGGAATGGCGAAGGTGGTCATGGACGCCGCTCCCACCGTCAGCCGGTCGAGCAGCGTGAACCACAGGACATAGGCCAGCGCCGTCGCCCCCACGACATGATATGCGATGGCGAAGGCCGTCCATGCCGACAGGCTCCCCGGCAGGGTCTCGCCGCTGACGACGAAGCCGACCGCCGCGACGCTTCCCGCCAGCAGCAGTTGATAGCCGATCGCCACCATCCGGTCCGTGCCGAGCGGCCGGCGCTTCAGATAGACCGAGCCTGCCGCCCAGCTCAGCGCCGCCACCACCGGAAACAGCACGCCGAGCGGGTTCACCGTGCCGGTGAAGATGGGCGACGCCAGCACGGCGATGCCCGCGAGCCCGACGACCAGCGCCGCGACGCGGGCGCGGTCGAGCTTCTCCCCCAGCACGAGATAGGCGAGCACGATGGCCCAGAGCGGCGTCGTGAAGGTGAGGATCGCCGCCCGCGAGGTCGTGGTGGAGAGCTGCGCGAAGACCACCGCGAGATTGAAGATGGTGATGTTGAGCAGGCCGCCGACCACCAGCGGCACCCGGTCCGGCACGGCGACGCGCAGGGAGCGGCCGCCGAGCGCCGCCACTGTCAGCAGGATCAGCCCGCCCGCGCCCATGCCGCCCATGCGCAAGGCGAAGGGCGGCACTTCCGACAGGCCGATCTTCACGGCGGGCCAGTTGAGACCCCAGAGGATGGCGAGTGCAGGCGGAATGAGGCGGATGGGGTCCATGGCGTCCCGTCTCGTCCGGCGCGCGCGGCCGGTCCGGCACTGTGATCGGCTCCGGCGGGGGCCGGAGGGGCGCGGACCATGCAACGGATGGACGCGCCCCACCATGGGCGCGCATGCAGGTCAGGGGCGCAGCAGCACCCGCGACGGGATCAGCGGGACAGGAAGGCGCCGCGCTGCGGCGTGGGCGCGGCGAAGTCGATCGTCCGCAGCGTCGACACCGCCTGGCCCGAGAAGCGCTGGGTGGGGACGGTCGCCGGGACCGAGGCAGAGAAGGTCATGGCGACCACCTGGACCGGCTGCTGGATCAGGCGTTGGGCGCGCGGGTCGGGAGCATGCA
>JAEZGJ010000108.1 GCA_023416965.1 Pseudomonadota bacterium | reverse complement strand
GCGCCGGCCCCCCCCCCCCCCCCCCGCCCCGGCCGCCGCGGCGCCCCCCGGCGACCTGATCAAGGACACCACGACCCGCGACTTCGTGAAGGACGTGCTGGAGGAATCGAAGAAGCAGCCTGTCCTCGTCGACTTCTGGGCCACCTGGTGCGGCCCCTGCAAGCAGCTCACCCCGGTGCTCGAGAAGGTCGTCCAGTCCTTCAAGGGCAAGGTGAAGCTCGTGAAGATGGACATCGACAAGCATCCGGAGATCGCCGGCCAGCTCGGCATCCAGTCGATCCCGGCGGTCATCGCCTTCGACAAGGGCCAGGGCATCGACGGCTTCATGGGCGCGCTGCCCGAGAGCCAGGTGAAGGCCTTCATCGACAAGCTGGTGGGCGGCAAGGTCAGCCCCGACATCGCCGAGATCCTCGCCGCCGCCGACGCGACGCTGGTGGACGGCGACGCGGCGGGCGCGGCCCAGGTCTATGCCCAGGTGCTCGGCGCCGAGCCGGAGAACCTGCATGCGCTGGCGGGCCTTGCCCGCTGCGCGGTGGAGACGGGCGACCTCGACCAGGCCAAGGCCATCCTCGGCCAGGTGCCGGCCGACAAGGCGAACGACAAGTCGGTGGCCGCGGCGCGCGCCGCCCTCGAACTCGCCGAACAGGCGGCGGATCTCGGCCCCGTCCACGAGTTCGAGCATCGCCTCGCCCAGAACCCGGCCGACCACCAGGCGCGTTTCGATCTCGCCGTGGCGCTCAACGCCCAGGGCAAGCGCGAGGAGGCGACCGACCACCTGCTGGAGATCTTCCGGCGCGACCGCACCTGGAACGAGGACGGCGCGCGCAAGCAGCTGGTGCAGTTCTTCGAGGCCTGGGGCCCGATGGACGAGGCGACGCTCGCCGGCCGGCGCAAGCTGTCCTCGCTGCTGTTCCGGTAAGACTGGGCCCCGGGGGGCGCCCGGCATCGGGGAACGGCGTCCTTCGAGGACGCGGTTCGGCCGAGAAGCTCCTATCGCTGCCGCGTCAGCCCGAGCCTCTTCGCCGCGATGCGGTCGAGCCAGCGGGCCGGCAGGGCGAGCGGCAGGAGCCAGTTCATCAGCGGTGCCGGCGTGATCGTGTAGCGCACCTTCGGCTGCGGCGCGGACAACGCGGTGTGTACGACCTCGGCCACCGCGGAGGCCGGCAGGGCGTGCCTGGCGCGGGCGAGGACCTCGCTCTCGAACCGCTCGATCAGCGGGCCGTAGAAGGTCGCCTGGTAGCGCGACTTCTCCACGGCGCCGGCCGACTTCTCCCAGATCGGCGTGGCGATCGGCCCGGGACCGACGATGACCACGTCGACGCCGAAGGGCATGAGTTCGCGGCGCAGCGCATGGCTCACTGCCTCCAGCGCATGTTTCGTGGCCGCATAGCCGCCGACGAAGGGCCAGGCGAGCTTGCCCGAAACGGACGACATCATGACGATGCGCCCCGGGCGGCCGGCAAAGCCTTCCTGCGCGCCGAGGAGCGGGGCGAAGGCCTGGACCGTCGCGACCTGGCCGAGGACGTTGACCTTCCACTCGCGGTCGAGTTCGTCGAGCGACTGGTGCAGGAGCGGCCCTGGCAGGGAGATGCCGGCATTGCAGACGAGGCCGTCCAGCGGCGCGCCGCGGAGCAAGTCAGCCACCCTGGCGGCAGCGCGCGACAGCCCGTCGACATCGGTGACGTCGCAGAGGAGCGGGGTGAAGGAAGGCCCCAGGTCGTTCTCGATCCGCTCGCCGTCCTCGGCGCGGCGCACCGTGCCGAAGACGCGCCAGCCGCGCTTGACGAGGTCGGCGGCGATGGCCTCGCCGATGCCCGACGAGACACCCGTGACGATGCAGGACTGCATGACTATTCCACCGCCTGCCGGGAGCCGACGCCGTAGCGCTTGTCGATGTAGTCGATCACCATGGCCTTGAAATCGGCGGCGAGCGTCGGGCCCCGCAGGGTGGTGACCTTCTCGCCGTCGACGAAGACCGGGGCGGCCGGGTTCTCGCCGGTGCCGGGCAGCGAGATGCCGATGTCGGCATGCTTGGACTCGCCCGGTCCGTTGACGATGCAGCCCATGACCGCGACGTTCAGCGCCTCGACGCCGGGATAGCGCGTCTTCCACTCCGGCATGGAGGCGTGGATGAAACCCTGGATGTCCTGGGCGAGCTCCTGGAACAGGGTGGAGGTGGTGCGCCCGCAGCCCGGGCAGGCCGCCACCAGCGGCACGAAGGTGCGGATGCCCATGGTCTGCAGGATCTCCTGCGCGACCTTGACCTCCAGCGTGCGGGCGCCGCCGGGCTCGGGCGTCAGCGAGACGCGGATCGTGTCGCCGATGCCCTCCTGCAGCACGACGCCGAGGGCGGCGGAGGAGGCTACGATGCCCTTGGAACCCATGCCCGCCTCGGTGAGGCCGAGATGGAGGGCGTAGTCGCAGCGCGCCGCCAGCATGCGATAGACGGCGATGAGGTCCTGCACCGCCGAGACCTTGGCGGAGAGGATGATGCGATCCTTCGGCAGGCCGATCTCGACGGCCCGGTCGGCGGAGAGGACGCAGGACTGCACCATGGCCTCGTGCATGACGGCGCGGGCATCGCGGGGCTCGGGGCTCCTCGCGTTCTCGTCCATCAGGTGGGTGAGCAGTTCCTGGTCGAGCGAGCCCCAGTTGGCGCCGATGCGGACGGCCTTGCCGTGCTCGGCCGCCTTCTCGACGATCATGGCGAACTGCCGGTCCTTCTTGTCCTTGAAGCCGACATTGCCGGGATTGATGCGGTACTTGTCGAGGGCCTCGGCGCAGGCGGGATGGTCGGCCAGCAGCTTGTGGCCGATATAGTGGAAGTCCCCGACGAGCGGCACGCCGACGCCCATGCGCATGAGCTTATCGCGGATATGCGGCACGGCCGCGGCGCTCTCGTCGCGGTCGACGGTGATGCGGACGAGCTCGGAGCCGGCGCGGGCGAGCGCCGCGACCTGACGGACCGTCGCCTCGATGTCGGCGGTGTCGGTGTTGGTCATCGACTGGACGACGATGGGCGCGCCGCCGCCGACGGTCACCGCCGCAGCGCCCCGGCCGACCGTCACGCCGACCGTCCGGTGCCGGGGCTTCACCCCAAATCCCTGGATCATCGCTTCTCGTCTCCGCTCAGCCCTGTTCAAATAGCCGCTGCGGCAGTGCCGCGCCAGCGGGTCCGCGGTCACCGTGCGCGATTGCCGGGCCTGCGGCTGCGGCCCGGATGTCCGGGCTTCCGGTAGACTACGGATCACCCAGCGTCAGGTTGCAACAAAACATGGTCGCAACTGGAAACTTAACGTCCTGTTCAGCCTGCCCCCCGAAGATTCCGCCAGCTCCCGAACATGGACATGCAGCATGCTCGCCTTCAACCTGCGCGGAAAACTTGTGGCGGGCTTCGCTGCCCTGATCGTGATTGCGGCAACCAGCGCGGGGTTTTCTGTCTGGCAGGCCGGGCAGATCGCGGCAGGCATGGAGCAGGTCTCGTCCGTGCGCTCGCCCACGGCGCTGCTCGGGATGAAAATGGCCGAAGACCTGTCGCAGACGGGCATCGCGCTGCGCGACCAGATGATCGCCCCGGACGACGTGAACCTGTCGCGCTGGGATTCGGCCTGGGCCAGCCTGAAGGAAAGCCGCGACCGGATGGACGGGCTCGCCGCCTCCTTCTCCACCGACGAGCAGCGCGCCTCCTGGAACGCGGTCAGGCCGCTGTTCGAACAGCTCGAGGAGGCGCACAAGGCGCTGCTGGCGCTCATCAACACGCCGGCACAGTACCCGGCCCTCACCACCTACGAGCGCATGGTGACGCCGCAGCTCCAGCCGCTGGAGGCGGCGCTGACCGAGCTCGTCACCCGCGAGATCCAGAACCCGCAGGCCAACGAGCGGCTGCTCGGCGCCTCGGTCGGCCTGCAGGCCAGCATCCTGTCGGCGGTGCGTGACCTGCGCGGCTTCGTCCACCGCGGCCAGGACGCCGAAAAGGCGCAGTTCGAACAGGCGTGGAACACGGTGAATGCCCGCCTCAAGACCATCACCGACATGACCGGCTCCATGTCGCCCGACCAGATGCGGGTGCTGAACCGCGTGCGCGTCGGCATCATTTCCATCCGCCGTGGCGCCACGCTGGTGATCAACGAGCGCAGCGGGCCGACCTGGAACGGTCCGATGAACCATCTGACGGAGCGGGTGGCGCCGATCAGCGACAAGATCCTCACCGCGCTGCAGGGGCCGCTGGCGCCCGGCGGCGAGCGCAAGGGCGGCCTCATCGACCAGCAGACGGGCCTGCTGGCGGAAGAGACGGCGGCGGCGACCGACCGGGCGCGCAGCCTGTCGACCCTCCTGCTCGCCGCGGCCGGGCTCTCGGCACTCGCCGGCCTCGTCATCGCCTTCCTCCTCTCGCGGATGATCGCCACGCCCATCGCCGGCATGACCCGGGCCATGCAGAGCCTGTCGGAGGGTGCCCTGGACACCGCCATTCCCGGCCTCGGCCGGCGCGACGAGATCGGCGCCATGGCCGGGACAATGGAGGTGTTCCGCGACACGATGGCGGCGGCGGAGGAAGCCCGCGCCGCCCAGGACGCAGCCCGCGCGGCGGAGGCCGAGCGCCTCGCCCGCCGCAACGCGGTGGCGGAGGACTTCGTCGCCCGCATGAGCGCGCTCGCCGAGACCTTCACGGCCTCGTCGGGCCGGGTGGAGGAAGCCGCGCGCGACCTGTCGGCCACCGCCGAGGAAACGAGCCGCCAGGCGGGCGAGGTGGCGGGAGCGGCGGAGACCGCCTCGATCAATGTGCAGACGGTGGCCGCCTCCACCGAGGAACTCGCCGCATCGGTGCGCGAGATCAACGTGCAGGTGGTGCGCTCCTCGCAGAGCGCCGAGAAGGCCGTGTCGGACGCGCGCGTGACCGAGGGACAGATCCGCAACCTCGCCACCGCCGCGGACCGCATCGGCGACGTCATCAACCTCATCAAGGCCATCGCCGACCAGACCAACCTCCTCGCCCTCAACGCCACGATCGAGGCGGCGGGGGCGGGCGTGGCCGGCCGCGGCTTCGCCATCGTCGCCTCCGAGGTGAAGAACCTCGCCGCGCAGACCGCCAAGGCCACCGAGGACATCGCCGCCAAGGTGGCGGAGATCCAGAGCGCGACCGCCGAGACGGTGGATTCCATCGACGCGATCGCCGGCAGCATCGGCCAGATCCGCGAGATCACGGCGGCGGTGGCGAGCGCGGTGGAGGAGCAGGGATCGGCGACCACGGAGATCGCCGACAATTGCCAGCGCGCGGCGGGCGCGGCGACCGGGGTCACCGGCACGATCGGCGGCGTCGGCCAGGCGGCGGAGGCCACAGGCCGCTCCGCCCATGCGCTGATGGACCTCGCCAGCGACCTGTCGACCAATGCCGGCACGCTGCAGGCGGAGGTGCAGACCTTCGTCGAGGCGCTGCGCGCCGCCTGAGGCTCAGGCCTCGGCCGGCGCCCCGCAATGGGCGCAGCGGCCGAACATCTCCACCACCTGGGTTGCCGGCCGGAAGCCGGCGGCCTCCGCGATGGCGGCGAGGTCCTTCTCCACCGGCGCGCCGGAGGCCTCCGACACGCAGCCGCAGGAATCGCAGATCATGAAGACCACGAGGTCGCGGCCCTCGTGGCGGTGGGCGCAGGCGACGAAGGCGTTGCGGCTCTCGATGCGGTGGGCGAGGCCCGCCTCCAGGAGGAAGTCGAGGACGCGGTAGACGCTGATCGGCGCCGGGCGGCGGCCGCTGGCCCGGTGCATGCGCTCGATCAGGTCATAGGCCCCGACGGGCGCCGGCGACGCGGCGAGATGGGAGAGCACCTCGCGGCGGATCGGCGTCAGCTTCAGCTTCTTCTCCGCGCAGCGCGCCTCGGCGACCTTCAGCACGTCGACCGGAGGGTGGCCGTGCTCGCAGGCGTGATCGTGCGCGTGTCGGGTCTTCAGCATCGCTGCTTGCCTTCGCGGTTCCGGGGTTCCAGCTTCCTACCACGGTGCGCCGGCGGCCCAAAGGGCGCGCCGCCGTATCGCCATGTTGCATTGCGACACGAGCCGCGCCAGTGATGGCCGGGCCGGACACGGCCGCCGATTGAGGAGATAGGGATCATGAGCCTTGCGGGAAAGAGCGCGATCGTCACGGGATCGACCAGCGGCATCGGGCTCGCCATCGCGACCGCCCTCGCGGGAGCCGGCGTCGACGTCATGCTGAACGGCCTCGGGGATGCCGCCGAGATCGAGGCGGCGCGGGCGAAGCTCGCCGCCGATACCGGGCGCAAGGTGCTGTTCTCGCCCGCCAACATGACGAAGCCGGCAGAGATCGCCGCCATGGTGGCGACCGCCGAGGCCGATTTCGGCAAGGTCGACATCGTCGTCTCCAATGCCGGCATCCAGTTCGTCTCGCCGGTGGAGGAGTTCCCGACGGAGAAGTGGGACGCCATCATCGCCATCAACCTGACCGCCTCGTTTCACCTCGCCAAGGCCGTGGTGCCCGGCATGAAGGCGCGCAAGCACGGGCGCATCGTGAACATCGCCTCGGCCCATTCGCTGGTCGCGTCGCCGTTCAAGTCGGCCTATGTGGCGGCCAAGCACGGCCTGCTCGGCTTCACCAAGACCATCGCGCTGGAACTGGCGACCCACGGCATCACCGCCAACTGCATCTCGCCGGGCTATGTCTGGACGCCGCTCGTCGAGAAGCAGATCCCCGACACGATGAAGGCGCGCGGCATGACCAAGGAGCAGGTCATGAACGACGTGCTGCTCGCCGCCCAGCCGACCAAGCAGTTCGTGCGGGTGGAGGAGGTGGCGGCGCTCGCCCTGTGGCTCTGCTCGGACGCGGCGAAGAACATCACCGGCTCGAACAACGTGATCGACGGCGGCTGGACCGCGGCGTGATGGCCAGGGCGCCGAAGGCCACCAAGGCGATCAACCTCGCCCTGCAGGGCGGAGGCGCCCACGGCGCCTTCACCTGGGGCGTGCTCGACGAGATCCTGCGCGACGGGCGCCTCGCCATCGAGGGCGTGACGGGCGCCTCGGCCGGGGCCATCAACGCCGTGCTGCTCGCCGACGGGCTCGCCGAGGGCGGGCCGGAGGCGGCGCGGGAGAGGCTGGCGCGGTTCTGGAGAGCGGCCTCCCTCGACGGCAGCATGACCGCCGTGCAGCGCCGGGCTCTCGACCGGCTGTTCTCCGTGGTGCCCTACGAGGGCTCGCTGATGGAGAGCTGGGTGAACGCCATGCAGCGCTATTTCTCGCCCTACGACCTCAACCCCTTCGACATCAACCCGCTGGAAGACCTGATCCGGAAATTCGTCGATTTCGACCGGCTCGCCGCCTTCGACGGGGTCAAGGTCTTCATCTCGGCGACCAACGTCCACACCGGCAAGCTGACCATCTTCCGGCGCGAGCACATCACCTGCCGGGCGGTGATGGCCTCGGCCTGCCTGCCGACCCTGTTCAAGGCGGTGGAGATCGACGGCACGCCGTTCTGGGACGGCGGCTATATGGGCAACCCGCCGATCTTCCCGCTCTACCGCGCCACGGATGCCGAGGACGTGCTGCTGGTGCAGATCAACCCCGTCGTCCGCCACGAGACGCCGACCAGTTCGCGCGGCATCGTCGACCGGCTGAACGAGATCACCTTCAACTCCTCGCTGCAGGCGGAACTGAGGGCCGCGGCCTTCGTCGCCCGCCTCGTCAACGAGGGCCGCCTGCCGCGGGGGCGCAAGCCCGGCGAGTACAAGCGCGTCAACCTGCACCGGATCGCCCTCGGCGACGCGCTGGAGGGCCTGACGGCGGGCTCCAAGGTGGTCACCGACTACGACTTCCTGCTGGAGCTCCATGCCGCCGGCAAGAAGGCGGCGCGGCGCTTCCTGAAGGTGCATTTCGACGATATCGGCGAGCGCTCCACCCTCGACCTCGAGGCGGAGATCGCCGCGGAATGGGCCTGAGACCTCAGCGGCGCGGCGCCTCGACGCCCATCAGGGCGGCGGCGCGCTCGACCACCGCCTCCTCCAGTTCCGCCGCGGCGCCGTCGGCGAGGACGACGCTCCACATCATCTCGACGATGCGCCGCCGCCCGTCCTCGTCGAGGCGCTTGGCGAGGAGGTCGGCGAAGGATGTCCAGCTGTCGGCGGAGGCCTCGGCGTCGATCGCCCGCTCGATCAGCCGGCCGGTATCGGCGGCCGACAGGGCGAAGCCCGAGGCCAGCACCGCCTCGATGCGCGCCCGCTCCCTATCGGAGACACGGCCGTCGACGGCCATGACATGGACGAGGAGGGCGGCCGCGGCGAGGCGGTAGTCGTCGTCGCCGAAGGCCTCCTGGGGCCCCTCCGTCAGGTCGGTGATCATGGACAGGAAGCGGTCGAGCATGGCTGCGGGGTCCGGTGGTTCGCCGTGGAGGTGGCCGACCGCCCCGTGGCTGGGCGAGCGGGATGCGACGCTTGGTGCATGGCGCCGAAGCGGCGGCGCGGCTTGGCCTGACGCGCGCCGCGCGCTAGGAGACGCGCTCTGCGATCAGGCAGTTCCAAGGAGAGACAAACATGGCCATCGAGCGCAAGCAGGTCGGTCCGCGCATGAGCGGCGCCGTCGTCCACGGCAACACCGTCTATCTCGCGGGACAGGTGGCCCACAAGGCGGCCGGCAAGTCGGTGACCGAGCAGACCAAGGAAATCCTCGAGACGATCGACGCCCTGCTGGCCGAGTGCGGCACGTCGAAGCAGAACCTCCTGTCGGCCAATATCTGGCTGTCCGACATGTCGACCTTCGCCGAGATGAACGCCGTCTGGGACGGCTGGGTCGTCCCCGGCCAGACCCCGGCCCGCGCCCCGGTCGAGGCGAAGCTCGCCGCGCCGCAGTTCACCGTCGACATCATGGGCGTCGCGGCGAAGTGACGCCGGCGCCACGAGCTTTGCGAACAAGCGAACGGCCGGGGCCTTGCCCCGGCCGTTCTGCATTGTCGGGTGCCTCTGGATCAGGCCGCGCGGACGCCCTCGAGGAAGGTGCGGATCTCGCGGTCGAGAGCCTGCGCCTCCTCGCCGAGCCGGCCCGAGAGAGCGCGCACGTCCTCGGCGGTCGCCTGGGCGGACTGGGCGGTGCCTCCGACCCGGCCCATGGCCTCGGCGCCGCCGCGGGTCTCGTCGGAGGCGCGGTTGACCGCCTCGGCGATGGTCGAGACCGCAGCGTTCTGCTCCTCGACGGCCGCCGCGACGGAGGCGGCGATGCCACGCATCTCGCCGATGACCTGGCCGACCTTGTCGATCGCGTCCACGGCGTCGCCCGAGGCGAGCTGGATGGCGCCGATCTGCGAGGCGATCTCTTCCGTGGCGCGGGCGGTCTGGGCGGCGAGGCTCTTCACCTCGGAGGCGACCACCGCGAAGCCCTTGCCGGCCTCGCCGGCGCGCGCCGCCTCGATCGTGGCGTTGAGCGCCAGGAGGTTGGTCTGGCCGGCGATCGCCTGGATCAGGTTGACCACCTCGCCGATGCGCGAGGCGGCCTGGGCCAGCGAGCCCATGGTCTGGGCGGTGCGCTCGGCCTCCGTGACGGCGGTGCCGGCGACTTCGGTCGACTTGGAGGCCTGGGAAGCGATCTCGGCGATGGAGGCGGCAAGCTCCTCGGCGGCGGCGGCGGCGGAGGAGACCGAGCTAGCCGCCTGTTCCATGGCGCCGGAGGCGGTGACGGCCTCCTGGGTGACGGCGCCAGAGGTGCCGTCGAGCTGGTCGGAAGCGCCGTCGAGCTGGCCGGAGGCGCTGCGCAGCGCACCGAGCGACCGGTCGGCGGCCTCCTCGAAGCCGCGGATGAGATTGTCGACGACGGCGGCGCGGCGGTTGCGCGCCTCGACCTCGGCGATCTGCTCGGCGGCGAGCCGCTCGCGCTCGATGGCGTTGTCGCGGAAGACGAGGACGGCGCGGGCCATCTCGCCGAGCTCGTCGGTGGCATCCGTCGAGGGCACCTCGACGGCGGTGTTGCCGCCGGCGAGTTCGCGCATCGACACGGTGATGCCGCCGATCTGACGGGTCATGGAGCGGCCGAGGACCATGGCGACGAGGCCGCAGAGCAGGACCATGCCGAGGATGATGCCGATGACGAGCATCATGGTGCGGGACTGGGCCTCGAGACGCGCCTCGTTGGCGCGGGTCTTGCCGTCGTTGGCGGCGGCGACGAGCACGTTGGTCTGCTGGTCGAGGGCGGTGAGCAGCTGGTCGAGCTGCTGGACGGTCTTCTCGACCGTGCGGGTCCCCTCAACATAGGAGTCGAGCGCCGGCCAGTAGATCTCGCCGGCCTTCAGGAGCTCGGCCTTGGTGGCGGGGGCGACCACCGAGCGGTTCACCTCGTTGATGAACTTGGTGCGGGCCTGGCGGAAGGCCTCGAGGTCGGAATCGAGGCCGCGCAGCATGAAGTCCTTCTCGTGCCGGCGCATCTGCAGCACCTGCTCGAGGATGCCGGCGCCGTCGTCGAAATTGGCGGCGACGCGACGGGACTGGACCTCGAGCTGCTGGACCGATTCGTTCATGCGACCGGTCAGGCCCGAGGTCTCGTTGGTACCGAGGGTCTCGATGGTGACGCGGACGAGGTCGAAGGCGGAGGCGGCCTCGCCGAGCTGCTTCAACGACTGCTCGATCTCGGTCTGGAGGGCGGCGGCAGCGGGTTTGCGGCGCGCCTCCCCGAGGGCCATCATCGCCTCCATGCGGGCGCGGGCGAAGGCGGTGGGCGCGGCCTCGGTGTGGCGCTCGGCATAGTCGAGGGCGGCGAAGCGAAGGTCGCGCACGCTGGCCCGGACGCGGGCGGCGTCGGTGGCAAGGCCGGCTGAATCGTCATAGGCCTCGAATGCGCTCGCCGCCGATCTCTGGCCGTACCAGGCCGCGGCACCGGCCGCGAGGACGCCGACGATGGGAACGATCGCGAGAAGAGCGATCCTCAGGCGCACGGACATTGCGGGCATTCGAACAGCCATTTCTTTGAAACCTCGGGGCGGACAGTGCCGCAATACTGCCCCCCACACGTTAACGAATGGCTATCCGGGCCCGGCAGCGATCCAATAAATCTTGTTTTTACAGCGGGTTGACGGCGAATGAACTTCCCCAACGTCAATGATTGAGTTTCGGCCGGCGTCCCCCTAGGGTCCGCGCCTCCCGTCGCGAGACCTCCATGTCCCTTGCGGTTCGCATCGTCCCCCTGCTCTTCGTGCTCGCCTGGTCGACCGGCTGGATCGTGGCCGGGTTCTCGGCGCGCCTCGCCGATCCGCTCTGGTTCCTGTTCCTGCGCTTCTCCATGGCCGCGGCGGTGATCGCCGCCATCGCCTTCGCCATGGGCGCCCCCTGGCCGCGCAGCCGCCGCGAGATCGGCCACGCCATGATGTCGGGCGTGCTGCTGCACGCGCTCTATCTCGCCGGCGTCTGGTGGGCGGTCGCCAACGGCGTGCCCTCGGGCGTCTCGGGCATCATGGCGGGGCTGCAGCCGGTGATGACCGCGCTGCTGGCGCCGGCGATCCTCGGCGAGCGCATCACCCTGCGCCAGGGCGCGGGCGTCGCGCTCGGCTTCGCCGGCATCGTCCTGGTGCTGTTGCCGAAGGTGGTGGGCGTGTCGCCTCAGGCCTTCGAGGCCATCGCCACGCCGCTGGCGGTCAACCTCGTCTCCATGGTGGCGGTGACGGCCGGCACCTTCTACCAGAAGCGCTTCGTCTCGGGCGGCGACATGCGCACCACCACGGCCTGGCAATATGTCGCCGCAGCCGGCGTGATGCTGGTTCTGACGGCGCTGTTCGGCAAGGCCGAGGCGGTATGGAACCAGACGCTGATCCTCACCATGGCCTGGTCGGTGCTCGCCCTCTCGGTCGGCGGCATCTTCCTGTTCCTCTACCTGATCCGCCGGGGCGAGGTGTCGCGCGCCACCGCCTATATCTACCTGGTGCCGGCGGTCTCCGCCCTGATGGCCTTCGTCTTCTTCGGCGAGACCCTCACTACGGTGCAACTCGTCGGCATGGCGGTGACCGCCTTCGGGGTGTGGCTGGCGACGCGGCCCGCCTGAGCCACAGCGGATCACCGGTCATTTGCCGGATTGAAACGCGGCCGGGCTGCGTTATTTTGCAGCGCAGCAACACAACGAAGACCCCGAGGGAACCACCATGAGCCCCGCTCTCGCCCGCAAGGATGCACCCGCGACCGCGCTGACCGACCTGGCGCAGGGCGCCGTCGTCGCCGCAGACGCGGTGCTGGCCGAGGCGACCGCCGCGGTGCGCGCCCTCGTCACCGAGGACGGGCGCATTTCGGGCGGGGCGATCGAGCGCGAGCAGCGCGCCGCCCATGGCCTCGCCTGGCTCGCGACCTATGTGGAAAGCGTGCGGCAGCTCGCCTCCTATGCCGAAAGGCTCGGCGCGGCCGGCAAGTTCGGCGAGATCGAGGACCTCATCGTCCGCATCGGCCTCGGCGAATATCTCGCGCAGATGATCGGCGGCATCCCGATGAGCCAGGGCGAGATGGTGCGCCCCGGGGATGTCGGTCTGTCGGCGGCGGATGTGGCCCGCCGCTTCACCGGCGCCGCCGAGACGCTGATCGCCACCGGCAATACGGCCGCCAACCGGGCCCGCCTCGCCGAACTGGTGCAGGCGCAGGAATCCTCCGGTCATTTCGGCGAGCCCGCCCTCGACGAGACGCTGGAGGCGATCCGCGACGAGATGCGCAAGTTCTCGCTCGCCGAGGTGCTGCCGCATGCCCATGAATGGCACCTCCAGAACGCCTATATCCCGCTCGAGGTCATCGCCAAGCTCGCAGAACTCGGCGTCTTCGGCCTGACGCTGCCGGAGAGCTACGGCGGCATGGGTCTCGGCAAGGAGAGCATGTGCGTCGTCTCCGAGGAGCTCTCCCGCGGCTATATCGGCGTCGGCTCGCTCGGCACCCGCTCGGAGATCGCCTCCGAGCTGATCCTCGCCGGCGGCACCGAGGCGCAGAAGGACTACTGGCTGCCGAAGATCGCCTCGGGCGAGATCCTGCCCACCGCCGTCTTCACCGAGCCGAATACCGGCTCCGACCTCGCTTCCCTCAAGACCCGCGCCGTGCGCGAGGGCGACGTCTACAAGGTCCATGGCAACAAGACCTGGATCACCCATCCCGTCCGCGCCGACGTGATGACGCTCCTCGTCCGCACCAACCCGGCCGAGCCCGGCTACAAGGGCCTGTCCATGCTGCTGGCGGAAAAGCCGCGGGGCACCGACGAGGACCCCTTCCCGGCTGAGGGCATGTCGGGCGGCGAGATCGAGGTTCTCGGCTATCGCGGCATGAAGGAATACGAGATTTCCTTCGACGGCTTCGAGGTGAAGGCAGAGAACCTGCTCGGCGGCGTCGAGGGGCAGGGCTTCAAGCAGTTGATGCAGACCTTCGAGGCGGCCCGGATCCAGACGGCGGCGCGCGCCGTCGGCGTCGCGCAATCGGCCTTCGACCTCGGCCTGCGCTACGCCAGGGATCGCGGCCAGTTCGGGAAGAAGCTGATCGCCTTCCCGCGCGTCGCCGACAAGCTCGCGATGATGGCGGCCGAGATCCTGATCGCCCGCCAGCTCACCTATTTCGCCGCCCGCGAGAAGGATGCCGGGCGCCGATGCGATCTCGAGGCGGGCATGGCCAAGCTGCTCGGCGCCCGCGTCGCCTGGGCCGCCGCCGACAACGCCCTGCAGATCCATGGCGGCAACGGCTTCGCGCTGGAATACGCGATCAGCCGCGTGCTCTGCGACGCCCGCATCCTCAACATCTTCGAGGGCGCGGCCGAGATCATGATCGCCCGCCAGCTCACCTATTTCGCCGCCCGCGAGAAGGATG
>JAEZGJ010000038.1 GCA_023416965.1 Pseudomonadota bacterium | reverse complement strand
ACCCAGGCCGCGCCGCTCCTGCCGGCCGCGGCGCAGGCGGCGCTCGATTCGGCGCGCACGACCCTCGACCAGGTGGAAGCGGCGCTGGAGCGCCAGCTCGGCGACGGCGAACTGTCCTCGCTGCGCGGCCGGCTCGAGCCGGTGCGCGAGGCGCTGGGCGAGGCCGTCCGCCAGCTCGAGCCGCGCCTTGCGGAGGCGCGCGACCGTCTGAACCAGCTCGGGCCGAAGCCGGCCGAGGGCGCAGCCGAATCGACCGATGCCCGCCAGCAGCGCGAGGAGCAGACGCGGGTGGTCGGCGAGTTCGACTCCCGGGTGAAGGCGCTGAAGGTGCAGCAGGTGCGCCTGGACCAGCTCGCCGAACGGATCACCGACCGCCGTCGCCAGCTCTTCACCGCGCAGCTCTTCGAACGCTCGGTGCCCATCGTCGATCCGCGCTTCTGGATCCAGCTGTCCGAGGCCCTGCCGCGCCTCGGCCTGTCGGCGCGCTATCTGGCCGAGGACTGGTGGCACCACCTCACCGAGGTGGCGGGATGGAGCCGGATCGCGGCGGCCCTCGGGCTCGGCGTCATCGCCGCCGTCATCCTGTTCTGGATGTACCGCCAGGCCCGCCGCTACGGGCTCTACGCCACCCCGGCGGACTTCCCCGCCTCCCGCCTTGCGGCCGTCAAGGCAGCCATCCGCACCGCGCTGGAGCGCTCGCTGGTGCTGCCGATCCTGGCGGCGAGCCCGCTGCTCATCATCGAGAATTTCGACCTGGTCCTGCCGCGGGCGCAGCCGATCCCCTGGGCGCTGTTCATCGCCGTTCTGATCATCTCCTTCACCCGCGGCATCATGCAGGCGGTGATGGCGCCCGGCGCGCCGGCCTATCGGCTGGTGAAACTGCCAGACCCCTTCGCCGAGGCGGTGTTCTCCTCGGTGCGGGTGGCGGCCTGGATCCTCGCCGTCGCGCTCGTCGCGCTCGCCTTCGCGCGGGTGATGATCGCGCCCGTCGCCGTGACCGTGTTCATCACCGGGCTCAGCGCCATCGGCATCACGGTGGTGGTCTTCCTGTTCCTGCGCGGCACGACCGAGCGCCCGGCGGAGAGCGAGGACGGCGGCGTGCCCGAGGCGAGCCCGGCGATCACGCCGCAGCCCTGGGCCTGGACGCGGCCCGCCCTCTGGATCGCCATGGCGGCCATCACGGTGGCGCTCGTCGCCGGCTTTACGGCGCTCGCCGCCTTCCTCGCCAGCCGAATCGCGGCTGCCGTGGTCATCGCCGCCCTGACTGTGATGGTGCTCGCCTTCCTCGACGCCATCATCGCCGAATGGTTCGGCCCGACCACCGTGCGCGGCCGTTCGCTGTCCGCCGCCATCGGCATCCGGCCCGACAAGCTCGACCTGATCGGGACGCTCTTCGCCGGCGCCCTGCACGTCATCGTGCTGACCACCTCGGCCATGGCCGTCTTCGGCCCCTGGGGCTTCGGCGGCGCGGGAGCCTCGCTGGAGGACGCCTTCTTCGGCGTGCGCTTCGCGGAGATCCGGTCGCTGGCCGTGACCCTGCTCGGCGCCAGCGTCATCCTCGCCATCGGCATCCTGCTGGTGCGCGCCGTGATGGGCTGGCTGCGCGAGAAGGTGCTGCCGCGCACGGGCATGGATTCCGGCCTGCAGAACTCGGTGGCGACCATCGTCGGCTATGCCGCCTTCGCGCTGGTGGCGAGCCTGGTGCTCAGGCAGATCGGGCTCGACCTCTCCAACATCACCATCATCGCCGGCGCCCTGTCGGTCGGCATCGGCTTCGGCCTGCAGTCGATCGTGCAGAACTTCGTCTCGGGCCTGATCCTGCTGGCCGAGCGGCCGATCCGGGTCGGCGATTCCATCGTGGTGAAGGGCGAGGAGGGCCATGTCCGCAAGATCTCGGTGCGCTCCACCGAGATCGAGACCTTCGACCGCGCCACCGTGATCCTGCCGAACGCCGAGCTCATCACCGGCGTCGTCAAGAACTGGACCCTGTCCAACACCCTCAGCCGGATCACGATCCCGGTGCGGGTCGCCTATGATTCCGATCCGGACATGGTGCGCGACCAGCTGATCGCCGCCGCCTGCGAGAACCGCTATCTGGTGCAGGACCCGCCGCCGCGGGTGTTCCTGATGCGGTTCGGCGACAACGGCCTCGAGTTCGAGCTGCGCGGCGTGGTGACCAATGTCGAATATGCGCTGACGACCCGCTCCGACCTTCAGCTCGCGATCCTCTCCCGCTTCCGGCAGCACGGCATCATCATCGCGCCGCCGGTGCAGAGCGTGCAGTCGAAGCAGGAACCGCCGAAAGCGGCGGCCGCGCCGGAACCCCTTCCCGAGCCGGCCAGGGCAAAGCCGCCCCGGCCCAAGCCCTGAAGCCTCAGAACAGGCTGCGCAGGGTGTCACGCGCCCGGGCGAGCGAGCCGGTCACCGTCTCCTCGTAGGGCAGGCGCGGCAGCGGGATGCCGAAGACGGAACGCTTCGCCGGAGCGGGCGCCGGAGCGGCGGTCGCCGTCATGGCGGCGAGCTGGAGAGGCTCGCCGGGTGGCGAGGCCGAAGGCGGGGCCGCCGGGCGCGCCGCGGCGCAGCGG
>JAEZGJ010000020.1 GCA_023416965.1 Pseudomonadota bacterium | reverse complement strand
CGTCGGAGGGCGGGCCGCCCACCCGGGCGGCGAGGTTCTCGGCACGCGCCTCGGTGAATTTCAACGCGCAGAAGGCCGGGCCGATGTCGGTGGTGCCGTAGTTGCGGCAGAGGCGCTCGCGGTTGGCGGGAAAGCCCGCCTGTTCCTGCAGGAACTGGCGTCCCTCGGGCGTCGTGCGCAGCCGCGCCTGGAGGCTGCGGCGGGCGTCGTTGAGGCGGCGCTCGGCGACGCCCCGGGCCCGCTCGATCTCGCGGTCGGCGGGGATCTCGCGGTCGTTCGGTCCCCACAGGCCGGCGGGATCGACGACGCAGTCGTCGAAGCTGCAGGCCCCGCCGGGGGCGGCGACGAAGGCGGCATCGGCCATCAGGTCGAGGGTGATGGTGCAGCCGGTGAAATCGGCCTCGAATCGCGGCAGTCCATCGGGCCGGCCGAGGGGCCTCAGCGGCACCGGCCGGCCGCCTCCGAGATCGGGCGTGCAGATGTTGCGGATGTCGTTGCCGCGCCGGCCGATGACCCCGGTCGCGGCGATGGTGTAGCTCGGCTGTGCCGGCGTGCCGCCGCGCGAGATGACCAGGGACCCGTGCTGCCCGAGGAAGCGGAGGGTCTTGCCCGGCAGGGCCTCCTCCCAGCGGCGCAGGGTGGAGGCGGGAAGGCCCCGCGTGGCCAGGCCGCTCGTGCCGTCGACAGTGGCGCGTGGGGCTTGAGGGCGGCCCTGGGGCGTGGTGGCGCCCTGCGGTGTGGGTGCCACGGCGCCAGGGAGCTGCATCTGTGCCAGCGCATGCCCCCCGCCGGAGGCGGCAAGGGCGAGGGAGAGCATCAGGGCAGCGCGGCGCGGCATGATTCATCCGTGTCAGAAGGCCGACACATAGCCTGCCCCGTCTCGCCGGTCACCAGCCCGTGACGTTGCGATACAAGCACGGGGCGGATGGCGGCGGCGTTGTTGCGCCAAGGACGCACCCCGGTGCGGGGGCGCGGTCTCCCCGCACCGTGCAATTCCTTCACGGCGAGGTGACCGTGACGCTTGCGGCGCCATGACGCCCCCCCTATATCCGGCGCAACCGGCGGAAAGCGGCGAAGTCTCGCGTCTTTCCGTCCTGCGATCACCAGCTTCAAACCCCAGCTTGACGAAGGGGTCGGCGCGGGCGGTCCCGGCGAAAATCCCTCTTCGTCCGCGGGCCGTCAGCCTCACGGGTGCTTCGGGCCCGGCCGATCCGCTTGAAAAGGAGAAGACCATGGGCAAGGTCATCGGCATCGACCTCGGAACGACCAATTCCTGCGTGGCGGTCATGGAAGGCACCACGCCGAAAGTCATCATCAATTCGGAAGGCGCCAACACGACGCCGTCCATCGTCGCCTTCACCGACGAGGAGCGGCTCGTCGGCCAGCCGGCCAAGCGCCAGGCGGTGACGAATCCCGAGCGCACCATCTTCGCGGTGAAGCGCCTGATCGGCCGCCGCTTCGACGATCCGACCGTGACCAAGGACCAGAAGCTGGTCCCCTACAAGATCGCCCGCGCCGGCAACGGCGACGCCTGGGTCGAGGTCGAGGGAAAGACCTATTCGCCCTCGCAGATCTCCGCCTTCACGCTGATGAAGATGAAGGAGACGGCGGAGGCCTATCTCGGCCAGAGCGTCGACCAGGCGGTGATCACCGTCCCGGCCTATTTCAACGACGCCCAGCGCCAGGCCACCAAGGATGCCGGCAAGATCGCCGGCCTCGAGGTGCTGCGCATCATCAACGAGCCGACGGCGGCGGCGCTCGCCTACGGCCTCGACAAGAAGACCTCCGGCACGATCGCGGTCTATGACCTCGGCGGCGGCACGTTCGACGTGTCGATCCTCGAGATCGGCGACGGCGTCTTCGAGGTGAAGTCGACCAACGGCGACACGTTCCTCGGCGGCGAGGATTTCGACATGCGCCTCGTCGACTATCTGGCGGCCGAGTTCCAGAAGGAGCAGGGCATCGACCTGCGCAAGGACAAGCTCGCTCTCCAGCGCCTGAAGGAGGCCGCCGAGAAGGCGAAGATCGAGCTGTCGTCCTCGACGCAGACCGAGATCAACCTGCCCTTCATCACGGCCGACGCCTCGGGTCCGAAGCACCTGCAGCTGAAGCTCACCCGCGCCAAGTTCGAGGCGCTGGTGGACGACCTGATCCAGCGCACCATGGAGCCCTGCAAGAAGGCGCTCAAGGATGCCGGCATCTCGGCGGGCCAGATCGACGAGGTCGTTCTCGTCGGCGGCATGACCCGCATGCCGAAGGTCCAGGAGGTGGTGAAGCAGTTCTTCGGCAAGGAGCCGCACAAGGGCGTCAACCCGGACGAGGTCGTCGCCATCGGCGCGGCCATCCAGGCCGGCGTGCTGCAGGGCGACGTGAAGGACGTGCTGCTGCTCGACGTGACCCCGCTCTCCCTCGGCATCGAGACGCTGGGTGGTGTCTTCACCCGCCTCATCGACCGCAACACCACGATCCCCACCAAGAAGAGCCAGGTCTTCTCCACCGCCGACGACAACCAGAACGCGGTGACGATCCGGGTCTTCCAGGGCGAGCGCGAGATGGCGGCCGACAACAAGCTGCTCGGCCAGTTCGACCTGATGGGCATCCCGCCGGCCCCGCGCGGCGTGCCGCAGATCGAGGTGACCTTCGACATCGACGCCAACGGCATCGTCAACGTGCAGGCCAAGGACAAGGGGACCGGCAAGGAGCAGCAGATCCGCATCCAGGCTTCCGGTGGCCTGTCCGACGCCGACATCGAGAAGATGGTGAAGGACGCCGAGGCCCACGCGGCCGAGGACAAGAGCCGTCGCGAACTCGCCGAGGCGAAGAACCAGGCCGACGGCCTCGTCCATTCCACGGAGAAGGCGCTCGCCGAGCACGGCTCCAAGGTCGCCGAGGGTGACCGCAAGGCCATCGAGGACGCCCTCGCCGCGGTCAAGGAAGCGGTGAAGGCCGAGGATGTCGAGAGCCTCAAGGAGAAGACCAACGCCCTGGCGCAGGCCTCCATGAAGCTCGGCGAGGCCATGTATGCGGCCCAGCAGGATGCCGGCGCCGAGGGCGCCGAGCCGAAGAAGGACGACGTGGTCGATGCGGACTTCACGGAAGTGAAGGACGACAAGAAGAAGAGCGCGTAAGGCCTCAAGGGGTCTTTCCAGCGGGCCCCCGGAGTCATTCCGGGGGCCTTCGCTTGAACGGGGGCAAGAGCTGGGTCGATGTCCAAGCGCGACTATTACGAAACCCTGGGGGTCGGCCGCGACGCCGACGACGCGGCGCTGAAATCCGCCTTCCGCAAGAAGGCGATGCAGTATCACCCCGACCGCAATCCCGACGACAAGGAGGCCGAGGCCAAGTTCAAGGAGCTGAACGAGGCCTATCAGGTGCTTTCCGACGGGCAGAAGCGCGCCGCCTATGACCGTTTCGGCCATCAGGCCTTCGAGAATGGCGGCGGGGGCCATCCTGGCTTCGGCGGCGACTTCGCCTCCTCGATGTCCGACATCTTCGAGGAGCTGTTCGGCATGTCCGGCGGCAGGCGGCGCGGCCCGGGCGGGCGCGAACGCGGCGCGGACCTCCGCTACAACATGGACATCACCCTGGAGGAGGCCTTCACCGGCAAGTCCGCCCAGCTGCGCATTCCCACCACGGTCTCCTGCGAGGCCTGTTCCGGCACCGGCGCCAAGCCCGGGTCGAAGCCGAAGACCTGCGGCACCTGCGGCGGCCACGGCCGCGTGCGCGCCTCGCAGGGTTTCTTCTCGGTGGAGCGCACCTGCCCGACCTGCCAGGGCCGCGGCCAGGTGATCGAGGACCCCTGTGGCAATTGCTCGGGCTCGGGGCGGATCACCAAGGAGCGCGTGCTCTCGGTGAACATTCCTGCCGGCGTCGAGGACGGCACCCGCATCCGCCTCGCCAACGAGGGCGAGGCCGGCTTCCGCGGCGGGCCGCCCGGCGATCTCTACATCTTCCTCTCCATCGAGCCGCACGCCTTCTTCCAGCGCGACGGCCAGGATCTCTATTGCCGCGCTCCGGTCTCCATGGTGACGGCGGCGCTGGGCGGCGCCTTCGAGGTGCCGACCATCGATGGCGGCCGGGCCCAGGTGAAGGTTCCCGAGGGCACCCAGTCCGGCAAGCGCTTCCGCCTGTCGGGCAAGGGCATGCCGGTTCTGCGCTCGAAGGCGGTGGGCGACCTCTACGTGCAGGTGGACGTGGAGACGCCGCGCGCCCTCACGCGCCGGCAGAAGGAGTTGCTCGCCGAGTTCGAGAAGGAGAGCTCGAAGGAGACCCAGCCGGAGACGGCGGGCTTCTTCGCCAAGGCCAAGGCCTTCTGGGACGGGCTCGCCAAGGAGGGCTGAGCCCGGCTCAGGCGGGCCGCGTCCGCCCGGTCAGCCGCCGCCACAGCCGCCCGTCGATGGCGGCGAGACCGAGGCCGATGAGCGCCATGCCGGCGAAATGGGTCCAGGCCAGCCGCTCGCCGAGGAAGAGGCTGGACAAGAGGATCGCCGAGACCGGGATCAGGAAGGTCACGAGCAGCAGGTTGCTCGGGCCGGCGGTCGCCAGCAGCCGGAAGAAGATGATGTAGGCGAGCGCCGTCGACAGGACGGCGAGGGCCAGCACGGCGAGGATCGCCGGCCAGCCCGGCATGGCGAGCGTCCAGGGCCGCTCGAGAAGGCCGACGGCGGGTGCCATGACGATGCTGGTGATGGTGAGCTGCAGCCAGGCGGTGAAGGTCGGCGTCAGGCCGAGTGGCTTGATGCGGCGGCCCCAGAGCCCGGAAAAGGCGTAGGACAGCGTCGCGCCGAGGCAGGCGGCGATGGCCCAGAGCGGCGTGTCGAGCCGCCCCAGAGCCGCCGGCCCGACCAGCACCACCACGCCGAGGAAGCCGAGGGCGACGCCGGCCGCCTTGTTGGGCGTCGCCCGCTCGTCCGTCGTGAAGAGGTGCATGACCACGACGCTGAAGAGCGGGGTCGTCGCGTTGAGAATGGCGGCGAGACCGGCGGGGATGGCGGTCTGGCCCCAGAAGATCAGCGAGAAGGGAACGACGTTGTTGAGCAGCGCCATCACCGCCAGCGTCGTCCAGACGGTGCGGCCGCCGGGGAAGCGCTCGCCCGTCGCCCGCAGCACGGCATAGAGCACCGCGGCGCCGATGACGACCCGCGCCAGGACCAGGGTCAGCGGCGGCAGGTCGTCGAGGGCGATGCGGACGAAGAAGAAGGTGCCGCCCCAGAGGACGGAGAGGGTGACGAGCAGGGTCCAGTCGCGCAGGCTCACGGGGGGTGGCTCCCTTTGGGCTCCGTGTCTAGGCGAGCGGCGGGGGCGCCGCCACCCGGTCTCTGTCAGCAGCCGCTCCGGGAGCTGTCATTGACAGGCGACACTTCTGTGCGAGCCTCGAATCGTCCGCAGGACCGGATCCTTGATTCGGCCCATGGGACTGCGAAAGGCCGCCATGTCCGACGCCATCGAGCGCCTCCACACCGCCGTCCGGGAGATTCGCCGCACCGATGCGCCCGCCTCGCGCACGGCGAAGCTGATGGCGGGCGGGCGCGCCAAGATGGCGAAGAAGCTGGTCGAGGAAGCCACCGAAGTGACGCTGGACGCCGTGGCCGGCGACCGCGCCGCGGTGGTCCGGGAAAGCGCCGACCTCATCTACAATCTGACGGTGCTGTGGGCCGATATGGGCATCGCCCCGGCGGAGGTCTGGCAGGAGATGGAGCGGCGCGAGCGGCTCTACGGCCTCGCCGAGAAGCTCCACAAGGGCCCCGTGGCAGTGGCCGGCGGCGGCTGAACGCCGTCACTCCCTCAGGAAGAGCGGCAGGTCCACCGGCGGCAGGCGCACCTCGCGGTTGACGGCGTTGAGCATGCCGACCGCGCGGCGCACCAGCCAGCCGTCGCGGTTGGGGCAGGCGTCGCGGGCTAGCGACTGCGCAGCCCGGAGGGTGCGAACCAGGCGGGCGCGGTCCGGCGTCGGCAGGCCGGCACGCTCGACGGTGGCGCGACTGCGCAGGAACTGCGAGGGATCGGAGCAGATGTCGCCGCGCGCCATGAACTGGGCGCCCGCCGGAGTGGCGGAGAGGGCGAGGCAGAGGAGCAGGGCGGTGGCGAGGAACCGCGCCAGGCCGGCGGAGAGGCGGGCGGGATCGCCCTCCACCGCCACGGTCTTCAGCCGCGCCGTCTTGCCCTGGACAACGGCGACCTGCGAGCGGCCGATGCCGAGCGCGGCGGCGATGAGGCTCTCCAGCGCCGCATTGGCCTTGCCGTCCTCGGGGACCGCCCTCACCCGCGCCTTCAGCACGGCGCGGCCGTCGGCGAGCGTCTCGGCTCCCTCCACCGCGTCGCGGCCGCCGCGCGGCGTCAGGCGCACGTCGACCAGCAGGCGCTCGCGCTCGATGCGGTAGGGGAGGGCGTCCACGGGTCGCCCTCCTAGAAGACGTTGGGGTAGATGTAGCGGATGATGATCTGCTGGATCAGGATGATGCCGAGCAGCAGCACGATAGGCGAGATGTCGATCGCCCCCATGTTCGGCATGCGTCGCCTGATCGGCGCGAGGACGGGTTCGGTCAGGGCGCGCAGCGTGGTGTCGATCTGCGCGACGATCTGGTTGCGGTAGTTCACAACATTGAATGCGATCAGCCAGGACAGGACCGCCTGAATGATGATCACCCACCAGTAGAGATTCAGGGCGATCAGGACGACGTCGAGAATGGCTTTCATGGGTCCGCCGTGGAGGATGAGGATGCCGGACCTGTTTTATGGGGTGTCGGCACGGACGGGGCAAGCGCGCGGTTGCACGTCGGCTCAGGTGGCGGCGAAGGACGAGCGCTGGGCCCAGCCGGTCATGCGGTTCTCGAGCCAGACGGTGGCCATGTACATGGCGACGCCGAGGATGGCGAGGGCGATGAGGGCGGCGAAGAGCAGAGGCACATTGAAGTCGGCCGAGGCCCGCGCCATCAGGTTGCCAATGCCGTAGCGCGAGGCGTTGTACTCGGCGATGACGGAGCCGACATAGGCCAGGGTGATGGCGACCTTCAGCGAGCCGAAGAAATAGGGCAGCGAGCGGGGAATGCCGACCTTGGTCATGATCTGCAGCTTGGAGGCGCCGAGCGCCTTCAGCACGTCCTCGGTCTCCGGCTCGATGGTGGCGAGGCCCGTGGCGACGTTCACCACGATGGGGAAGAAGGAGATCATGAAGGCGGTGAGCACCGCCGGCAGCCAGCCGACGCCGAACCAGATGACGAGGATCGGCACGACGGCGACCTTGGGGATCGAGTTGAAGCCGACGAGCAGCGGGTAGAAGCCGGCATAGAAGAATCGGCTGGCGCCGAGGACGAGGCCCAGCGCGATGCCGAAGGCGACCGCAAGGCCGAAGCCGGCCAGCGTCATCCAGGCGGTGTGGAAGGAATGGAAGCCGATCTGGCGGCGGAACTGCCAGATGGCGAGGCCGATGTCGCTCGGCGCCGGCAGCACGAAGGTGGAGACGGCGAAGGCCTTGCAGAGCAGTTCCCAGAGCAGGAACGTGCCGATGGTGCAGAACAGCGGGGCGAGCTGCAGCGACAGCCTGGTGCGGTCGAGGGCCGAGGCGCCGACCACCTTGAAGAGCAGGACGGCAATGTAGGCGACGACGCCGATGGCGAGCGCCGCCGGCCAGGAGGTGAGCAGGAACTCGCCGAGCGCGTCCATGGCAGGGTCCTCAGGCCGTCGACCGGGCGTGGGCGATGCGCCCGCGCAGGTCGTGGACGATGTCGGAGAATTCCGGCGTGTAGGTGATCTCGAGGTCGCGCGGGCGCGCGAACCCCACCTCCCGCTCGGCGATGATCTTTCCCGGCCGCGACGACATGCAGAAGATGCGGTCGGCGAGGAAGACCGCCTCGCGCAGGTCATGGGTGACGAGGATCACCGTCAGCGAGCCGGCCATGCGGGCGTGGAGATCGCGGATGACGCACCACAGCTCCTCGCGCGTGAAGGCGTCGAGGGCGCCGAAGGGCTCGTCGAGCATGAGCAGCTTCGGCTCGTGAATGAGGGCGCGGCAGAGCGAGGCGCGCTGCTGCATGCCGCCGGAGAGCTGCCAGGGAAACTTGGAGCCGGCGCCCTTCAGGCCGACCGACTCCAGCAGCGCCTCGGCCTTGGCGACATATTCGCCCTTGTGGCGGCGCAGGCGCGAGCGGTGCGGCTCGACGATCTCGAGCGGCAGCATCAGGTTCTCGAGCGTCGTGCGCCAGGGCAGCAGGGTCGGTGCCTGGAAGGCCATGCCGGCGATCTTGACGGGGTCGCGGACCTCCTGGCCGTCAACGACGACGGCGCCCGCCTGCGGGAACTGCAGGCCGGTGGCGAGCTTCATCAGGGTGGACTTGCCGCAGCCGGAGGGGCCGACAACCGCGGCGAACTCGCCCTCGTTGACCCTGATGTCCAGTCCGTCGACGGCCAGGGTGCCGCCGGTCGCATAGGTGTGACTGACGCCGGTCAGTTCGACGAAGGGACGCAAGGCAGGAGCGCTTTCAAGGCGGTGCATTCACGCGGGGGTGCGGGAAGGGTGGTCCGACGGGGGTCCGGAGGAGCTGGGGCGGGGGCATTCGCGCACCCCGCAACCCCGGATAAGCAAGCGTCAGGCCACCTTGCGGTCGGCGGCGGCCGGCAGCAGGTCGGAGATGAAGACGTCCTCCGGCTTCGGCTTGTTCTTGAAGGTGAAGGTCAGGCCGATCTGGTCGATGGCGGTGGCCATGCGCGCGGGGTCGATGCCGCCGATGCCGTTGGCCTTCACCCAAGGGGAGAGCACGTAGTTGTCGATGGTCATCTTCAGGCGCTCGGTCTCGGTGTCGAGCCGGGCGACGTCATTGCGCGCCACGACCAGCTTCGCGCCAGCCGCCGGATCGGCGATGGTGTCGCGGATGCCCTTGACGAGGCCGCGGTTGAAGGCGGCCACGGCGGCGCGGTTGGAGGCGAGGAAGGCCGGGCTCGCCATGATGCCGTTGCCGTAGAGCTCGACGCCGTAGTCGTACATGTGGAGGACGACGATGTCGTTCTCCGGCACGCCGCGCGACTTCAGGTTGATGTAGGAGGAATTGGCGAAGCCGAAGATGGCGTCGACCTCTCCGGAGGCGAGCATGGGCTCACGCACGGGGAAGCCGACATTCTCGAAGCGCATCTTGCTGTCGTCGAGCTTGTTGACGGCCTTGAAGATCGGCCACTGGGCATAGGCGGCATCGGGCGCGGGGGCGCCGAACTTCTTGCCCTCGAGGCTCTTCACGTCGGTGGTGATGCCGCGCGACTTGCGGCCGACAATGGCGAAGGGCGGCCGGTCGTAGACGATCATGTTCGCCTTGAGATCCACGGTCGGGTTCTCGTCGCGGAAGCGGATCATCGAATTGATGTCGCCGAAGCCGATGTCATAGGTGCCGGAGGCGACGCGGGTGACGCCCTCGCGCGAGCCGGAGGCGGCGTCGATCGAGACGTTGAGGCCCTCGGCGCGGAAATGGCCCTTCTCCAGCGCCATCAGGAACAGGGCGGAGGGGCCCTCGAAACGCCAGTCCAGCGTGAAGCGGACATTGGTGGTCGCCTGGGCATGGACTGCAGGGGCGAAGAGCGGAGCGAGCGAGGCGGCGCCGGCAAGCTTGAGAGCCGCGCGGCGGGTGGGCAGGAAACGGAACTCGGACATTCGGCGGGCCTTCTGTCGGTCGGTGAACGCGAGGCCTAACCCCGGGGGATGGCCGGACGATGACCGCTGATGGCGCGGGCACCGTGGTTTTACCAATGGCAGCAAAGACCATGCCGTAACGGACGGCAACCGGTTTTTCGCCCCGGGACCGGCGATTTGCCCAGAATTCAGGCAGTTTGGCTAACCGCAGGGCAGGCGGGCTCAGCGACTCACCGACGCAGTCGTGGCGGGCGCGCCGAGTTCGAGCCGCGTCGGCTGGATCTCGGCCATTCCCACGGGCGTGCGGATAGCGATCCGGGCGGGGACCAGGGCCCGGGTGCCGGCGACAGGAGCGAGCCAGATCTGCATGTCGCGGTTCGCCTCCATCGGCGCGGTGACGGCAGGGCGATGGCCGGCGATGGCGCGGTAACGCGCGTTGCAGACGACGGCGGGGCCCTCGTAGCCGGCGACCTTCAGGGTCTCGGTGCGGGCGAAGGAGAAGGACAGGTCGTAGCGCTGGCGGCCGTCGAAGACCGGGAAGGTCTTGTCGCAGGCCTCCGACACCGTGGTCGGGCCGCTGCCGGGGACGAAGAAGAAGCCGGCGGAGAGCGGGTCGAGGACGCCCTGCCGGTGGCCGGCGGTGAGCGGCACCTGGTCGGGTGCGGCCGGGCGGTCCGGCTCGGCGGAATGGGAGCGCACGCTGCCCCCGGCCATGGCCATGCGGATGGCGTCGTTCTGCTGGGTGGTGGCGAGGGTCAGGGTGTAGTTGGCCGGCACGGCG
Organism: Pseudomonadota bacterium; assembly: GCA_023416965.1. Lineage (GTDB taxonomy): Bacteria > Pseudomonadota > Alphaproteobacteria > Rhizobiales > Phreatobacteraceae > Phreatobacter. The sequence continues at coordinate 7,214 of JAEZGJ010000020.1, read as the reverse complement.
CGGCCGCCGGCGATGCGGCCGGAAGCCATGGCCGAGCCACGGCCCGAGGCGATGATCCGGGAGACGCCCGACAGGCGCAGCGAGACCGAGGCCTGGTAGCTGTCCTGGGAGACGCGGCCCTCGAAGCCGGCAATGCCGACCTGGAGGCCGCCGATGAGGATCTCGTAGCGGGCGGAGACCCGCTCCTGCGCGAGGGCCGGCACGGCAAGGCACGACAGCAGCGCGGCGGCGACGGGCAGGGTCGATCGGGACACGGGACACACTCCAGGACCAACGGAGCCGGACAGCGCCACCCGGCATGGCCGCATCAAAGCGCGAAATGGTTAATGGCTTGGAAATCCCCCTGTGGCTTGATGAAGGTAAATGCCGCCCGCCGCCGGCCATGCGAGGGCCGCGGGCGGGGCGAATGACAGGAGGGCGGGCGATCTTGCGGGCGGGGTGGAGGGCCTTTCTGAGGGAACGGCAGGCGGCACTGTCGCTGGTCGTCGGGGCGAGCCTGCGCGCCGCCGCGGGCCTCTCCGCCGTGCCCGGCCGGCTGCGCGTCGCCCTCGGCGCAACTCCGGCGCCGGCCATCGTCCTCGTGCCGCAGGACCTGCGCACGGCGGACCCGGTACGCGCCGACGAACTGATCTCCGGCGTCTATGTCTTCGCCGGCCGCATCATCACCGACGCCGACCCCTTCGCCGCGCGGCCGCCCAACCGCGACTGGGCCGAGGCGCTGGCGGGCTTTTCCTGGCTGCGGCACCTGCGCGCTGCCGGCACGCCCGAGGCGGCGGAGGCCGGGCGGCGCCTCGTCTCCGGCTGGATGGAGGCGCAGGCCCGCGGCCGCTACGGGCCCGCCTCCATCGCCATCGCCGCCGAACGCGTGCGTGCGTGGATCGGTGCCTCCGGCCTGCTCCTCGCCGGCGCCGACCAGGTCTTCTACCGGCGCTTCTCGCGGGCGCTGTGGCGACAGGTGCGCCAGCTCGACTTCGAGATCGCCCGGCTGCCGCCCGGCGTCGAGCGGCTGGCGGCGCTGGTGGCGCTGGTGACGGCGGGCCTCTGCATGGAAGGCGAGGAGAGGCTGGTGGCGCGTGCCTCCCGGCTGCTCGGCGAGGAACTCGACCGGCAGATCCTTCCGGACGGCTGCCATGTCAGCCGCGACCCCGGCGTGCTCGTGGCGCTGGTGCTCGACCTCCTGCCGCTGCGGCAGCTCTTTCCGGCCCGCAACGCGACGCCGCCGGCCGCGATCCTTACCGCGGTGGACCGGATGATGCCGATGATCCGCTTCTTCCAGCACGGCGACGGCACGCTGGCCCGCTTCAACGGCATGGGCCAGACCGCCATCGACCAGGTGGCGACGGCGCTCGCCTATGACGACACCCGTGGCCTCACGCCGGCCTCGGCGCCGCGCGGGGGCTACGAGCGGCTCGAAGCCGGCGGCACCGTCGTGCTGGTCGATTGCGGTCCGGTGCCGCCGCCCGCCTTCAGCGCGAGGGCCCATGCGGGTTGCCTCTCGTTCGAACTGTCCTGCGGACTCGACACGATCGTCATCAATTGCGGGAGCCCCTCGTTGCAGCGCGCGACCTGGCGGGTGCAGGCCCGCAAGACCGCGGCCCATTCCACCGTGACCGTCGCCGACCGCTCGTCCATGACCCTCGGCAAGGGAATCTACACGACCGGCCTCGTCCTCTCCGGACCGCGCGAGGTCACCTGCCGCCGTCAGGACCTGACGCTGCAGGGGAGCCATGACGGCTATCTCGACCGCGTCGGGGTCAGGCACGGCCGGCGGCTCGCCCTCTCCGCCGACGGGACGCTGCTCGAAGGCGTCGACCGCATCGAGGGCGAGGACCGGCCCTATGTCCTGCGCTTCCACATCCACCCGGCCGTGACGCTGATCCCCACCGAGCACCCACGCGCCGCGCTGCTGCGGCTGCCCAGCGGCGAGGGCTGGCGCTTCCTCGCCGACCAGCCGGTCCAGGTGGAGGAGAGCGTCGCGCTGGCACTCGCCGAGGGGCCGCGCCGCACCATGCAGATCACCGTGGCGGTGGCCTCCTCCGCCGCGACGCCCGCGGTGTCCTGGTCGTTCCAGAAGCTGGAGCGGCCGCGGCAGGCCGCGCGCGCCGAGGACGAGCCCGAACTGCCGCTCTGAGGGCGGGCAGCGGAGCGCGAAAGCGGTTTCGGCGGCGGCCTGCGCGTGCTAGAGCGCGCGGCATTCCCCGCCCGCTGCCGGAGCCGCCCGCCTTGCCGACCGTGAAGCCCATTGCCCGTGCCCTTCTGTCCGTCTCCGACAAGGCGGGAATCGTCGATTTCGCCCGCGACCTCGCAAGCCTCGGCGTGGCCCTCGTCTCCACCGGCGGCACCTACAGGACGCTGAAGGATGCCGGCCTCGCGGTGACAGAGGTCGCCGACCTCACCGGCTTCCCGGAAATGATGGACGGCCGGGTGAAGACCCTGCACCCGAAGGTGCATGGCGGGCTCCTCGCCATCCGCGGCAATGCCGAGCACGAGGCCGCGGCCGAGGCCCACGGCATCCTGCCGATCGACCTCCTGGTGGTGAACCTCTATCCCTTCGAGGCGACGATCGCCCGTGGCGCGAACTGGGACGACACGATCGAGAACATCGACATCGGCGGGCCCGCCATGATCCGCGCCGCCTCGAAGAACCACGAGGCGGTGACCGTGGTGGTGGACGGCGCCGACTACGCGGCTGTCATCGCGGCGATGAAGGCCAATGGCGGGGCGACCACCCCCGACCTGCGCAAGCGCCTCGCCGCCAAGGCCTATGCCCGCACCGCCGCCTATGACGCGGCGATCTCCAACTGGCTCTTCGACCAGCTCGGCGAGACGGCGACGCCCTACCGCGCCTTCGGCGGCACGCTCGCCCAGGGGCTGCGCTACGGCGAGAACCCGCACCAGTGGGCGGCCTTCTACAAGACCCCGCAGGGCGCCGAGCCCCGGCCGGGCGTCGCGACCATCCGCCAGCTCCAGGGCAAGGAACTCTCCTACAACAACCTCAACGACACCGACGCGGCCTATGAGCTGGTCGGCGAGTTCGATCCCGCCCGCACGGCGGCGGTCGCCATCATCAAGCACGCCAATCCCTGTGGCGTCGCCGAGGGGCCGGACCTCCTGGCGGCCTACGAGAAGGCGCTGGCCTGCGACCCGGTCTCGGCCTTCGGCGGCATCGTGGCGCTGAACCGCACGCTCGACGCGGAGGCGGCGCGGAAGATCGTCGAGATCTTCACCGAGGTGATCATCGCCCCCGACGCCACCGAGGAGGCCAGGGCCATCCTCGCGACGAAGAAGAACCTCAGGCTGCTGCTCGCCGGCGGCCTGCCCGATCCGAAGGCGCCGGGCATCACGGTGAAGACGGTGGCCGGCGGCCTGCTCGTCCAGTCGCGCGACAATGCGGTGGTCGACACGATGGACCTCAAGGTGGTGACGAAGCGCGCCCCCACGGCCGACGAGCTGACCGACCTGCGCTTCGCCTTCCGCGTCGCAAAGCACGTGAAGTCCAACACCATCGTCTATGCGAAGGCCGGCGCGACGGTGGGCATCGGGGCGGGGCAGATGAGCCGCGTCGATTCGGCCCGCATCGCCGCCCGCAAGGCCGAGGATGCGGCCGAGGCCGGCGGCTGGGCGACGCCGCTCACCAAGGGCTCCGTCGTCGCCTCCGACGCCTTCTTCCCCTTCGCCGACGGGCTCATGGCCGCGGTCGAGGCCGGCGCCACCGCCGTCATCCAGCCGGGTGGCTCCATGCGTGACAACGAGGTCATCGCGGCGGCGGACGAGGCGGGCCTCGCCATGGTCTTCACCGGGGTGCGCCACTTCCGCCACTGACGGCGCATCCCCACATCCGGCGCGGGCGACCAAGGGAGACCCCCATGCTGCTTTCCACGACGCCGACCCTCGAGGGCGGCCGGATCATTCGCTACAACGGCATCGTCACCGGCGAGGTCATCCTCGGGGCCAACGTGTTCCGCGACCTCTTCGCCTCGATCCGCGACATCGTCGGCGGCCGCGCCGGCTCCTACGAGGCGGTGCTGCGCGACGGCCGCAACACCGCCTTCCAGGAGATGATGGCCGAGGCCCAGCGGCTCGGCGCAAACGCCATCGTCGGCATCGACGTCGACTACGAGACGCTCGGCAAGTCCATGCTCATGGTTTCGGTCTCGGGCACTGCGGTGACGGTGGAGATGATGATGGGCCAGCAGGCGCCGACCCAGCCCACCGGGTTCGGCGGCTCTGTGCCTCCCTGGGGCGGCCAGCGCTGAGGTCCGGGTACGCGCTGGGTCAGGTCCTCTGAACCCGCACGAAGGACAGGACCGTCGCCCCGACCAGGAACATGACCGCCAGCATGCCGAGCCCGGCGCGCTGGTCGTTGAGGGCGAGGGTGACGACGCTCGCCAGGAACGGCCCGACGAAGGCCGTCACCTTGCCCGACAGGGCGAAGAGGCCGAAGAACTGGCCAATCTGCTCGCGCGGGGCGAGGCGCACCAGCAGCGAGCGGGAGGCGGCCTGGAGCGGCCCGGCCGCGGCGCCGATCAATCCGCCGAGGACGAGATAGACCTGTTCCGGCGCCGTGGCGAAGAGCCCGTCGCCGGGCGCGGGAAGCGCCGTGCGGAAGACGAAGAAGACGTGGCCGGGGCCGATCAGCAGGATGGCGACGACGGCGAAGGTAAGGAAGCCGATGGAGCCGAGGATGACCGCCTTGGAACCCAGCGTGTCGTCGAGGCGGCCGCCGAGCAGGGCGCCTGCCGTGCCGGTGATGGTGAGCAGGATGCCGAAGAGGCCGATCTCGATGGTGGTCCAGCCGAAGACGCCGGCGGCATAGATGCCGCCGAGGGCGAAGAGCGCCACCAGGCCGTCCATGTAGATCATGTTGGCGACCAGGAAGGTGAGCACGTTGCCGTGCCGCCTCACCTCCTTCACCGTCGCCTTGAGGCTGGCAAAGCCGGAGCGCACCGCCGCGCCCATGCCCATGCGGGCGGGTACGTCAGGGGTGAAGAGGAAGAGCGGCACGACGAAGACGATGAACCAGAGCGCCGTCAGCGGGCCGGCGGCGCGGTCGCCCTCGCGCTGGGCGGCGTCGAGGCCGAAGAGCGGCTCGAGGCCGATGAGGGTGCGGCCGGTCTCCGGGCTGGCCACGAGGAAGCCCAGCATGAAGATCAGCGACATCATGCCGCCGACATAGCCGATGGCCCAGCCGAGGCCGGAGAGCCGGCCGATGCGCTCCGGCGGCACAAGGGTCGGCATCATCGAATTGTTGAAGACGGTGGCGAATTCGGCGCCGATGGTGGCGAGGACGAAGGCGACCAGCACGATGGCGATGGTCTCCGGCGCCCCGGGCCGGCCGAGCCAGAGAAGCGCCGCGCCGACGATCAGCAGCAGGCCGAAGGCGGCGATCCAGGGCTTGCGCCGCCCGGACGCGTCGGCAATCGCCCCGAGGACGGGGGAGAGCAGGGCGATGGCGACGCCGGCGGCGCTGGTGGCAAAGCCCCACATGGCCTGGCCCTCCACCGGATTGGCGGCCACCGCGCTGGCGAAGAAGGGCGCGTAGACGAAGGTGTTGATCAGCGTGAAATAGGGTTGCGCCGCCCAGTCGAAGAGGACCCAGCCGGCGATGGCGGAGCGGGGGGCCGGCTTGGCGGCGGCCTCGTCCGAGACGGTGACCGGGGGGAGCATGGCAGGGGCCTTCGACGTGTTCCGCGCCGGAGGGACTCAGGCGTCGCGGTTGTTTGCGGGGGCTGCACGCGATGCGGAAATCACAATCGGGAGAGGTATCATTCTGGCCAGCGGGGCAGGCCCTCGGGTCCGTCGGCCGGCGTGCGGGCGACGTTGAGGACCATGGCGAGGAGCGAATAGATGCCGACGAGGGTCGGGATCTCGACCGCGCCCTGCTCGCCGTGGCGGGCGACGATGCGGGCATAGGTGGTGTCGGACCAGCGCTTGGTCGCCAGCAGCTCGGCGACGGCGTCGTAGATCAGCGCCTCGTCGGCGCTCATTCCGTCGGGACGGCGGCCCTCGGCGATGGCGGCGAGGATGTCCTTCGACACGCCGGCCTTCTCCGCCTCCATGGCGTGGACCGACCATTCGAACTGCTGCGACCAGGAGCGCGCCACCTGGCAGATGGCGAGCTCCTTCAGGTCCTCCGACAGGCAGGAGCCGTAGCGCAGGCGGCGGCCGAGCGCCTCCACGTCGATCATCACCTTGGGCGAGCGCATCAGCGGCGCATAGGGGCCGAATGGCTCAACGCCGCGGCGCCGGCGGAAATCGGCGGCCGCCTCTTCCTGCTCGGGCGTGTAGTCGGCGGGCGGGATGGGCGGCAGGCGATCGGGGGCGGCCATGGACGGGTCTCGCGTCGGTTGTTCTTATGGGGTCGCGCGGATGTGACCGACTCAGATCCGCAACCGGTTTCATCATGGCGGACGGCGGGCGCTTGCCAAGGGCCGCCGGCGCGGGTCGGCAGTGCGCCTTTCAGGGGATGGATCATTCGGATGATGGACATGGCTCACGGGCTGCGCCTCGTCGCGGCCGCGCTCCTGGCGCTGGTGCCCACTGCCGGACAGGCGCAGACGCCGCCCGCCGCGCAGTCGGTCTGGTCGATCATCGCCGAGGCGGCGCGGGTCCATCCCGCTCTGGCGGCGAACGGCATGGTGGCGAGCCAGGAGGCCCGCGCGACCCGGATCGGCGTCGACGTCCTGGAGCGCGGCGGCAATGCGGTGGACGCGGCGGTGGCGGTGGGCTTCGCCCTCGCGGTGACGCTGCCGCGGGCCGGCAATCTCGGCGGAGGCGGCTTCATGCTCGTCCACCTCGCCGAGAGGGGCGAGACGGTGGCCATCGACTATCGCGAGACGGCGCCGGCGGCGGCGACGCCGACCATGTTTCTCGGGGCGAACGGCGAGCCCGATCCCGCCAGGTCCCGCGACTCGGGGCTCGCGGCCGGCGTGCCCGGCACTGTGGCGGGGCTGGCGGAAGCCCATCGCCGCTGGGGATCGGGGCGGCTCAGCCTCGCCGACCTCGTCGCCCCCGCCATCCGCCTCGCCCGTGACGGCATCATCGTCGACGAGGATCTGGCGGATTCCCTGCCCCGCGCCGCGGCGCGGCTCGGCCGCTTCCCCTCATCGCGCCGCATCTTCCTGAAAGCCGCCGGCAGCGCCCCCGGCCGGGGCGCCCGCCGGGTGCAGGCGGCCCTCGCCCGGTCGCTGGCGGCCGTCCCCCCGCAGGGCCCC
>JAEZGJ010000307.1 GCA_023416965.1 Pseudomonadota bacterium | reverse complement strand
CCAATATCACCCGCGCCTATCAGGCCGCCGGCTGCGGCGGCTTCTTCCAGGGCGCCCAGTGCTCTGCCCTCGATGCGCGGCGCCGCCAGATGCAGGCGAACCTCGCCCAGCTCGAGGCCCAGGCCGGCGGAGGCGGTGTCCAGTCCGCCCAGCGCATGCAGCAGCGGGCCCAGCTGGTCGCCGCCTATGACGCCAACGGCTGCGGCGCCACCCGCGAGGCTGCGGCGCAGCGGCCGGGCTTCTTCGGCTTCGGCGGCGCACCCGAGCGGGACGTCACCCGCGAATACCGCACGCCGGACGGCCGCCCGCAGGCCGCCTATCGCGAGGGCGAGGAGCCCCGCAGGCCGGGCTTCGGCAATTTCATCGAACATCTCTTCGGCGCCCGGCGCGAGACGCCCGGCGGACTTCCCGACTATGTCGAGCCCGTGCCGGAGGACCAGCTCCGCGCCGGCGACGGCGACGAGCGGCCCCGCAATGTCGGGCACCGCGCGGTCTGCGTGCGCCTCTGCGACGGCGCCTTCTTTCCCATGACCTCGTCGCCCCGGCCGGGAGCCGAGCTCGGCCAGGAGGAGCTCTGCCAGATGCAGTGCCCGGGCGCCCCGGTGGCGCTCTACCGCATGCGCGACGACCAGATCGAGAATGCCGTGTCGGTCGACGGCGCGCCCTATACGGCGCTGCCCAACGCGCTTCGCTTCCGCCAGCGCTTCGACGCGGCCTGCACCTGCCGTCCCCGCAACGGCTCCTGGGCGCAGGCCTTCTCCGACCGCGCCGACCCGACATTGCGCAGCGGCGACCAGGTGATCTCGGCCGAACAGGCCCGGCTTCTCTCCATGCCCGCCGACCAGCGGCAGGCGGTGCGCGAGGAGATCGCCTCCGAGCAGCGCGCCCGCCGCGAGGCCGAACGGCTGGAGCGTATCGACCGCTCGCGCGGCCGGGGAGGGGCTCCGCGCCCGACCATCGGGATCGACGGGACCATCCGCGCCGCCGCCGAGCCCGAGCCCGTGGAGATCCGCGGCACGGCTCCTGCCGCCGTGCCGTCGGTCCCCGCGCCGGCCGAGCCCGACCGCCGTCCCGTCCGCGTCATCGGCCCCCTCTACGCGCCGCGCGCCGACACCCCGTCCCTTCCGAGCGGCGGGTGACGGCGGGCGGGCGCCCCCTCCGGCTTGCGCCCCACTCCTTGAAAGATCCCCATGGACCTTCTTCTCCACGGTCTCGTCTGGCTGGCGCTGGTCGGGACCGCCGCCTGGCTCCTGTCCTTCTGGCCGCGCTGGATCGCCGACGATCTCGGCCTACCGCAGAAGGACATGATGCTGCGCCCGTGGATGCGCGGCCTTGCTCCCTACCGCACCCGCTGGCCCGTGGTGTCCTGGGACTTCTGGATTCACCTCTGGCGGCGCGGTCGCCTCCTGGAATTCGTACTGGCAGCGATCGCCTTCTTCTCCGCCTTCCGCATCGCCAGCGCCTTCTTCAAGACCGCCTCGGCGGTGATGCGGGCGGCCGGCTGACCGGCTGGACTCCGCGGCGGCCGGTCGGCAGAAGAGAGAAAAAGGTTTCGGATGAAACCATCGGGAGGGCCTGCATGACCACCGCCGCGCCGGGTGCACTGCCGCTGCGCTTCGCCTATTCGCGCCATGCCGACCAGACGGCCGCCACGCCGGTGCGCCACCCGGTGGTCATCGTCGGTGCCGGCCCCGTCGGCCTCTCGCTCGCCATCGACCTCGCGCAGCGCGGCGTCGCGACCGTGGTGCTCGACGACGCCGACCGCATCGGCGAGGGCAGCCGCGCCATCTGCTTCGCCAAGCGCACCCTGGAGATTTTCGACCGGCTGGGCGTCGGCGAGAATCTCGTCGCCAGGGGGGTGACCTGGCAGAGGGGCCGGGTCTTCCTCGGCGAGCGCGAACTCTACGATTTCGACCTGCTGCCCGAGACCGGCCACCGCCGGCCGGCCTTCATCAACATCCAGCAATATCACGTCGAGGCGGCGCTCGTGGCGCGGGCGATGGACCTCGCGCCGATGGTCGACCTGCGCTGGTCGAACCGGGTCAGCGCCTTGGAAACACGGGCCGACGGCGCCGTCCTCACCATCGACACGCCGGACGGCCCCTACCGCCTCGCCGCGGACCGGGTGATCGCCTGCGACGGCTCGCGCTCGCCCCTGCGCGCGATGATGGGGCTCGATTTCGCCGGCGAGGTCTTCGACGACCGCTTCCTCATCGCCGACGTGAAGATGACGGCCGACTTCCCCACCGAGCGCTGGTTCTGGTTCCAGCCGCCGTTCCATACCGGGCAGTCCGCCCTGCTGCACAAGCAGCCCGACGACGTCTGGCGCATCGACCTGCAGCTCGGCCGCGATGCCGACGCCGAGGCGGAGAAGCGGCCGGAGAATGTCCTGCCCCGCATCCGGCGCATGCTCGGCCACGACGCCTTCACCCTCGAATGGGTGTCGGTCTACACCTTCCAGTGCCGCCGCCTCGCGCGCTTCATCCACGGTCCTGTGATCTTCGCCGGGGACGCCGCCCACCAGGTTTCCCCCTTCGGCGCGCGCGGCGCCAATTCCGGCATCCAGGACGCGGAGAACCTCGCCTGGAAGCTGGCGCTGGTCCTTGAGGGAGAGGCGGGGCCGGACCTTCTCGCCACCTACGACGCCGAGCGGGGCGCCGCCGCCGACGAGAACATCCGCCACTCCACCGGCGCGACCGACTTCATAGCGCCGCCCTCGCCGGGCGAGCGGCGGCTGCGCGACGCGGTCCTGGCTCTTGCGGGCACCGCGCCCTTCGCCCGCCGCCTCGTCAATTCCGGGCGGCTGTCGACGCCGACCACCTACGACACGCCGCTCTCCACGCCTGACACCGAGGCATGGTCCGGCACGGCCCGTCTCGGCGCTCCGGTGCCCGACGTGCCGCTGCTCCTGCCCGGCGGCGGCGCCACGCATCTGACCGCGCTCGCCGCCGGCCGGTTCCTGCTGGTGGCGGCGGGGGAGATCGGCGCACCGCCCCCCGGCTGCGACCTGCTCGTCCTCGGCCGGGACGTGCTGGACGGGGAGGGCCTCTTCGCCACACGCTTCGATGGGACGCCCGGCGCCTGCTTCCTGCTGCGGCCCGACGGGCATCTGACGGCGCGCTGGCGCCGCTACGATGCGGTGAAGGTCGAGGATGCGATCAACCGGGCAAAGGGATTCCCCGTCAAGGACTTGGGCCGCGCGATTGAATCGGAATCAATCTCTCAGCGACCTGAATCAGAACGTGAACAACGGCCTTCGACCAGTCTTGCCGTCGACGATCGCCTCGCCGATCCCGATGCCGCCTACCGCTTGATGGCCGCCGCCCAGCGCGGCCTGACCGAGAGCGAGGCGGCCGCCTTCCAGGCGCGCCTCGCGCTCATCCTCGCCAACCATGTCGGTGATCAGGCGGTACTCGCCGAGGCGGTGGCGCTGGCGAGGGCGACGGGCTAGGCGGCAGTTGCGCGGCCCGACAGCCAGGGACCGATGGCAGCCCAGGGGCGCTCGACGAGGCCGCCATGGGCCGGCCTGTCCTCGCGCGCGAGCTTCAGGGGATGGACGTCGAGCAGCGGCAGGGCCGGCCCGGAATAGTTCTCGCTGATGAGGATGCCCGACCGAACGCCGCGCACCAGCACCGCGTCGGAGGGGGCAGCGGAGACGACGGGCTCTGCAGCGCCGCGCTCGCGGCCCGTCAACCGCGTCTCCTCAAAGGCGACGACCGAGCCGTTGTCGGCACGGAGCAGGTAGAGGAGGGGCATGGTCTCCGCCTCCTGGAAGCCGACGGCCTCGACGAAGCGCCAGCTCTCCTCCTGCACGTCGCCCTCGGCGAGATCGGCGACCAGCGCCCGCCGCAGGGCGGTGGTGCGGCCGCGGCGCGCGGCGACGCGCAGGGCGCTCATGCCGCCCCAGCCGCCGAGCCAGAGAAGAGCGGCAAGGAGCCAGGTCTGGTCGGTGCCGAAGGTCATGCCGGTGGCGAATTGCAGCGCCCACGCGGCAAGCAGCGCCACCGGTCCGATGAACAGCAGCGAGATGAGGCCCAGCCCGAAGCCCGAACCGACCTCGGCGAGGTCGGATTGCGGATCATGGCGCAGGCCGTCCAGCACCTCCCGCAGGACGTTCTTCTCCGAACGGTCCGCAGGCCGGCGATAGGACAGCGACAGGGGGCGCTCGCGTGTCTCGACCATGGGGCCGTTTACTCCGCCGCCTCCCGCGGCGGCTTGACGAAGATGTCAGCACGACCTTCGGGCGAAACCGGGGCAGACTCCTGCAGCCTGGCCGGCATGCCGCGGTCGAGACCTGCGATCTTCTCCTGGGCCTCCGCCGCCTCGCGCTGACGGTTCCACAATCCGGCATAGAGGCCGCCCTTGGCAAGCAGTTCCCCATGCGTGCCGCGCTCGGCGACCCTGCCGTCGTCGAGGACGATGATCTCGTCGGCATTGACGACGGTGGACAGGCGGTGGGCGATGACGATGGCCGTGCGGTCGCGGGCGATGCGGTCGAGCGCCTCCTGGATCTCCCGCTCCGTGTGGCTGTCCAGCGCCGAAGTCGCCTCGTCGAGCACCAGGATCGGCGGCGACTTCAGGATGGCGCGGGCGATGGCGACGCGCTGCTTCTCGCCGCCGGAGAGTTTGAGGCCGCGTTCGCCGACCTCGGTCTCGTAGCCGCCCGGGCTGCGCAGGATGAAGTCGTGGATCTGGGCGAGCTTCGCCGCCTCCTCCACCTCCGCGTCGCCCGCCTCCCACCGGCCGTAGCGGATGTTGTAGCGGATCGTGTCGTTGAACAGCACCGTGTCCTGCGGAACCATGCCGATGGCGCGCCGGAGAGACGCCTGGGTGACCTCGCGGATGTCCTGGCCGTCCACCGTGATGCGCCCGCCGCTGATGTCGTAGAAGCGGAAGAGCAGGCGCGAGATGGTGGACTTGCCGGCGCCCGACGGCCCCACGATGGCGACCGACTTGCCTGCCGGCACCTCGAAGGTCACGCCCTTGAGGATGGGGCGGGCCGGATCGTAGGCGAAGGTCACGTCCTCGAAGCGGATCGTGCCGCCGGCGACCTTCAGGTCCGGTGCGCCGGGCCGGTCGACGATCTCGGGGTTGCGGCCGAGGATGGCGAACATCGCCTCGATATCGGTGACCGCCTGTTTGATCTCGCGATAGACCATGCCCATGAAGTTCAGCGGCTGGTAGAGCTGGATCATCATGGCGTTGATCATGACGAAGTCGCCGACCGTGTTGCGGCCGCGGGTGATGTCGATGGCGCAGAGCACCATGGCCACCGTCATGCCGGCGGTGAAGATCGCGGCCTGTCCGGCATTGAGCACGGCGAGAGAGGTCAGTGCCTTGGTGGAGGCCGCCTCGTATTTCGCCATGGAGACGTCGTAGCGGGCCTTCTCGCGCGTCTCGGCGGAGAAATACTTGACCGTCTCGAAGTTCAGCAGCGAGTCGATCGCTTTGACGTTGGCGTTGGTGTCGCTGTCGTTCATGTCGCGGCGGATCGCGATGCGCCATTCCGTGGCGTAGTAGGTGAAGGCCAGATAGGCCGCGACCGTCACGAGGATGACCACCACGTAGCGCCAGTCGAACATCCACAGGAGGATGCCGACGATCAGCGCCAGTTCCAGGACGGTGGGCATCAACTGCAGGATGATCATCCTGACGATGGTCTCGATGGCGTTGCGGCCGCGCTCCAGCACGCGGGTCAGGCCGCCGGTCTTGCGCTCCAGGTGGAAGCGCAGGGACAGCCGGTGCATGTGCTCGAAGGTGAGGAGCGCGAGCCGCCGCACCGCATGCATCGACACCTTCGCGAAGAGCCCGTCGCGCATCTGCGTGACGAGGGCCATCAGGATGCGCGAGGCGCCATAGGCGAGGGTGAGGGCGAGGGGCGCGGCGAGCACCGCAGCCCACCAGCCGGCATCCGCCGCCTGCGGGGCGGCGAGCGCATCGGTCGCCCATTTGAAGGTGAAGGGCACCACCATGGTGACCACCTTGGCCACCACCAGAAGCACCATCGCCCAGGCGACGCGCCGCTTCAGGTCCGCCCGGTCGTGCGGCCAGATGAAGGGCCACAGGTGCAGGATCGTGCGCGACAGGGCGCCGCCCTCGGCGGAGACGGTCTTCGGCGCGGACGCGGGCGCGCCCGGCGCGTGAGGGGAAGTCACGATGGTCTGTCCTTGGGGGAGAGGGCGCAATTCTCTGGAACCGATATAATCTCCTTTACGTTCCGGTGAAGCCCCGGCTTCGCGCTAAAGCGCATGGCTGGTCCCGCCGGGGCGGCCCTGCGGGCTGACCTCGCTGGCCGAGCCCTGCTATGGTCGGGGGGTGACTCGCGGGCGGCCCGTGCGGCAGCCCTTACCCGCCGGAGTGCCACCATGGCGACCATCAGTTCCATCTGCGTCTATTGCGGCTCCGGCTCCGGCCATGACGGCGTTCACGAGAAGGCCGCGCGCGAACTCGGCGCCGCCATGGCCAAGGCCGGCATCCGCCTCGTCTATGGCGGCGGCGGCATCGGGCTCATGGGCACGCTCGCCAAGGCGGTGGTCGACAATGGCGGGAAGGTGCTCGGCATCATTCCGGACTTCCTGAAGCGCAAGGAAATGCCGCTCGACGCCGTCATCGACGTCGTCACCGTTCCCGACATGCACACCCGAAAGATGCGCATGTTCACCGAGGCCGACGCCTTCGTGGCGCTGCCCGGCGGCATCGGCACGCTGGAGGAACTGGTCGAGCAGCTCACCTGGGCGCAGCTCGGCCGGCACGCCAAGCCCGTGGTGGTGGCCAATGTCGGCGGCTTCTGGGACCCGCTGCGCGTCCTCCTCGACCACATGAAGGACGAGGGCTTCATCCGCCCGGGGCTTCAGGTGAAATATTCCATCGTCGACGAGGTCCGCGACGTCATCCCGACCATCCAGGCGCAGGTGGCCAAGCTGCCGCAGGAGGCGCTGGCCAAGGAGCATGACCCGGTGGTCATCGAGAAGATGTGAGGGTCTGTGTCGCTCCCATGCGGCCTTCCCTCGACCGTCGGTTGGGTGTTTGATGGTGTCATGGGCACGCTTCTCGACAAGGCCATTGACGCGGTGAAGGAACTGCCGGCGGCGGAGCAGGACGAGATCGCCATGCTCGTCCTCGCCATCGCGGGTGAGGAGACCGAGCCGGTCCTCCTGACGGCGGCGGAGGTGGAGTCGCTGGGACAGTCCCTCGCCGAAGCGGACAGGCGGGAATTCGCCTCCGACGCCGATGTTGCTGCAGTCTGGCGGAAGCACGGGCTTTGAAGCTCGTCTACACTCCGCAGGCTCTGGCCGAACTCGACGCCGTCCTCGGCCACATCGAAAGCCACTCGCCTCGCGGGGGTGGGCGGGTCAAGCATCGGATCAGGGCGACGCTCGACCTGCTTCTGCGCTATCCGCTGGCCGGACGATCGACCAGCGTGGCCGGCCTGCATCGGATCGTTGTAACGCCCTATCCCTATTTGGTGTTCTACCGGCCGAGTGAGGTCGAAGTCGTCGTCATCGCCATCAGGCATGCTGCCCGTGATCCGGGCTCGATGCCGGGGTGATCGGGCCTCACACCCCCACCCCCTCCTTCACCAGCTTGTAGGTGATGGAATCCGTCAGGGCCTGGAAGCTCGCGTCGATGATGTTGGCCGAGACCCCCACCGTGGTCCAGGTGTCGCCGGCCCCGTCGCGGCTCTCGATCAGCACGCGCGTCACGGCTCCCGTGCCGCCGTTGAGGATGCGGACGCGGAAGTCGACCAGCTCCAGATCCTCGATGAAGCGCTGGTAGCGGCCGAGATCCTTGCGCAGGGCCGCGTCGAGGGCGTTGACCGGGCCGTTGCCCTCGGCCGCCGAGATCAGCACCTCGTCGCCCACCTTCACCTTCACGGTGGCCTCGGAGAAGGTGACGAGGTCGCCGGCGGCGTTGTAGCGGCGCTCCACGTTCACCTTGAAGCGTTCCACCGCGAAGAAGGCCGGCACCTCGCCCATGACGCGCTTGGCGAGGAGGAAGAAGGAAGCGTCCGCCCCCTCATAGGCATAGCCGAGGCTCTCGCGCTCTTTCACCTCGTCAAGGATGCGCGCGACGCGCGGGTCGTCCTTGGCGACCGTCAGGCCGACGCGCTCCAGTTCGGCCAGAACATTGGACTTGCCCGCCTGTTCGGAGACGAGCACCTGACGGCGGTTGCCCACCGTCTCCGGCGGCACATGCTCGTAGGTCTCCGGCTCCTTCAGCACGGCGGAAGCGTGGATGCCCGCCTTGGTGGCGAAGGCCGAGGCGCCGACATAGGGCGCGTGGCGGTTCGGCGGCCGGTTGATGAGCTCGTCAAGCTGCCGCGAGATCTTGGTGAGCTGGGTGAGCTTGTCGCGGGTGACCCCGATGGCGAAGCGCTCGGCGTAAGGCTGCTTCAGCAGCAGTGTCGGGATCAGGGAGGTGAGATTGGCATTGCCGCAACGCTCGCCGAGCCCGTTCAGCGTGCCCTGGATCTGCCGACAGCCGGCCCGCACCGCCGCCAGCGAATTGGCCACCGCCTGTTCCGTGTCGTTGTGGGCGTGGATGCCGAGGTTGCCGCCCGGCACCACGGCCGTCACGTCGCGCACGATGGCCTCCACCTCCTCTGGCAGCGTGCCGCCATTGGTGTCGCAGAGCACCACCCAGCGCGCGCCGGCCTCATGGGCGGTGCGGGCGCAGGCGAGCGCATAGTCGCGGTTGGCCTTGAACCCGTCGAAGAAATGCTCGCAGTCGACCAGAACCTCGCGCCCGCGCGCCTTGGCCGCCTTGACCGAGTCCGCGATGCCCTCGAGGTTCTCGTCGAGCGTGCAGCCGAGCGCGACGTGGACGTGATAGTCCCAGGCTTTCGCGACGAAGCAGATGGCGTCGGCCTCCGCGTCCAGTAGCGCGGCCACGCCGGGATCGTTCGCCGCCGACCGTCCCGCCCGCTTGGTCATGCCGAAGGCTGTGAAGGTGGCGTTGAGCCGGCGCTTCGTGCCGAACAGCGCCGTATCGGTCGGGTTGGCGCCGGGATAACCGCCCTCGATGAAATCGAGGCCGAGATCGTCCAGCAGCGCGGCGATCTTCAGCTTGTCGTCCAGGGTGAAGTCGACGCCGGTCGTCTGCGCGCCGTCACGCAGCGTCGTGTCGAAGAGATGGAGGCGCTCGCGGGGCTCGGTCATGGCAGTGTCAGATCAGGCCTTTCCAGCGCAGGACGGCGAGCGTCAGCGCGATCAGGAACACGAATTTCACGGCCACCCAGAAGGCGATGCGCTTCAGGGCGCGCGCCGTATCGGGCGGCATGGGGCCGGTGTGGCCGGTCACGGCGCGGGCCTCCCGGCGGGAGGCCAGGCGGCCGTGTCGTGGTCCGGGTGCTGGAACGACACCACCGAGGCGTAGAAGCTAGCGACCTTCTCAGCTTCTGCCGGCGTGCGTGTCGGCAGCCCCGCGAGATCGGCGAAGAAGGGCATGCGCGCCTCCAGTCCCATCTGGATGACCGGGGGCAGGGCGGCGGGGTCGTCGAAGGCGCCGAGCGCCAGCTCGACTCCGTGCGCGTGCTCATAGGTCAGCGGCGTGCCGCATTCGCCGCAGAAGCCGCGGCGCACCACGCTCGAGCTCTGGAAAAGCTTGGGCGCGCCGCGGGTCCAGGTGAGGCCATGAGCGCCGGCGAGAGGCGCGAAATAGCTGCCGAAGGCCTTCTGGCACATGCGGCAATGGCAGAGCGAGGCGCGGCCGAGGCTCTCGCAGGAGAAGCGCACCGCGCCGCACTGGCAGCCGCCGGTGAAGGGTGTGGTCATCGCATCACCTCCCAGGTCGTCACCGGCTCGCCGGTCGCCGGGTCCTTGCCGTCCTTGAGCTGGATGCCCATGGCCGCGAGTTCGTCGCGGATGCGGTCGCTCTCGGCGAAGTTCTTCGCCTTGCGGGCGGCGAGGCGGGCGGCGATGAGGTCGTCGATGCGCGCCGTGTCCTTCATGTCGGCTTCGGCATCGACATCGGCGTAGAGTTCGCCGGCCCGGGCCTCGTCGAAGCCCATCAGGGCCAAAGCCGCCTTCAGCCCGGCATGGTCGCCTCGCTTGTCCAGTCCATGAAGCTCGGCCATGGCCTTGGCCGTGTTCAGGTCATCGCCGAGGGCTTCCAGAACCGCTTCCGGAACCGCGCCGGCACCCACGCCCGCCGTGACGCGATACCAGCCCTCCAGCGTCTTCCAGCTCTCCTCCATGGCGCGAACGGTCCAGTCGATCGGCTGGCGGTAATGGGTCTTCAGCATGGTCAGGCGCAGCACCTCGCCCGGCCAGGCCTTGCCCTGCCAGCCGTCGAGCAACTCCTGGATCGTCACGAAATTCCCCAGGCTCTTGGACATCTTCTCGCCTTCGACCTGCAGGAAGCCGTTGTGCATCCACACGTTCGCCATCACCCCGTGCCCGAAGGCGCAGGTCGTCTGCGCCACCTCGTTCTCGTGGTGGGGGAAGACGAGGTCGATGCCGCCGCCATGGATGTCGAAGGTCTCGCCGAGGTGGCGCCACGACATGGCCGAGCACTCGATGTGCCAGCCGGGACGCCCGGGCTGGGCTATGCCGCAGGGGCTCTCCCAGCCCGGCTCTTGCGCCTCCCGCGACGGCTTCCACAGCACGAAGTCCATCTCGGAGCGCTTGTAGGGCGCGACGTCGACGCGCGCGCCGGCGATCATGTCGTCCAGCGGGCGTTTCGACAGCCCGCCATAGGACGGCATCGAGGGCACGGAGAACAGCACGTGGTCCTCGACCACATAGGCGTGGCCGGCCGCCACCAGCTTCTCGCAGAGCGCCTTCATTTCCGCAATATGCTCGGTCGCCCGCGGCTCGACCGTCGGCCGGAGGCAGCCGAGGGCGTCCACCGCCGCATGGAAGCGGGCGGCTGTGCCTTCCGTCAGCTCGCGGATGGTGACGCCGCGTTCGAAGGCGCGCTTGTTGATCTTGTCGTCGAGGTCCGTGATGTTCCGGGCATAGGTGACGTGGGTCTCGCCATAGACGTGGCGCAGCAGCCGAAACAAGAGGTCGAAGACGATGACCGGCCGCGCATTGCCGATATGGGCATCGTCATAGACGGTGGGGCCGCAGACATACATGCGGACGTTCTTCGGATCGATCGGACGGAACTCGTCCTTCGACCGCGTCAGCGTGTTGTAGAGCCTGATCGCCATAACCGTCTCCGCACGACCGCGCCCGCCGCTGGCCGGGTGCGTTGTCTTTTGCGCTTGGTGATTATGGCAAAGAACGGCGACCGGCCAGCGAAGACGCTCAGCCGCAAATAATCCCGATGAGGATGATCGAACCGTTCATGCGGCAGAGATAGCGCAGAACGGCGCGCCGCCGTCAAGCATCACCCTTCGACCGAGCAGGACACCCGGCCGGTGACGCGGCGGCTGCGGAACTCGCCGTTGACCGTCTCCCCGACGCTCAGCACGTAGCGGCCGCGCCAGGTCTCCGCATCGGCATTGCCGCGCGCCTCGACGGTGAGGTCGATGGTGCCGTGCGGCTCGCCCTCCCGCTCGAAATGGACGTGCATCTTCAGGTCGCGCGCGTCGAACCAGCTCTGGGTCAGGTGGTCCTTGGTGAAGGTCACTTTGCGGAAATCGGCGGCGACATTGGCGATGCGCAGCTCCAGCTCGCCCGCGAACTGGTAGAAGGCGCCACCGGTCGACCTGCCGATCGGGCTGCCGATGGTGAATTTCGCCGAGCGGTCCTCGGCCTCGCAGGAAATGCCGCCGGTGGCATGGGCGGGGGGCAGCGACAGGACGGCGAGGGCGGCGAGAGCGGCAAGGCGGCGCGACATGGGAGGAGTCTCCGGCAGGTGGGGTGACATCGTCGCCCGACCTTGTGCCGCAGCCGCCTTTCCGTCCGGCGGCGTCCAGCGTGCCGCTACGGAAACGCAGGAAACGCGCCGCTGCCTGTCATGAAATGAAATCGCCGCAGCGCACCACCTCGGTCTGCTGGCCCCAGGGCATGATGGGAACGGTGGAGGTGGAGTTCTGCGGCGAGCCGTCGATCAGCTTGTCCGAATAGATCATGTAGACCAGCACGTTGCGGCGCGCGTCGCAGCCACGCACGATCTGCACCCGCTTGAAGAAGAAGGAGCGGCCCTCGCGGAACACCACGTCGCCCTGGGACGAGCGGGAGGTGATGCGGATCGGGCCGATCTGCCGGCAGGCGAGCGAGGCCTCGGAAAATTCCTCCGCCAGGCCGAAGGCGCCGGCCCAGCCGCCCTTTTCCGGCACGGTGAAATGGCAGGCGACGCCCTCCACCTGCGGGTCGTCGATGCCGTAGGTGGCGAGCTTGTCGTTGGGCGAGAGCAGGCGGAACACCGTCGAGCGGCGGAAGATCAGCTCCGGCGACTGGGCGAACGCCGGCAGGGCGGGGAGGGCGATCAGGGCGGCGAGGGCTGCGGCGAGAAGACGGCGCATGGGAGAGCTCCGGTGAGGCGGCCATAGGGACCCTGCCGCCATGGTTTGGCAATGGGATGTCGTTGACTGCCGGCGAGGGGGAACGAGGCGACGTCGCTCCCGTTCCCTCCGATATCCGCGCCTCACGCTTTTTAATCCGGAGCAGGTCCATGGAAACCCAGGTCATGCATCGCGGCCGCCTCATCGACCACGTCCAACTGGTGGTCGCCGACCTCGCCGCCTCCCGCCGCTTCTACGGCGCCGTCTTCGACGCGCTCGGCATTCCCATCGGCGGCGAGGAGAAGAGCTATTTCTGGGCCGACGAGCTGTTCATCTCGTCCCGCGACAGCGAGGCGGCCCTCGGCGAGCTCACCGGCCGCCATCACCTCGCCTTCCAGGCGAAGGACCGGGCGATGGTGGAGGCCTTCCACCGGGAGGGCCTCGCCGCCGGCGGCCGCGACAATGGCGCGCCGGGCCTGCGCAAGTACCACCCCGGCTACTACGCCGCCTTCCTCCTCGATCCCGACGGCAACAATATCGAGGCGGTGTTCCACGGTGAGCACGTGCGGTCCGCCCCGTCGGTAGAGATCACGTTCTGAGGGCTGGGTAGCCACGTCGTCCCCGCTGACCACAGGTGCCCGGCCGTTCCCCGCTTGTTCGCACCTTCCGCCCCGCTTATCGAGGGTTCATGTCCCTCATTCCGATTCGCGAGGCCTGATCCATGGGCGAGCGCATAAATCCGCCGTCAGGCTCCGACGACGGCATCGAGACCATCAACCTGCGCGATGCGCTAGAGGAGCGCTATCTCGCCTATGCGCTCTCCACCATCATGGGCCGGGCGCTGCCCGACGCCCGCGACGGCCTGAAGCCCGTCCACCGCCGCATTCTCCACGCCATGCGGCTGCTGAAGCTCGACCCCGGCACGGCCTTCAAGAAGTGCGCCCGCATCGTCGGCGACGTCATCGGTAAGTTCCACCCGCACGGCGACCAGTCGGTCTATGACGCGCTGGTGCGCCTCGCCCAGGACTTCTCGCAGCGCTACCCGCTCGTCGACGGCCAGGGCAATTTCGGCAATATCGACGGCGACAACGCTGCCGCCTACCGCTACACCGAGGCGCGCATGACCGAGGTCGCGCGCCTCCTCCTCGACGGCATCGACGAGGACGCGGTCGACTTCCGCAAGACCTACAACGAGGAGGACGAGGAGCCTGTCGTCCTCCCCGGCGCCTTCCCCAATCTGCTGGCGAACGGCAGCCAGGGCATCGCTGTCGGCATGGCGACCTCGATCCCGCCGCACAACGCCGCCGAGATCTGCGACGCGGCGCTGCACATCATCGCCCACCCCGACTGCACGACCGCCGATCTCCTCGCCCATGTGCCGGGCCCGGACTTCCCCACCGGCGGCGTCATCATCGAGGGCCGCGCCGCGATCCAGGACGCCTACGAGACCGGCCGCGGCGCCTTCCGCACACGCGCGCGCTGGCACCAGGAGGATACCGGCCGCGGCACCTATCTCGTCGTCGTCACCGAGATCCCGTTCGGCGTCACCAAGGGCCGCCTCATCGAGAAGATCGCCGAGCTCATCAACGAGCGGAAGCTGCCGCTCGTCGCCGACATGCGCGACGAGAGCGCCGAGGTCATCCGCCTCGTCTTCGAGCCGAAGTCGCGCAATGTCGACGCCAGCCTCCTGATGGAGAGCCTGTTCAAGCTGACCGAACTCGAAAGCCGCATCCCGCTCAACATGAACGTGCTCATGAAGGGCAAGGTGCCGAAGGTCGTGGGCCTGAAGGAGGTGCTGCGCGAATGGCTGGACCACCGCCGCGAGGTGCTGATCCGCCGCTCGCAGCATCGTCTCGCCGCCATCGACAAGCGCCTCGAGGTCCTCGCCGGCCTGCTCATCGCCTATCTCAACATCGACGAGGTCATCCACATCATCCGCACCGCAGACGAGCCGAAGAAGGCCCTCGTCGCCCGCTTCGACCTGACCGAGGTGCAGGTCGAGGCCATTCTCAACATGCGCCTGCGCTCCCTCGCCAAGCTCGAGGAGATCGAGCTGCGCAGGGAGCACGAGGACCTGACCAAGGAGAAGGAGGGCATCGAGAAGCTGCTCGGCTCCGAGGCGCTGCAGTGGAAGACGGTCTCCTGGGAGATCGGCAATGTGAAGAAGCAGTTCTCCAAGGAGACCGAGCTCGGCAAGCGCCGCACCACATTCGGAGAAGCCACCGAGGTCGACATCGACGCCATCGCCGAGGCGCTGGTGGAACGCGAGCCGATCACTGTCGTGGTGTCCGAGAAGGGCTGGATCCGCGCCCTCAAGGGCCATGTCCAGGACCTCTCGACGCTCACCTTCAAGACCGACGACCGGCTCAAGCTCTCATTCTTCGCCGAGACGACGTCGAAGCTCCTGGTCTTCGCCACCAACGGCAAGGTCTTCACGCTGGAGGGCTCGAAACTGCCGGGGGGCCGCGGCGCGGGTGAACCCATGCGTCTCATGTTCGACCTCGAACAGGAGCACGACATCGTCGACGTCACCCCCTATCGCGGCGGTCGCAAGGTGCTGCTCGCCTCGCGCGAGGGCCGCGGTTTCGTCGTGGCCGAGGACGAACTCGTCGCCAACACCCGCAAGGGCAAGGGCGTCATGGGCGTCGATACGCCTGACGAGCTCGCCGCCGTGCGTTTCGTCGAGGGCGACCACGTCGCCATCGTCGGCCTCAACCGCAAGCTCCTCGTCTTCCCGCTCAACCAGGTGCCGGAAATGGCCCGCGGCAAGGGCGTGCGTCTGCAGAAGTACAAGGAGGGCGGCATGGTCGACCTGAAGACCTTCACCCTCGCCGAGGGCCTGACCTGGAAGGATTCCTCCGACCGCACCTGGACGGTGGCGCAGGCCGACCTCACCGACTGGATCGGCAACCGCGCCGAGGCCGGCCGCCTGCCGCCCAAGGGCTTCCCGAAGACCAACCGGTTCGGGTAAGGGGTCAGTCCGCCAGGGCGATCTGCGCCGCCTTCACGACGGCGCGGAAACCTTCGATCTGCGGCGAAGTAGCGGCCGGTCTCGGCGGCCGAGGCGCCTCTGCGGCGAGCCCCGGTCGCGAAGCCTCGGCCTACCCATCCACCCTGACCCAGCCCTCGGGCATCAGCCGTTCCTGCGGCAGGAAGCGGGCCTTGTAGTCCATCTTCCGGGAACCCTCGACCCAGTAGCCGAGATAGACGTAAGGGAGCCCCATGGCCTTGGCCCGGGCGATATGGTCGAGGATCACCAGCGTGCCGAGCGAGCGGGAGGCCTCCTCCGGCTCGTAGAAGGAATAGACCAGCGACAGCCCGTCGGCGAGGATGTCGGTGAGCACGCAGGCGACGATGTCGCCCTTCGATCGGCCGTTGATGGCGGTGTCGGCGTCGCGCTTGCGATATTCCACCAGCCGCGTCTTCACGTGGCTGTCCTCCACCATCATGGCGTAGTCGAGCACGGTCATGTCGGCCATGCCGCCGGCGCGATGGCGGGCGTCGAGATAGGCGCGGAAGGTCGAATACTGCTCGGAGGTCGGAATGGCCGGGCGCATCTCGCCGACGAGATCGCCGTTCCTCAGCATCACCTTCCTGAACGAGCGGCCCGGCCGGAAATCGGCCACCGGCACGCGCACCGAGACGCAGGCCCGGCAGGTCTCGCAGGCCGGGCGGTAGGCGATGGACTGCGAGCGGCGGAAGCCGCCCTGGGTGAGGATGTCGTTGAGCTGCGGCGCCTTCGGCCCGACCAGATGCGTGAACACCTTCCGCTCCGACTGGCCGGGCAGGTAGGGGCACGGCGTCGGGGCCGTGAGATAAAACTGGGGCGTGTCGCGCGGTTGCTGGGTCAAGATCTGTGGAGTGCGGCCTGGCGAATCGGCAGGCGCTGCGCCCGCCGCATCATTGCGATGATGTAGGCGAGGGGCACCCGCCGGCAAGGGCGCGACCCATCACGTCGCGGAGAGTCAGCCGAGCCGCCCGCCGCCGCTGTCGATCCGCATCGCCGGCAGGCCCTCGGCCTCGAGCGCGGCGAGGATCTCGTGGGCATGGCTGCCGTCGCGGGTCTCCACGGTCACGTCGAGCTTTGTGCCCTTGGCCGGAGTGTCGAGGAACAGCCGCCGGTGCTCGACCTCCAGGATGTTGCCGCCGAGCCGGCCGATGAGGGTGGCGACCGTCCCCAGCACGCCCGGGCGGTCGGGAATGGTGATGCGCAGCGAGACGATGCGGCTCTCGCGCTCGAGTTCCCGCACCATGATGGATGCGAGGATGCGCGGATCGATATTGCCGCCGCACAGGATAAGCCCCACCTTGCGGCCGCGGAAGCGCTCCGGCTCGGCCAGCATGGCGGCGAGGCCGGCGGCGCCGGCACCCTCGGCGATGGTCTTCTGCCGGGTGAGGTAGAGATTGACGGCGCGCTCGAGGTCGCTCTCGCCGGCGAGCACGATGTCCGAGACGAGGTCCCGCACCACCGGCAGGGTCGAGCGACCTACGATCTTCACCGCGATGCCTTCGGCCAGCGTCGGCCCGCCCACCGGCCGGCTGCCGCCATGCACCGCGTTCCACATGGACGGATAGAGCGCTGCCTCGACGCCGACGATCTCGATGGCGGGCCGGATCGCCTTGGCCGCCACCGCATTGCCGCCGATGAGGCCGCCGCCGCCGATGGGGATCACGAGCATGTCGAGATCGGGCACGTCCTCCAGCATCTCGCAGGCGATGGTCCCCTGGCCGGCCATGACGGCGAGGTCGTCATAAGGGTGGACCCAGACGCGGTTCTCGGCCTGCTGGATCGCCTCGGCGCGCGCCTGCGATTCCGCCAGCGTCTCCCCGTCGAGCACGACGGTCGCGCCGTGGGAGCGGGTCGCCGCCACCTTCACGAAGGGTGTCGTCTCCGGCATGACGATGGTGGCGGGGATGCCGAGGCAGCTCGCATGCAGCGCCACCGCCTGGGCGTGGTTGCCGGCGGACATGGCGATGACGCCGCGGCGGCGCTCGTCATCCGTTAGCGAGGCGAGTTTCACCAGCGCGCCGCGCTCCTTGAAGGAATTGGTGACCTGCAGGTTCTCGTATTTGACGAAGACCTCCGCGCCGGTGATGGCCGAGAGCGGCGGCGCGGGCAGCATCGGCGTGCGCATGACCTGGCCGGCAATGACCTCGCGCGCCGCGCGCACGTCGGCATGGGTGAGGCGGGAGGCGGCGTCCGGCGCTTCGGTCATCGCCAAGGTCTAGCCTGAACCGGGTTTGTCGGCGAGGCCCGAGCGGGCTTTCGCCGCCGACAGCGACGGGGCCGGCACCTGCTCGAGCCACCAGCGCTTGAGGATGATGAATCGGATCTCCGTCAGAGGGCCGCGCTCGGTGGTGAGCGCCGCGAGCGCCGGCCGTCCCCGCCCGTCGCGGCCGTCGAAGCGGCAGGTGGCGAAATGCACCGTGCGCGGGCGGCCCGGCCGCTCGGCGAGATAGTCGATGCGCACGCCGGGGCCGTCCGCCGGAGGGCCATGGCGGCTCTCGCGAATGGCAGAGCCCTCCTCGTGCAGGGCGGGAAGCACCTCGCGGCAGAGGGCGAGTTCGGCCGGATCGACCACCGGCGCGCAGCCGCCTGCCGCGAGCGCAGCCAGGACGATGGCGATGCCGGGTCTCACGCCGCGGCGCTGAGCAGCCCCGCCACCCGCGGTGCGAAATAGGTGAGGATGCCGTCGCAGCCGGCGCGCTTGAAGGCGATGAGGCTCTCCAGCATGGCGCGCTCGCCGTCGATGGCGCCCGCGCGCGAGGCCATCTCGATCATCGCGTATTCGCCGGACACCTGGTAGGCGAAGGTCGGCACGCCGAAGGTGTCCTTCACCCGCCGGCAGATGTCGAGATAAGGCATGCCGGGCTTGACCATGACCATGTCGGCGCCCTCGGCGAGGTCGATCTCCACCTCGCGCAGCGCCTCGTCGGAATTGGCCGGGTCCATCTGGTAGGTGCGCTTGTCGCCGATCAGCGTCTTCTTGGTGCCGATGGCGTCGCGGAACGGTCCGTAGAAGGCGGAGGCATATTTCGCCGCATAGCTCATGATCTGCACGTCGGTGAAGCCGCGGGCGTCGAGCGCCGAGCGGATCGCGCCGATCCGGCCGTCCATCATGTCGGAGGGGGCGATGCAGTCGGCCCCCGCTTCCGCCAGCGCCAGCGCCTGCCGGCACAGGATGGCGACCGTCTCGTCGTTCAGCACCCGGCCACACTGGGTCAGAACGCCGTCATGGCCGTGGGACGTATAGGGGTCGAGCGCCGCATCGGTGATGAGGCCGACCTCCGGCACCGCCGCCTTGATGGCGCGGATGGCGCGGCACATGAGATTACGATGGTTCTCCGCCTCCGACCCGACGGGGTCACGCAGGGCCGGGTCGACATAGGGGAAGGGGGCGAGGGCGGGAATGCCGAGACGCGCCGCCTTTTCGGCATCGCGCACGGCCTCGTCGATGGAGACGCGGTCGACGCCCGGCATGGTGGCGACGGGGGTGCGCGGCTCGCTGCCGTCGACCAGGAAGATCGGCCAGATCAGGTCGTTGGTGGTCAGGACGTTCTCGCGCACCAGACGGCGCGACCACTCGCTCTTGCGGTTCCGCCTCAGGCGGGTGGCGATGTCGAGCTTCGACGCGGTGCTGGAGGCGTCCGCGGCGGGCTTGTGGAGGGCGCGAAGGGTCATGGCCAGTCTCCGCGGCTCTGGACGGCCGCTGAAGAGACATGAATATCACTCTGGAATTATTCGGAACAGTCCCGGCGCGCGGGGCTCCTCCGACAGGCCCGGTCGGCCGGGCTCCGCCGCCCGGCCGAATTGACCCGGAGCCGCCAAGGCCCATAACCGAACCTGTAG
Organism: Pseudomonadota bacterium; assembly: GCA_023416965.1. Lineage (GTDB taxonomy): Bacteria > Pseudomonadota > Alphaproteobacteria > Rhizobiales > Phreatobacteraceae > Phreatobacter. The sequence continues at coordinate 4,075 of JAEZGJ010000307.1, read as the reverse complement.
CTCGTACCGGGTTCCCCTGCCGATGGATTTCACCCTCTCCGAAGACCAGGAAGCGTTCCGCCAGGTGGCGCGCGATTTCGCGGCCGCCGAGATGGCGCCGCATGCGCGCGACTGGGACGCGGGCTCCGTCTTTCCCGAGGAGACGCTGCGGGCGGCGGCGGCGCTCGGCTTCGGCGGCATCTATGTGCGCGAGGACGTCGGCGGCTCGGGTCTCACCCGCCTCGACGCGGCGGTGATCTTCGAGGAACTGGCCCAGGGCTGCGTCTCCACCACGGCCTATATCTCCATCCACAACATGGCCGCCTGGATGATCGACGCCTACGGGCACGAGGACCTGCGCAAGCGCTACGTTCCCGATCTCTGCGCCATGAACAGCTTCGCCAGCTATTGCCTGACCGAGGCGGGCGCCGGCTCGGACGCCGCATCCCTGCGCACCCGCGCGGTGAAGGACGGCAATTCTTGGGTCATCAACGGCGCCAAGGCCTTCATTTCCGGCGGCGGGCGCTCCGACGTCTATGTCGTCATGGCCCGCACGGGCGGGGAGGGGGCGCGCGGCATCTCCTGCTTCGTCGTCGACAAGGACACGCCGGGCCTCTCCTTCGGCGCCCAGGAGAAGAAGCTCGGCTGGAAGAGCCAGCCGACCGCCGTCGTCGACTTCGACAATGTCCGCGTCCCCGCCGAGAACATGGTGGGCGAGGAGGGCCAGGGCTTCCGCATCGCCATGGCCGGCCTCGACGGCGGCCGCCTCAACATCGCCGCCTGCTCCCTCGGCGGCGCCCAGTTCTGCCTCGACCGCACCATCGCCTATATGGGCGACCGCAAGCAGTTCGGGCAGGCGATCAAGGACTTCCAGGCGCTGCGCTTCCGTATCGCCGACTATGCCACGGAACTGGAGGCCGCGCGCCTCATGGTCCGCCGCGCCGCCGTCGCCGTCGGCGACAAGGACCCGCGGGCGACGACGCTCGCCGCCATGGCCAAGCGCTTCGCCACCGATGTCGGCTTCGAGGTGGTCAATGGCTGCCTGCAGCTTCACGGCGGCTACGGCTATCTCAACGACCATCCCATCGAGCGCGTGCTGCGCGACGTGCGCGTGCACCAGATTCTCGAGGGCACCAACGAGATCATGCGCGTCATCGTCTCGCGCGACCTGCTCGGCGCATGATAGAGGGCAGGGCATGAGCGAACCGATGCAAGCCCCGGCCGAACCGGAAGTCCTGATCGAGCGCCGCGGCTCGGCCGGCCTCATCACCCTCAACCGCCCGAAGGCGCTGAACGCGCTCACCCTCGGCATGGTGCGCGAGATGCGCCGGGCCCTCGACGCCTTCGCCGTCGATCCTGCCGTGACGCGCATCGTCGTCACCGGGGCCGGCGGCCGGGCCTTCTGCGCCGGCGGCGACATCCGCGTGCTGCACGATCTCGGCAAGGCCGGCCGCCACGCCGAGGCGCTGCAGTTCTGGCGCGAGGAATACGAGCTCAACATCCTCATCAAGCGCTATCCGAAACCCTATGTCTCGCTCATCGACGGCATCGTCATGGGAGGCGGCGTCGGTGTCTCCATCAACGGCAGCCACGTGGTGGCCGGTGAGAAATTCGTCTTCGCCATGCCGGAGGTCGGCATCGGCTTCTTCCCCGATGTCGGCGGCACCTATTTCCTGCCGCGCATCCCCGGCGAGATCGGCGCCTATTTCGCCCTCACCGGCGAGCGCATGCGGCAGGGCGACGCCCTCTCCACAGGGCTCGCCACCCATGCCATGGCCTCCGAGCGCTTCGGAGAGCTGCTGGACGCCCTCTGCGGCCGCGAAACGGTGGACCATGTGCTGGAGGGCTTCGCCGACGTCGCCACGCAGCCGGCGAGCGTCACTGCACGCCGCGCAGCCATTGATGCCTGTTTCCGCTTCGACACGGTGGAGGAGGTCATGGAGGCCCTCGCCGCGGCCGAGACGGCCGGCGATGCATGGTGCGGCCAGACCTGCGCCACCATGGCGGCGAAGTCGCCGACCTCGATGAAGATCGCCCTCGCCCAGGTGCGCGCCGGCCGCTCGCTCGACTTCGAGGCGGCGATGACGACCGAGTTCCGCATCGTCTCGCGCATCTGCCGCGGCCACGACTTCTACGAGGGCGTCCGCGCCGTCATCATCGACAAGGACAATGCGCCGCGCTGGCAGCCTGCCACTCTCGCCGAGGTGACGCCCGCCATGGTCGAGGTGCATTTCGCGCCCCTCGGCGAGGGCGAACTCGAGCCGCCGGTCGTCCCGAGATGAGCGCGACCAAGCTCCGCACCGCCAGCGACGCGCCGATCCAGGCCGATGCCGAGGAGCGGAGCATCGACTGGAGCCGCATCTATCGCATTTTCATGCGCGCGCTCGCCGTTCTCGTCATCGGCCGCGGCCTGATGCAGTGGATGGTGATCTGCGGCGGCCCCAATGCCGAGGGCATCGGTTTCGAGGACCTGCCGCCGGGCATGCAGGCCTCCATCGTCTTCTTCGCCGTCATCGAACTCGTCGCCGGCGTCGGCCTCTGGCTCACCTCCGCCTGGGGCGGCGTCGTCTGGATCCTGGCCACTTCCATCGCCATCGGCATCGACCTCGCCATGATGGGAGGCATGCAGGGCTGGGTGCAGACCGCCGCGCGCTCGCTGCCGGCCACCATCGCCGACGCGGTCCTGCTGCTCTTCTACACCGCGGCGGCCATGATGGCGGCCCGGCAGGCGGACGACGCCTTCACCGAATGAGCGGCCCGGCTGCGGCACGGGCGCCACAGACACGACGGGAGGACTTCATGAGCACCATCGCCTTCATCGGCCTCGGCAATATGGGCGGGCCGATGGCCGCCAACCTGGTCAAGGCCGGCCACAGGGTCGTCGGCACCGACGTCAGCCCCGCTGCCGTGGAGCGCCACGTCGCGGCGGGCGGTGCGGGCGCCGCCTCCATCGCGGAAGCGGTGCGCGAGGCCGACGTCGTCGTCACCATGCTGCCCTCGGGCCGCGAGGTGAGCGCGCTCTATGGCGGCGATAAGGGCATCATCGCCAGCGCCAAGGCCGGCGCGCTGCTGATCGACTCCTCCACCATCGACGTCGACACGGCGCGGGCCACGGCGAAGGCCGCCGCCGAGCGGGGGCTCGCCATGATCGACGCGCCCGTCTCCGGCGGCGTCGGCGGCGCCAGTGCCGGCACGCTCACCTTCATGTGCGGCGGCGAGGACGCGGCCTTCGCCGCAGCCAGGCCCTATCTCGAGGCCATGGGCAAGACCATCGTCCATGCCGGCGGCCCGGGGAACGGCCAGGCCGCCAAGATCTGCAACAACATGATCCTCGGCATCACCATGATTGCCACGTCCGAGGCTTTCGTCCTGGCCGAGAAGCTTGGTCTCGACGCCCAGAAGCTCTTCGACATCGCATCCAAGTCCTCGGGGCAGTCCTGGTCGCTCACCACCTATTGCCCGGTGCCCGGCCCGGTGCCGACCTCGCCTGCCAATCGCGGTTATCAGGCGGGCTTCACGGCCGCCATGATGCTGAAGGACCTGAAACTCGCCCAGGACGCCGCCCGCTCGGCCGGCGCGGTCACGCCTCTCGGTGCCGAGGCCGCCGCCCTCTACGGCCTCTACGCTGCCCAGGGCGAGGCCGGCACGGACTTCTCCGGCATCGTCAACTTCCTGCGCGGCAAGTGAAATCCACGCCCTTCCGCAACGTCATTCGCGCCGGGGTATGATCCCGGCGCGGAAGGTCCTGTCCGCTCTTTGACGCGGCGTCATCGGCCTATGCTGAACAGGACGTTTCCCTGCTCGTGTCGAGTTGAATGACGAGTCCGTCGGGCGATGGTTGACGTCCGCTTTCCCGAGATTGAATCAAGTGTAAACACCGCCGGCCAAGTATCGGGAATTCGGCTCTTCCGATCCTTTACCAAACCTTGCCGGTGGTCGGGCAGGTTGATGAAAAGACAATGAGATATTGCCGAGATATCAATGCAGTCCCGTGTTGAGGAAGTAATGGTTAAGCCGCCTTCACGCTGTTTGTTCGGGGGCTTTTAAAATTCGCCGGTCTAGGGTGGCGACACACGAGCGGTGAACAGGGCCGCTC
>JAEZGJ010000180.1 GCA_023416965.1 Pseudomonadota bacterium | reverse complement strand
CGCTCGTCGAGCGCGTCGGCACCGACATGACAGGCAAGTCCAGCACCCGCATCCTCGAAACGATCGGTCAGTTCTTCCGAGAGTGCAACAACCGCGTTCTCGCAACCGACAAGCCGCTGCTGACGATCCACCGCAGCGCCATTGCCGGTCAGGTGCACCTTTGGGAGCGCCTTGTCCTGCCCTGCCGCGAATCCTCCGGCGCGCCTGTCATCGTCATCATCGCCAAGCCGCGGCAGTTCCGGGATGACCTGCTCGCCGCCGTCCTGGACGCATCGCTCGATGCGATCATGGCGGTGCGGCTCGTGCGCGACGATTCCGGCACGCCTGTCGACGGCGAGTTCGTGGCCGTCAACCAGCGCGCCGCCGACTGGAACGGCCATACGGTCGAGGCCATGCTGCAATCGCCGGTCCTGACCTTGTGTCCGCACCTTGCCACGACCGGCCTGTGGGTCCGGTTCGTCGATGTCGCACTGACGCGGCAGTCGCTGCAACTCGTCATCCACCACGCCTGCGCCGATGCCGACCGCTGGATCGAGATCGCCTGCGTCCCCTTCGGCGACGGCTTTATGGTGACCAAGGCCGACGTTACCGAACGCAAGAATGCCGAGGACGCCATGCGGCAGACCCAGGCGGAATATGCCCGGGCCAATGCGGCGCTCAAGGCCGAGATCCTCCGTCGCCAGGCGCTGGAGGAGGAACTGAGCAAACTCGCCACGCGCGACAGCCTCACGGGCGCCCTGAACCGCCGCGCGACGACGGAGGGGCTGCGCGACGCACTGGCGCGCTCGGCCCGCTACGCCCATCCGGTGTCGATCATCACCATGGACCTCGACCACTTCAAGGCCATCAACGACCGTTTCGGCCATGCCGGCGGCGACGCCGTGCTGCGCCGGACGGTCCGTCTCCTCACCCACGGGCTGCGCGAGGACGTCGACCTCGTCGGCCGCTTCGGCGGAGAGGAATTCGTCATGGTCCTGCCCCATGTCGGCGTCGCCGAGGCGGCGGGGGTCGCCTGCCGCATGCGCGAACTGCTCGCCGGCTCGCCCGTCGAGCACGAGGACGGGCCGATCCGCTTCAGCGGCTCCTTCGGCGTCGCCGCCTGGGACGGGCGGGAGACCATGGACCGCCTGCTGAGCCGGGCGGACGCCGCCCTGTACCGGGCCAAGGCCGCCGGCCGCAACCGCGTCGCCCTGGACGAGGGAATGGGCGAGGTCCACGTGCTCGATACCGGTGGCGAGGCGACGCTGCAGCCCTCCGGCGAGATACCGCCCTTCACGCCGACGACGCGGCAGGGAACGGCGCCGCGCCGGCCGCGTCGAGCCATCGCGCCAGCACTTCCGCAGCCCTGACGGGCGTCAGCCATCGCGCCTCCGGCATCTGGTTACGGAACCAGGTCTCCTGCCGCTTGGCATAGGCGCGCGTATCGCGCTGTCCCCGCGCCACCGCCTCGGCGAGCGTCTCCTCGCCCCTGATATGGGCGAGGAGACCGGGCACGCCGTGGGCGCGCATGGCGGGTAGCGCCGGATCGAGCCCGCGGGCGGAGAGCGCCGCCACCTCGTCGAGGGCTCCTGCCGCCATCATCGCCTCGAAGCGCCGGTCGATCCTCTGCCGCAGCGGTTCGCGCTCCACCGCCAGGAACACGGTGGCGAGGTCGAAGCCGGCGAGCGCCGCCGCCTCCCGGCCGTCCTGCTGCCAGTGGAGGAGGGGCCGCCCGGTCGCCTCGAAGATCTCTATGGCGCGGATGATGCGCTGGGGGTCGCTCGGCCTCAGCCGGGCCGCCGTCTCCGGGTCCTTCGCCGCCAGCGCCGCATGGAGTTCGGCCGGAGAGCGTCCTTCCGCCTCCCGCCGCACCCGCTCGCGCAAGCCCGGCGCCACGGGCGGAATGGCCGAGAGCCCCGCGGTCAGGGCGCGTAAATAGAGGCCCGTGCCGCCGACGACGATGGGCAGGGCTCCGGCGGCCCCGGCCGCGGCGATCTCGGCCGAGGCTCCCTCCACCCAGCGGCCGACGGAGAAGGCCTCGGCAGCGTCCACCGTGCCGTAGAGCCGGTGCGGGGCAAGGGCGATCTCGTCTTCCGTGGGGCGAGCCGTGATGATCCGGAGGTCGCGATAGACCTGCATGGAATCGGCGTTGATGACGACGCCGCCGTATCGCCGCGCGAGATCGAGGGCGAGCGCCGACTTGCCGCTCGCCGTGGGACCTGCGATGAGGACGGCCCTCGGCCTGTGGCCCTCGCGGGAACCCTCATCTTGACCCACGTCGCGACCCTCATTGCCCATCCGCACAACCCGGTCCTGACCGCCGACGTCCTGGCGGCCGCGGTGGCGCAGCTTCCCTCCGCCGGTGCCGCCGTGATTCTGGCCGAGGGCATCGCCGCCGACGTTCCTTTCGCACCTGGGGCCGCAGCCGACAACCGGGCCCTCGCCGACGGCCTGCGCGCGTCGCTCGCGGGGCTTCCCCTCGATGTCGTGGTGCAGCCCGCGGCCGGGCGCGTGAAGCGCCTGTTCCTCGCCGACATGGATTCCACCATGATCGGCCAGGAATGCATCGACGAACTCGCCGACCTCGTCGGCCTGAAGGAGCACGTCTCCGCCATCACCGAACGCGCCATGCG
>JAEZGJ010000025.1 GCA_023416965.1 Pseudomonadota bacterium | reverse complement strand
GTCGATCACCGCGCCGGCCAGCGCCCCGGCGAGGCGGCCGGCCACCACGCCGGCGGCGCCGAAACTGCCGCCGAGCGCTGCGCCGGCAAGCGAGAGGACGAGGGCGGCCATCAGGCGGTCTCCGGGTCGAGGTGCGGAAAGGCGAAGGCAAAGGCGAGGCGGCGGCGCCACCAGGGAGCGAAGACGATCTCGGCGACCGCCGCGCCGTCATGGGCGTGGATCAGCGTCGCCGGCCCGGTGAGGACGGCGCAGTGCTTGGCTGGATATCCGTCGCGCCAGCGGAACAGGACGACGTCGCCGGGCCGCGCCTCGCCCGCATCAACCTCGACGAGGTGGCGCCGCGCGGCTTCCGCCAGGGTCTCGTGGCCGTGGGCCTCGGCCCAGTCGGGCGTATAGGGCGGCACGAAGACCGGTTCCGGGCCGATCACCTGCCGCCACACCCCGCGCACGAGGCCGAGGCAGTCGCATCCGATGCCCCGGAGCGAGGCCTGATGGCGGTAGGGCGTGCCGAGCCAGCCGCGCGCGGCGGCGACGATGGCGGAGCGTGTCGGCATGAGGTGTTCCGGGGTTGGGAGATCGCGGCCGGAGGCGGCCTTCTGCGCCTGTCGCGCCGGCGGGGAGAGGGTCAGGGTGTTCGAGCGCGTCGGGAGCCGCTGCGAGGCGTGAGGCGGATGGACGATGAGCGCTACCGTCCCGACACCGAGCCGTCATGGCCGCCCTCGCCGGGCAGCGGCACCGAGACGATGCGGTCGATGCCCGGCATGTGCGGGAAGCCGCGGAAGTTCGCCGCATTGGCGAAGCGGTCGCGGCAGGTGGCGAAAGCCTTGTCGCAGCCGACGGTGACCGTGACCGCGTCGCCGGCGGCGAGCGGTTCCGGCGGCGCCTGCCAGAGGGTGAGCTTGAGCCCGTCGGTCACCGCCGTCGCGGCGGCGATCTCGACGATGAAGCCTGTGGCCGCGCCGCTCTCGACGGCGAGCCGGCCGCCGACGAGGTCCTCCGCCGCGAATCCCGGGAGGCCGGCGACCACGGGCGCGGCTTCGGCGAGGCGGACAAGGGTTCCGGCGCCGCGGCGGCCGGGCGCCGCGAGATCGACGCCGCAGCGGCCATCGCCGAGATCGGCGCCGCAGCGCGGCGTGAACAGCCGGCCGCGCTCCACGTCGAGGGCGGCGGCGAGCGAGCGCAGCTCGGCGCGGAAGGCGGGTCCCTCGCGGGTGACGGCGCCCAGCGTCATCACCCGCAGCAGAACCGACAGCGCGGGATCGGTCCAGTCGACGCAATGGACCTCGACCCTCGCCCCGTCATAGCGGCCTGCGCGGATGTCGGCGGCGGAGACGGCCTCGTCCACCAGGGCGCCGGCGATCTCCGCCGTGCCGGCGGCAAAGCCCAGCTTCTCCGTGGCCGCCGTGGCATCGAAGCCGCTGGCGGCGCGGCAGGTGACGCCGCCGACGACGAGGTCGTCGTCATGGTCGGTGAAGCCGAGGACGACGCCGTCGCGACGCCGCAGGATCCACGCCGTGGCGAGGGTGGTGCAGCCGCCGTCGAGGCGGGCCTGCAGGGCGGGAGGAATGGCGCGCATGGTTCACACCCGGATCTCGACCAGCGGGATCGAGGGAATTTCCCCCGCCGCGAAGGAGGTGAGGTTGACGTCGAGCCGGTCGGTGTCGAAGCGCACGGGCACGTCGAAGAGGAAGCCGGCGGTCACGGCGGCGCCGTCCGGCGGCGGCGCGGCGAGCGTCACCATCCCGGTCGCAGCGTCCAGCGTGAACTCCGCCGTCTCGTCGCCGGCCACCGCCACCCGCACCGTGCCGGCCACCGGCTTGGCGATGGGCCTGACATAGGCGCCGGGGCCGAGGCCGTAGGTCTTGGCGAGGGCGAAGGTCAGTGTCTGGCCGTCGCCCGTGCCGATCGGCTGATCGGTGGGCGACGGCGCCGCGCCGGGCTGGGAGGAGGCGTGATCCAGCCGGTCGCGGAAGCGGAAGCCGTGGAGCCGGCCGCGCCGCTCCTCGAAGAAGGCGACCACCGCCTGCAGGCCGGCGAGGCTCTTCACCCCGTAGCCGGCATCGTAGCGGCGGCGCGAATGGGCCCAGCGGGCGTTGCGCTCCTCGCGCCCCGAGCCGAGCAGCACCACGTCGGTGCGCCGCTCCGGGCCGCCGGAGGCGCCGAGCGCCACGTCGAGCGGGAAGGTCACCTCGTGAAAGGCCTGCATGGCGGTTCTCCGCTTGATCCTGAACAAGGCCGGCGGCGCAGCGCCGGGCGATGGTGCGGCGAACGCAACAGGAGACCCACCGCGTGAGCCATACCCCGCACGAACTCGCCGCCGAATTCCCTGACAAGGCGGGGCTGATCTCGAAGCTGAAGCAGACGGACGCCCATTTCGCCCGGCTCGCGGACCGCTATCACCAGGTCAACCGCGAGATTCACCGCATCGACAGCCAGGTGGCGCCGGCCTCCGACGACACGACGGAGGAGCTGAAGAAGGAGCGCCTGCACCTGCTCGACGAGATCGTCGCGCTGATGGACAAGGCGGCCTGAGCCGTCACAGGCCGCGGCGCCCGCGCGCCACGGCCCTCGCGAGCATGGCGGTCACCTCGGCCTCGGAGCGGCGAAAGCTCGCCGCATCCGTCGCCGTGACGTTGACCACCACCGCCGGAC
>JAEZGJ010000024.1 GCA_023416965.1 Pseudomonadota bacterium | reverse complement strand
CCATGGCGCCGCCGGCGGCGACCAGCCCAAACACCTCGCCAACGGCGCCGGCGGCGACGGCGCCGGCTGCCAAGGCTCCCGCCAAGGCCGCCGCTGCGAAGGCTCCCGCCGCCAAGGCCCCGGCTGCGAAGGCTCCGGCCAAGGCCGCCGCTGGAAAGGCTCCGGCCGCCAAAGCCGCTGCTCCCAAGGCTGCCGCCGCCAAGGCGGCTGCCGCCAAAGCCCCGGCTGCCAAAGCCGCCGCTCCCAAGGCCGCCGAGAAGTCGGCGACCAAGGCGGCCGCGCCCGCCAAGGGCGCAGCCAAGGCCGCGGCTCCGAAGGCCGAGGCCAAGGCTCCGGCAAAGGCTCCTGCCAAGGCCGCCGCGAAAGCGCCGGCGAAGGGCAAGGCTCCCGCCAAGGGCAAGAAGTGACATCCGGTCGGCGCCCCGGTGCCCGGCGCCGGCGCGCCGACCGCTCGCAACGGTTCCGGGAGTTCCGCTCGCCCCACCGGCGGAGCGGAACGATCGCAAGGACCGGCAAGGGCGGCCTCCAGACGCCCGCCTCGCCGGATCGTCATCGGCGGTCCCTCGGCTGCACATTCTCATCGCGCGTGGCCGAACGGCTCGCACAGGAGCTATGAATGTCCATTCTGATTACCAAGAAGACCAAGGTCATCACCCAGGGCTTCACCGGCAAGAACGGCACCTTCCATTCCGAGCAGGCGCTGGCCTACGGGACGAAGGTCGTCGGCGGTACCTCGCCCGGCAAGGGCGGCTCGACCCATCTGGGCCTGCCGGTCTTCGACACGGTGGCCGAGGCGCGTGAGGCGACCGGGGCCGACGCCTCTGTCATCTACGTTCCGCCGCCGGGCGCGGCCGACGCCATCTGCGAGGCCATCGACGCCGAGATTCCGCTCATCGTCTGCATCACCGAGGGCATCCCGGTGCAGGACATGATCCGCGTGAAGCGCTCGCTCGTCGGCTCGAAGTCGCGGCTCATCGGCCCGAACTGCCCCGGCGTCGTCACCGCTGGTGAATCGAAGATCGGCATCATGCCGGCCAACATCTTCCGCAAGGGCTCGGTCGGCATCGTGTCGCGCTCGGGCACCCTGACCTACGAGGCGGTGTTCCAGACCTCCTCGGAGGGCCTCGGCCAGACGACGGCGGTGGGCATCGGCGGCGACCCGGTCAAGGGCACCGAGTTCATCGACATGCTGGAGATGTTCCTCGCCGACCCGAAGACAGAGTCGATCGTCATGATCGGCGAGATCGGCGGATCGGCCGAGGAGGACGCCGCCCAGTTCCTCCGTGACGAGGCAAAGCGCGGCCGCAAGAAGCCGATGGTCGGCTTCATCGCCGGCCGCACGGCGCCTCCCGGCCGCCGCATGGGCCACGCCGGCGCCATCATCTCGGGCGGCAAGGGCGGCGCCGAGGACAAGATCGCGGCGATGGAGGCGGCGGGCATCCGCGTGTCGCCCTCCCCGGCGCGGCTCGGCAAGACCCTGGTCGACGTGCTGAAGAAGCGCTGAGGCCGATCACAATCCGGAAATCGGCCCGGTGCGGGCCGATTTCCGCCATCGACACGGCGTCTGGTGACGCCCCGCATGACAGCGCGGATGCCGGATCGCCGCGGGCGATCTTGAAGCTGCAGGAACCGACCATGGCACGCCAAGACGAGACCATTGCGCTCACGTCCTTCCTCTACGGCGGCAATGCCGCCTATATCGAGGATCTCTACGCCCGCTACGAGGCCGATCCCGCCTCGGTCGACGCGCAGTGGCAGGCCTTCTTCTCCTCGCTCGGCGACGACCGCAAGGACGTGGTCAAGAGCGCCGAGGGCCCCTCCTGGTCGAAGCCCAACTGGCCGATCGCCGCAAACGGCGAGCTCATCTCGGCCATGGACGGCAACTGGGCGCAGGTCGAAAAGGCGATCGGCGACAAGCTGAAGGCCAAGGCCGCCGACAAGGGCCGCGGCGCCGAGATCACCGCCGAGCAGGTGCAGCAGGCGACGCGCGACAGCGTGCGCGCCCTCATGCTCATCCGCGCCTACCGCATGCGCGGCCACCTGCACGCCAATCTCGACCCGATCGGCCTCGATCCGCCCAAGACCCACGAGGAGCTGGACCCCAAGTCCTACGGCTTCACCGAGGCGGACTACGACCGGAAGATCTTCATCGACAAGGTGCTGGGGCTGGAATTCGCCACCATCCGCGAGATGGTCGGCATCCTCGAGCGGACCTATTGCCAGACGCTCGGCGTCGAGTTCATGCACATCACGGATCCGGCCCAGAAGGCCTGGATCCAGGAGCGCATCGAGGGACCGGACAAGGAGATCGCCTTCACCAAGGAGGGCAAGCGCGCCATCCTGCAGAAGCTGGTGGAGGCCGAGGGCTTCGAGAAGTTCCTCGACGTGCGCTACACCGGCACCAAGCGCTTCGGCCTCGACGGCGGCGAGAGCATGATCCCGGCGCTGGAGCAGATCATCAAGCGCGGCGGCCAGCTCGGTGTGCGCGAGATCGTGCTCGGCATGGCCCATCGCGGCCGCCTCAACACGCTGACCCAGGTGATGGGCAAGCCGCACCGCGCCCTGTTCCACGAGTTCAAGGGCGGTTCCTTCGCCCCTGACGACGTGGAAGGCTCGGGCGACGTGAAATACCACCTCGGCGCCTCGTCGGACCGCGAGTTTGACGGCAACAAGGTGCACCTGTCGCTCACCCCGAACCCGTCGCATCTCGAGATCGTCAATCCGGTGGTGCTCGGCAAGGTTCGCGCCAAGCAGGACCAGCTCGGCTGCTCGCCGGAAGACCGCACGGCGGTGCTGCCGCTGCTGATCCACGGCGACGCGGCCTTCGCGGGCCAGGGCGTGGTGGCCGAGTGCTTCGGCCTGTCGGGCCTGAAGGGTCACCGCACCGGCGGCTCGATCCACTTCATCATCAACAACCAGATCGGCTTCACTACCTACCCGCGCTATTCGCGCTCCTCGCCCTATCCGTCGGACGTGGCGAAGATGGTCGAGGCGCCGATCTTCCACGTGAACGGCGACGATCCGGAGGCGGTGGTCTTCGCCGCCAAGGTGGCGACCGAATTCCGGCAGAAGTTCCAGAAGCCGGTGGTCATCGACATGTGGTGCTACCGTCGCTTCGGCCACAACGAGGGTGACGAGCCGGCCTTCACCCAACCGCTCATGTACAAGAAGATCCGCGGCCTCCCGACGACCCTCGACGGCTACTCCAAGAAGCTGATCGCCGAGGGCATCGTCACCGAGGGCGAGATCGACAAGATGAAGGCCGACTGGCGGGCCCGTCTCGACGCCGAGATGGAGGCCGGCCAGTCCTACAAGCCGAACAAGGCCGACTGGCTGGACGGCAAGTGGGCAGGCCTGTCTGGCGGCGCCTCCTCGGACGACGATCCGCGCCGGGGCGCCTCGGGCGTCGCGCGCGAGACCCTCGTGCGCATCGGCCAAGCGATCACCAAGGTGCCGGAGGGCTTCACCGCCCATCGCACCATCCAGCGGTTCATGGACAACCGCCGCAAGATGATCGACACCGGCGAGGGCATCGACTGGGCGACCGCCGAGGCGCTGGCCTTCGGCGCGCTGGTCGACGAGGGCCATCGCGTCCGGCTGTCGGGACAGGACTGCGAGCGCGGCACGTTCTCCCAGCGCCATTCGGTGCTGATCGACCAGGAGACCGAGGCGCGCTACACGCCCCTCAACAACATCGCGGGCGCGGAGGGCCGCTACGAGGTCATCAACTCGATGCTCTCGGAAGAGGCGGTGCTGGGCTACGAATACGGCTATTCGCTCGCCGAGCCCAATGCGCTGACCATGTGGGAAGGCCAGTTCGGCGACTTCGCCAACGGGGCGCAGGTGGTGTTCGACCAGTTCATCTCCTCGGCCGAGCGCAAGTGGCTGCGGCTGTCGGGCCTCGTCTGCCTGCTGCCGCACGGCTACGAGGGCCAGGGGCCGGAGCACTCCTCCGCGCGTCTGGAGCGCTTCCTGCAGATGTGCGCAGAGGACAATATGCAGGTCGCCAACTGCTCGACCCCGGCCAACTACTTCCACATCCTGCGCCGGCAGCTGAAGCGCGAGATCCGCAAGCCGCTGATCCTGATGACGCCGAAGTCGCTGCTCCGCCACAAGCGGGCGGTGTCGCGCCTCGACGAACTCGTCACCGGCACCTCCTTCCACCGCGTGCTGTGGGACGATGCCCAGAGCCTGCCGGGCCAGGAGATCAAGCTGGTCGACGACAAGAAGATCCGGCGCGTCGTGCTGTGCTCGGGCAAGGTCTACTACGACCTCTACGAGGACCGCATCAAGCGCGGCATCGACGACATCTACCTGATGCGTGTCGAGCAGCTCTATCCGTTCCCGCTCAAGGCGCTGGCCGGCGAGATTTCCCGGTTCAAGAACGCCGAGGTGATCTGGTGCCAGGAAGAGCCCAAGAACATGGGTGCGTGGAGCTTCGTCGAACCCTATCTGGAATGGGTGCTGGGAACGGCCGGCTCCAAGTCGAAGCGCGCCCGCTATGTGGGCCGCCCGGCTTCCGCCGCCACTGCGACGGGCTTGCTCTCCCGCCACAACGCCCAGCTCCAGGCCTTCCTGGACGAGGCCTTCGCCTGATCCGCTCCGGCCCCGCGGGGGCCGGACGTTCCGCCACCAACGACCCGAGAGAGGCCCGCAAGGGACTGAACACATGGCCACCGAAATCCGCGTTCCGACGCTCGGCGAATCCGTCACCGAGGCCACCGTCGCCAAGTGGTTCAAGAAGCCCGGCGAGGCGGTGAAGCAGGACGAGCCTCTGGTCGAGCTCGAGACCGACAAGGTCACCCTCGAGGTCAACGCGCCGGCCTCCGGCACGCTGTCGGAGATCGTCGCGGAATCCGGCACGACGGTCGGCGTCGCCGCCCTGCTCGGCCAGATCGCCGAGGGGGCTGCCGCCGCGGCTCCCGCCAAGGCCGCCGAGGCGCCGAAGGCGGAAGCGCCCAAGGCCGAGGCTCCGAAGGCAGCTGCCGCCGCCCCCGCCAAGGCCGCCTCCGCCGACAACGGCCCGGCGG
>JAEZGJ010000315.1 GCA_023416965.1 Pseudomonadota bacterium | reverse complement strand
CCCCGGCCGCCGGGCGCGCCCCCCCTCCCGCTTATCGGACGGAGCAGAGACCCGTGAGCCCGGTCGCCGCACGGGCGGCGCGGGAGACCTCTTCGCGGCGCGCGGCCGGCAGCGGCACGAGGCCCTTCTTCTCCAGATAGCCGTCTTCACCCATGGCCTGATCGGAGACATACTCGTTGATGAAGTCCTGGAGACCCGGGACGACACCGATATGCTCCTTCTTCACATAGAAGTAGAGCGAGCGGGACAGCGGGTACTTGCCCGACGAGATGTTGTCGACCGTGTCCTCGACGCCGTTGACGCGGGCGCCCTGGATCTTGTCGCGGTTCTCCTCGAGGAAGGAATAGCCGAACACGCCGAAGGCGGCTGGATTGGCGACCAGGCGCTGGACGATGATGTTGTCGTTCTCGCCAGCCTCGACGAAGGCGCCGTCGGCGCGGACCTGCTGGCAGGCCTTGCTGTCGATCTGGACGTTCATGCGCTTCTGGATGGCCTTGCAGCCCTCGAGCATGGCGAGCTCGTTGAAGGCGTCGCGGGTGCCCGAGGTCGGCGGCGGGCCGAGAACCTCGATCTTGGCGTTCGGCAGGTTCGGCGCGATGTCCGACCAGTTCCTGTTCGGGTTGTCGACGAGCTGGCCCTGGGCGTTCGGCACCTTGGCGGCGAGGGCCAGGAAGATCTGCTCGAGCGTCAGCTGGACGGCCGGGCCCTGCTTGGAATTGGCGACGACGATGCCGTCGAAGCCGACGACGATCTCGATCGGCGTGACGCCATTCTTGCGGCAGGTCTCGAACTCGGAGGCGGTGATGCGGCGCGAGGCGTTCGCCGCGTCGGGAGTGTTGACGCCGACGCCGGCACAGAAGAGGCGCATGCCGCCGCCCGTGCCGGTGGATTCGACGATCGGGGCCTTGCCGCTACGCTGCCCGAAGCGCTCGGCGACGGCGGTGGTGAAGGGGAAAACGGTCGACGAGCCGGTCACCTGGATGCGGTCGCGGGCCTCGGCCGAGGGGGCCGCAGCCATGACGCCGCCGATCGCGACGACCGCGGCGGAGAGGAAGAGGGAGAGTTTCACAGGATGCTCCTGTCCTTGGAGGAACCTCGTCCAGCGCAGTTCTGCGCAGGGGCGGACAAGGGATGCAGCCTCTGGATAGGGCCGCTGCGCGATACTTCTATGACCTCTGCTTGACAGAAAGATGAAAGAGAAAATCGAGCCCGTTCAAATGGATAGGTGACATCGACCGAATTTGTCGCAAAGACCGGATGACTCCCGCCGCCCCTCCCCCGCGCGGACATTGCTCGGCTGCGCGGGACCCGCTGCCGCCCGCCGCCCTGCCGTCTATAGTGGCCGTCCATCAGGGTTTTCCGCGCGCATGCGTCTCTATGACCGTCCCTATCTCATTCTCGCCGCCACGACCCTGATCTGGGCGGGCAATGCCATCGCCAGCCGCCTCGCCATCGGCCACGTTTCGCCGATGATGCTGACGACCCTGCGCTGGGTCGGCACGCTCTCCCTGATGATCGCCATCGCCGGCGGCGCCTTCGTGCGCGAATGGCCCCAGATCCGCGCTCACTGGAAGTGGCTGGCGATCATGGGCGTCGTCGGGTTCACCGGCTTCAACGCGCTCTTCTACCTCGCCGCGCTCTACACCACGGCGGTCAACATCGGCATCATCCAGGGCTCGATTCCGGTCATGGTGCTGGCGGGGGCCTATCTCGTCCACCGCACCGCCGTGACCCCGCTGCAGGGCATCGGCATCGTCGTGACCATTGCCGGCGTGGCCTTGCTCGCGGCACGCGGCGACCTCGCCGTGCTGACCGGCCTCGCCTTCAACCTCGGCGACCTGCTGATGCTCGTCGCCTGCCTCGGCTATGCCGCCTATACGGTGGCGCTGCGCAACCGCCCGCCGATCTCGGCCCGCCCCTTCTTCATGGCGCTTGCCATGGTGGCGCTCGTCTCCTCCCTGCCGCTGCTCGCCGCCGAGACGGTGCACGGCACGGCGCTCTGGCCGGACCTCAACGGCTGGCTGATCATCCTCTATGTGGCCGTGCTGCCGGGCTTCGTCGCCCAGCTCTTCTTCATGCGCGGGGTGGAGCTGATCGGGCCCGGCAGGGCCGGGCTCTGGGTCAATCTCGTGCCGGTCTGGTCGGCGATCCTCGGCCCGCTCATTCTGGGCGAGGTCTTCGCCTGGTATCACGCGGTCGCCCTGCTGCTGGTCCTCGGCGGCATCGCCATCGCCGAGAGCGGCAAGCGCTGATCAGCGCACCGCGTAGCGCATGTAGCCGTTGAGGATCTGGCCGATCCAGGCGAGGCCGATGCCGAAGGCCACCGCCAGCGCCGCGCCGGCGGCGATGCGGCCGGCATTGCCGCCCTCGAACAGCGCGGCGCCGCGCAGGGCCGGCCAGACCACCCAGAGAACGAGGCCCGGTCCCACGAGGCCGAACAGGGTGCCGAAGCCGGCGCCCTTGACGATGCCGTCGCGACCCCAGCGGTCCCAGATGAGGATGAAGAGAAGGCCCCAGAGCCCGCCGATGATGGCGGGCTGGGTGAGGCCGGGGAGGTTCGCCGGCAGCGGCGCCCGCATGGGGAAGAGTTGGACGGCGGCCATTCCCGCCTGCCCCATCAGCCAGAGGGTCCCCTGCAGCGCCAGGAGGACGGCCAGCGCTCCGACGACGAAGCCGAAGGACAGGCGGGCGAGGACGTACATGGGCGGGGTTCCGGCGAATCGCGACGGCGTGAGTTTAGCGCAGGCCGTGTGAGGAATGTTTCGCCGGAGAGGTCAGTGCAAGGCCCCTCACCCGTCCCTCTCTCCGCAAGCGGGGAGAGGGGACTTCGACGTTCCGCATGACCAGATGGCGCGCACCAGGCGCAACCGCTGTCGGATGGAACGCGACGCTGTTGCCCCCCTCTCCCCGCGGGCGGGGTGAGGGAAGGGTGAGGGGCAATTGCGATGACGCCCCCTCACCCGGCGCTTCGCGCCGACCTCTCCCCGCCGGGGAGAGGTGATGGTGGAACACACCCCTCAGAACGCCAGACGGCGCGCCCGCTTCACCTGCGGGATCTCGTGGATCTTGCCGAGCAACTCGTCGGAGATGCGCTCGTCCACAGCCACGAAGCAGATGGCGTCGCCGCCCGGCTTGTCGCGGCCGAGATTGAAGGTCGCGATATTGACCCCGGCATCGCCCAGCAGCGAGCCGAAGCGGCCGATGAAGCCCGGCTTGTCGTCGTTGCGCACATAGAGCATGTGCGGGGCGAACTCGGCATCCATGGCGATGGAGCGGATCTCGACGATGCGCGGCTTGCCGTCGGCGAGCACGGTGCCCGCGGCGTGGCGCGGCATGTCCTCGGCCTCGACCGTGATCATGATGCGGCTTTCGAGGTTGCCGCCCGGCGCCTCGCGCTTCACCTCGTCCACCGTGATGCCCTTGTCGTTGGCGATCGGCACGGCATTGACCATGTTGATGTCGGAGAGGAAGGGCCGCAGCACGCCGGTCACCGCCGCGGCGGTGAGCGGACGTACGTTGAGATCGGCGACCTTGCCTTCGTATTCGATGCGGATTCCCTTGATCGGCGCTTCCGTCAGCTGGCCGAGGAAGGAGCCGAGCCTCTCGGCGAGCGCGACGAAGGGCCGGAGCTTCGGCGCGTCCTCCGCCGAGATGGACGGGAAGTTCACCGCGTTGGTGATGGCGCCGGAGAGCAGGTAGTCCGACATCTGCTCGGCCACCTGCAGGGCGACGTTCTCCTGCGCTTCCGTCGTGGCGGCGCCGAGATGCGGGGTGCAGATCACGTTCGGATGGCCGAAGAGCGGATTGGCGGTCGCCGGCTCCTCGGAGAACACGTCGAAGGCCGCGCCGGCCACGTGGCCGGCATCGAGCGCATCGCGCAGCGCCTGCTCGTCGACGAGGCCGCCGCGGGCGCAGTTGATGATGCGCACGCCCTTCTTGGTCTTGGCCAGCGCCTCGCGGGAGAGGACGTTCTTGGTCTGCGCCGTCATCGGCACGTGCAGGGTGATGAAGTCGGCCCGGCGCAGCAGATCCTCGAGCTCGACCTTCTCCACGCCGATCGACACGGCGCGCTCCGGCGAGAGATAGGGATCGAACGCGATGACCTTCATCTTCAGGCCGAGCGCCCGGTCGGCGACGATGGAGCCGATATTGCCGCAGCCGATGACGCCGAGCGTCTTCGAGGTCAGCTCGACGCCCATATACTTGTTCTTCTCCCACAGGCCGGCCTGGGTGGTGCGGTCGGCGTCGGGGATCTGACGGGCGATGGCGAACATCATGGCGATGGCGTGCTCGGCCGTGGTGATCGAATTGCCGAAGGGCGTGTTCATCACGATGATGCCCTTGGCCGTCGCGGCGGGAATGTCGACATTGTCGACGCCGATGCCGGCGCGGCCGATCACCTTGAGGTTCTTGGCATTGGCGAGGATCGCCGGCGTCACCTTGGACGCCGAGCGGATGGCGAGGCCGTCATAGTCGCCGATGATGGCGGCGAGCTTCTCCTTGTCCTTGCCGAGCGCCGGCTGGAAATCGACGTCGATGCCGCGATCCTTGAAGATCTGCACAGCGGCTTCCGACAGCGCGTCG
>JAEZGJ010000268.1 GCA_023416965.1 Pseudomonadota bacterium | reverse complement strand
GGGCCGGCCTCGCGCTCCAGCCCGGCGGCGAGGCGGTGCTCGCCCCCGGCGCCGCCAGCCGCACCCTCGTCTTGCCGCCGCGGTTCGACGCTCTCGCCGCCGCGCTCTTCGCGCTCGTCATGCCCTGTCTTGCTGCCGCCGCCGGGCGCGGCCTGCGCACCGTCTCGCGTCCGCTCACCCGCAAGGTCGTCTCGCAGGTGGGCCTTGCCGATATCGCCCTGCTGCGTCACACCGCCGACGGCTGGGAGCCGCTCGGCGTCGGGCGGATCACGCTCGCAGCGCTTCTCGCGGCTGATGCCGTCGCCGTCCTCGGCCCCGCCAGCGAAGGCGCCGCCGCCGGATCCATCCTCGCCGCCATGCCCCTCACGGAGCCCTTCGAACCGCGATGACCCCCAGCGCCGCCACCGTGCAGGACCAGTTCCTGCAAGTCCTGTCCCGCGACGAGGCCGTCGCTCGCTTCCGCGCCGCGCTGCAGCCGCGGCCGCTGGGGGTCGAGACCGTGGCACTCGACGCGCTGGCCGGCCGCGTTCTCGCCGAAACCATCGCCGCGCCGGTCGACACGCCGCCCTTCGACCGGTCCGTGGTCGACGGCTTCGCGGTCCGCGCCGCCGATGTCGCCGCCGCCTCCGAAGGCGCGCCGGTCCTGCTCGCCCTCAACGACGAGACGATCGCCTGCGGCACTGCACCCCGGCTGACGGTCGCCGCCGGCACGGCCACCCCCATCGCCACCGGCGGCCCCATGCCACGCGGCGCCGACGCGGTGGTTATGATCGAGCACACCACGCTGGATCCGGACGGCCGCCTCGCGGTTGGACGCGCCGTGGGACCCGGCCAGAACATCGCCTTCGCCGGCTCCGACATCGCCCGCGGCGAGACCCTGCTGCGCCGCGGCACGGTCATCGGCGCCCGCGAGATCGGCATGCTCGCCGCCGTCGGCGCGGCCGCGGCGACGGTCTGGCGCAAGCCGCGCGTCGCCGTCATCTCCACCGGCGACGAACTGGTGGCGCCGGGCGAGCCGCTGCGGCCCGCCGCGATCTACGATTCCAACGGCCCCATCGTCGCCGCCGCGCTGGAGGAGAACGGCTGCATCGCCGTCCGCTTTGGCGCCGTGCCCGACGTCGCCGCGGCGCTGGAGGCGGCGATCCGCGAGGCCCACGCCACCTGCGACGCCGTCATCCTCTCCGGTGGCACCTCCAAGGGGGCGGGCGACCTGACCTACCGCATCGTCGGGGCGCTCGGCGCGCCGGGCATCGTCGCGCATGGCGTCGCCCTGAAGCCGGGCAAGCCGCTCTGCCTCGCCGTCTGCGACGGCAAGCCCGTGGTCGTCCTGCCGGGCTTCCCGACCTCGGCCATGTTCGCCTTCCACGACATCGTCGCGCCGGTGCTGCGCATTCTCGCCGGCTTGCCGGAACGGGCGGAGACCTCCGTCACCGCCCGCGTGCCGGCCCGCATCCCCTCCGATCTCGGCCGCACCGAATTCGTCATGGTGGCGCTGTCCGACGGCGCCGGCGGGCTGGTCGCCTATCCCGTCGGCAAGGGTTCTGGCGCCGTGACCGCCTTCAGCCAGGCCGACGGCTTCCTCGCCATCGACGCGCTGAGCGAGGCCATGCCCGCCGGCACCGAGACCACGGTGACGCTGTTCGCCCCGCATGTCGCCCCGCCCGACCTCGCCGTCATGGGCAGCCATTGCACCGGCCTCGACGCGGTCGTCGAGCGCCTCGCCGACCGGGGGATCACCGCGCGCTCGCTGGCGTTCGGCAGCCTCGGGGGTCTCTCGGCCCTCAGGCGCGGCGAATGCGACGTCGCCCCCATCCACCTGCTGGATCCCGCTACCGGCCGCTACAACTCACCCTTCCTCACCGCCGAGATGCGCCTGGTCCCCGGCTGGCGACGCATGCAGGGCATCGTCCACCGCGCCGACGATCCCCGCTTCGCCGGCGCCGCGACGCCGGAGGCGGCGCTCGCCGCCGCCCTTGCCGATCCCCACTGCCTGATGGTCAACCGCAATACCGGGGCCGGCACGCGGGTGCTGCTGGACGGGCTGCTCGCCGGCCGCAATCCACCCGGCTACTGGAACCAGCCGCGCTCCCACAATGCCGTCGTCGCCGCCGTAGCCCAGGGTCGCGCCGACTGGGGCGTCGCCATCGCCGCTGCTGCCCGGCCTCTCGGCCTCGGCTTCATCCCTCTGGCGGAGGAGCACTACGACTTCGCCGTGGCCCGCGAGCCGCGCCGGCCCGAGGCGCTCGCCAGGTTCGAGGCGGCGGTCATCGCGGCGGCCGGAGAGCTCCGCCGCCTCGGCTTCACGCCGGCCGGCGAGGCCGATGGCGGGTTCAGAGCTGATTAAGACATCTGCGTCATCCTGACCCAAAGGTCATGGTGGATGACAACGCCGTTCGACGAAGCACTGAAGCCGATCAACTCGATGATCGGCGCTCTCGCGCCCAAGCTGCGCGGGGCGCTGGTGGAAGAGCTCGTCGATGAAATCTCCCGCGAGCGCATCGACGCGGAATCCCGCAAGGCTCTCGTCCTCGACAACATCGTCGCCGAAGCGCTGCGCGATGCGCCCATGCCGAGCCGCGTGCGTGCCTCGCCGCGGCTTGCCCGCTGCGCGGTGAGCCTGCCGGAGGCGGCGACCACGCTCGCCTGCGACGTCATCGCCGTCGCCGAGGCCATCCTCAACGCTCCCGATCTGCCCGACGAGGTCATGCTGCGGGTCTGCGCGCCCGACCGTCAGGAGCACATGCAGATCATCGCCAAGCGGCAGAAGGTCTCCGCTCCTCTCGCCCGCGCCATCGTCCAGATGGGCGAGGCGGCGACTGTCGTGACGCTGGTTCGCAATCCCGGCGCCCAACTCACCTCCGATGGCTTCGCCGAGATCGTGGCGCGCCATGGCAGCGACCCCGCCGTGCGGTCGATGCTGACGCAGCGTGCCGACTGCCCGGCCGATCTGGCGACGAAGTTCGGCGCCGCCGTCTCCCGCGACGTGCCGAGCGGCGAGGAGCTTCTCGAGCAGTTGCAGAAGCTGGCCGAGGAGCGGCAGGTCGTGCCCGCCATGGACCTCCTGATGCGCTGCATCGGCCGCGACCGTGACGCAGGCCGCAAGATCCTCGAACGCGACGACGAGAAGGCGCTCGGCGCCATCTGCCACATCGCCGGCGTCGACGCCGAGACCTACGAGATGCTGATCCACGCCTGGCGCGTCACCGCAGGCAAGCCGCTGACCGACGTCCACAAGGCGCCGGTTCGCTTCCGCCTCATGCGCCCGGCCGAAATCGACCGGGTGATTTCCCGCCTGCCGCTCGCGCGCATGCGCGCCAGCGAGGCCGTTCCCGCCTGACCCTATTCGGCGGCGGCCTGGTAGCGCTGCAGCGGCAGCCCCAGATCCATCCACACCTGCATGAGCGCGCCGGCGAGGTCGTCGATCATTGCATCGGTATGGGCGGGGCCGGGCGTGATCCGGAGCCGCTCCGTTCCCTTCGGCACCGTCGGATAGTTGATCGGCTGGATATAGATGCCGTACTCGGCGAGGAGCCGGTCGCTCGCCGCCTTGCAGCGCTCCGCATCGCCCTCCACCACCGGCACGATGGGCGTGCTCGATGCCATCACCGGCAGGCCGGCGAGCGACAGGACACGCTTGGTGCGCGCCGCCTGGCGCTGCTGCATGTCCCGCTCGATCGAGGAGGTCTTGAGGTGGCGGATGGCGGCGGCCGCCGCGGCGGCGATGGCCGGCGGGAGGGCGGTGGTGAAGATGAAGCCGGCCGCATGGCAGCGGACCGCGTCGATCACGGCGGCCGGGCCCGCGATATAGCCGCCCATGACGCCGAAGGCCTTGCCGAGCGTGCCCTCGATGACATCGAGCCGGCCCATCTGGCCGTCGCGCTCGGCGACGCCTGCGCCGCGCGGCCCGTACATGCCCACTGCATGGACCTCGTCGATATAGGTCATGGCGCGGTAGCGCCGGGCGAGGTCGCAGATGGCGGCGATCGGCGCCACGTCACCGTCCATCGAATAGACGCTCTCGAAGACGATGAGCTTGTTGCGCTCGGGCCCTGCCGCGACCAGCAATTCCTCGAGATGGGCGAGGTCGTTGTGGCGGAAGATGACGCGTTCGCAGCCGGACTGGCGCACGCCCTCGATCATCGAGTTGTGGTTCAGCGCGTCGGAGAGGATGAGGCAGTCGGGCAGGAGCCTGGCGATGGTCGAGATGCCCGCCTGGTTGGAGATGTAGCCCGAGGTGAAGACGAGGGCGGCCTCCTTGCCGTGAAGGTCGGCGAGTTCGCGCTCCAGCTCGACGATCGGATGCGAAGTGCCGGAGATGTTGCGCGTGCCGCCGGCCCCGGCCCCCATGGTGCGGGCGGTCTCGGCCATGGCCTCGACGACGCGCGGATGGTGGCCCATGCCGAGATAGTCGTTGGAGCACCATATGACGACGTCGCGCGGGCCTTGCGACGAATGCCAGGTGGCCTGCGGGAACTTGCCGACCTTGCGTTCCAGGTCCGCGAAGACCCGGTAGCGGCGTTCGTCCTTCAGGCGGGAGACCGCGTTCTCGAAGAAATGGGCGTAGGTCATGGCTCGTCGATCCGTGCGAGCCCCGGCGACAGGTCGGGGGAGCTCGAAATGTGCCGGAACACATCCGCTGCGGCCTTGACGTCGATCAAGGGCTTGGCCGGCTCTCTAGCATCGTTCCAATCCGCCCCGCCATGGGCCGAAGGTCGCGCGGCGTCACAAGCCGTTGATGCGCATCAGCGCTTGGAAGTGCTTGGTCGCCTGGTAATCGAGGACCTGCATCCACTCGCGCGCCGTCTGCCTCGCCTGTTCGGCCGGGATGATCTTCAGGGGCAGCCCCGTCGACATGGCGAGGATCTGCTGCCGGCAGGCGCGCTCCAGGTAATAGAGGTCGTCGAAGGCCACCGCCACCGTCGGCCCGCCGATGGTGACGCCGTGATGCTCGAGGAAGATCACGTCGGCATGCGGATTGTCCTTCTGCGCCTGGGCGATGCGCTCGCCCTCCTCAGCGTTCAGCGCCACGCCGCCGAAGCCCTGATAGGCGGTGCGGTCGAGGAAGCGGCAGGCGGTCTGGTGCGCCATTTCCAGACGTCCGCCCTCCACCATGGTGAGCGCCGTCGCATGGGGCATGTGGACGTGGAGGATCGCCTGGTGGCGCGGATTGGCCCGGTGGCCGGCGATGTGGATGTTGCGCGCCGTCGCCTCGACCTCGCCCCAACCCTCGTGGATCGTGCCCTCGCCGTCGATCAGCAGGAGGTCGTTCGGGCGCATCTCGCCCCAGTGGATGCCGTAGGGGTTGATCAGGTAGCGCTCCTCGGTGCCCGGAACGGCGACCGAGAAATGGTTGCAGATGCCCTCGTTGAGGTCGAACCGCGCCGCGAGCCGCAGCGCGGCCGCGAGTTCGCGCCTCAGGGTGGCGATGTCTGCGCTGGCGCTCATGTCTCTCTCTCCGCAGCCCTTGTGGCCGGGCCTCTCCGAAAACGAAAACGCCTGCGATCCGATCGCAGGCGTCGACGACGATGCCGGGGCGCGCCCGAGGCGGCAAGCCTCATTTCGGCGCGAGCACCATGATCATCTGGCGGCCTTCCAGCCGCGATTCCTGCTCGACCTTGGCGATGTTGACCGTGTCGGCCTTGACGCGGTCCAGCACCCTGACGCCGAGATCCATGTGCGCCATTTCGCGACCACGGAAGCGCAGGGTGACCTTCACCTTGTCGCCTTCCTCGAAGAAGCGCTTCATCGCCTTCATCTTGGTGTCGTAGTCGTGATCGTCGATGCCCGGGCGCAGCTTGATCTCCTTGACCTCGACCGTCTTCTGGTTCCGGCGGGCCTCGGCGGCCTTCTTCTGCTCCTGGAACTTGAACTTGCCGTAGTCCATGATCTTGCAGACGGGGGGCACGGCGTTCGGGGCGACCTCGACGAGGTCGAGCCCGGCCTCCACGGCCATCTGGACGGCGTCGCGGGTCTGGATCACGCCGCGGTTCTCGCCCTCGGCATCGATCAACTGGACTTCTCGGACACGGATCATGTCGTTGATGCGCGGCCCGTCACGCTCGACGGGGGCGGCGGCTCTCATGGGTCTGCGAATGGGGGCGTCTCCTTCAGACGTTGATGGGGCCGGACCAGGGGCGACTGCGTTGCCCCCGAGGGAGCGAGCGCCGGCCGATCCTGATGATCCGGAGGGTGGCGAAGATCGGGAGAATTGCCGAGGAAGTCAATGGTTCGCCGCATTTTCGCCGGCGGTCTTGCCCTTATGCCACAGGCGTGGTCAGGCAGGAGCGCCCGTGACCGCCCGCTGCCGGAGCCTGCCGCCATGACCAGCCTTCCCGATCCCTCCTACCTGACGGTAGGTGCCGGCCCTGACGCCCGCCGCATCGCCTTTCGCCGCGTCGAGGGTCGTGGCCCCGCCATAGTATGGCTCGGCGGTTTCAAATCGGACATGAAGGGCACCAAGGCCGAGGCCCTCTCCGCCTTCGCGGCACGCACCGGCCGCGCCTTCTGGCGCTTCGACTATTCCGGCCACGGCGAATCGGAAGGTGATTTCGAGGCGGGCACCATTTCCCGCTGGGCCGAGGAGGCCGCCGCCATGGTCGCCCTCGCGGGCCCGCGGCCCATCCTCGTCGGCTCCTCCATGGGCGGCTGGATCTCCCTGCTCGTCGCCCGCGCCATGGCCGAGCCACCGACCGGCATGGTGCTGATCGCGCCCGCTCCGGACTTCACCGAGGCGCTGATGTGGCCGGCCTTCTCCGAGGAGATCAGGCAGACCATCATGACTGCGGGCCGCTGGGTGCGCCCCTCCGCCTATGACGAGGGCGGCTATCCCATCACCCGCGCCCTCATCGAGGACGGCCGCCGCAATCTCGTCCTGACCGGGCTCGTCGAGACCGGGTGCTCTGTCCACATTCTCCAGGGCATGGAGGATCCGGACGTGCCCTGGCGTCACGCCATGCTGCTCGCCGAGAAGATCGCCCGCGACGACGTGGTGGTCACCCTCGTCAAGGACGGCGATCACCGCCTCTCGCGCCCCGAGGACATCGCGCGGCTGGAGGAGGCCGTCGCCGCTCTCGCGGGTCGGTGAGTTGATTCCATTATCCGAGAAGAGTAATCTCGAATCATGGATAGCCCCGCCGACACGACGGACCAGCTCGACCAGATCGTGGCCCAGAGGGTACGCGAGCTGCGCGCCGCCAAGGGCCTGACCCTGGATCAGCTCGCGGCGCTCTCAGGCGTCTCCCGCGCCATGATCTCGCGGATCGAACGGGCTGAGGCGAGTGCCACGGCGGTGCTCCTCGTCAAGCTGGGCGCCGCCCTCGGCGTCACCCTCGGCGCCCTCTTCGAAAGGCCGCAGCCGAAGCCCGATCCCGTGCGCCGGGCCGCGGCGACGGCGGTGCGCACCGACCCCGAGACCGGCTATACCCGCCGCAACGTCGCCCCGCCCAACGCCTCCGGCACCGACATCGTCGAGGTCATGCTGCCGGCCGGCAAGCGCGTCGCCTACGACAACATCGTCGTCATTCCCGTCGAGCAGTTCGTCTGGGTCTTCGAGGGGACGCTCACCCTGACCTATGACGGGCTGATCACCGATCTCGGCCCCGGCGACTGCCGCGTCATGCGGCTCGACACGCCGCTGGTCTTCGAGAACCGCACCGGGGCGCCCGCCCGCTACTGTGTCGTGCTGGTGCCCCACTCGACGCCGGGGGTGCGCCGATGATCATGATCGAGACGCTCGACGCCGCCGCCGCCCGGCGGCATGTTCCCGGGCTCGCCGAGGTGCTGGTCGACTGCGTCGTCAACGGCGCCTCGGTCAGCTTCATGAAGCCCTTCACCCTCGCCGACGGCGAGGCCTTCTTCGCCAGGGTCGCCGACAGCGTCGCCGCCGGAGACACGGTGCTCGTCGCCGCCTTCCTCGGCGAAAGGGTCATCGGCACCGCCCAGCTCGGCCTCGACATGCCGCCAAACCAGCCCCACCGGGCCGAGGTGAAGAAGATGCTCGTCCATTCCGACGGGCGCCGGCAGGGCATTGCCGGCTCCATGCTGCGGCGGATCGAGGAGGAATCGCTGAAGCGGGGCCGCACCCTCCTCATCCTCGACACGGCGAGCGAGGAGGCCAAGCGCGTCTACGAGCGCGGCGGCTGGTCGCGCTTCGGCTTCGTGCCCGACTTCGCCCTGCTGCCCGACGGCGGCTATTGCGACACGACCTACTACCTGAAGGATCTCTCGCCGCCGCGCGGCACGCCGGTCTCCACCGCCACGGTTCGCGACGCCACCGAGGCCGACATGCCGGCCATCCTCGACATCGTCAACCACGCCATCCTCACCAGCACCGCCATCTGGTCCGACGAGCCGGTCGACCTGGAAAGCCGCCACGCCTGGATGAACGACCGCCGGGCCGCGGGCAGTCCCGTCCTCGTCGCCGAGGACGAGGGCGAGGTGGTCGGCTTCGGCTCCTATCTGCAGTTCCGCGCCTGGTCGGGCTATCGCAACGCCGTCGAACATTCGGTCTATGTGCGCGACGACCGCCGCGGCTCCGGCATCGGCTCGCTGCTGATTACCGCGCTGCTGGAGCGGGCCAGAGCCGATGGCAAGCAGGTGATGATCGGCGGCATCGAGGGGCGCAACACGGCCTCGCTCAGGCTGCACCGCCGCGCCGGCTTCATCGAGGTCGGCCGCATGCCCGGCATCGGCGAGAAGTTCGGCCGCAAGCTCGACCTGGTCTTCGTGCAGAAGCAGATCGTCTAGTCGGCCCCGTAGCGGTGCAGGTTGGCGCCGTTGGCGCGCAGCCAGGCCTTGGCTGCCTCCATGCCCGGACACAGGTCGCGGACGATGCGCCAGAAGCGCGGCGAGTGGTTCATCTCGCGCAGGTGCGCCACCTCGTGGGCGGCGAGATAGTCGAGCACGAAGGGCGGCGCCAGGATCAGCCGCCAGGAATAGTTGATGGCGCCGGACGAGGAGGCCGAGCCCCAGCGGCTCGCCTGGTCGCGGATGCCGATCCGCGTCACCCTCACCCCCAGCCTCCCTGCATAGAGCCGCGTCGCCGTCTCGAGATCCTTGCGGGCCTCGCGCTTCAGGAAGTCCTGCACGCGGCGCGACAGGAAGGCGGCATCGCCGGCGACCAGGATGGCCCCGTCCTCCACCCAGCAGGTGCCTCGCCGGCCGGGGCAATGGACCACCGTATGCGGCACGCCGCGCAACGGCACCACGGCGCCTTCGGCAAAGCCCAGCGCCTCGGGAATGCGGCTGAGACGGGTGGCGATCCAGGCGCCGTGCCGCTCGGCGAAGCCCACCGCGTCCGCGAGCTTCGCCCGCGCCGGCATGGACAGCACCGCGTCGCGGCTGGCGGCGCGCACCCTCAGCGTGAAGCGGCGCGCCTGCGGCAGTCGCCGCAACTCCACGGCATAGGGCACGCCCTCGTGCGACACGGTGATCGCCGGCGGGTCGGGCTCGCGCTGGAACAGCCTTCGGATGATGGACATGGCAGCGACTTTATCCGAGTCGGCGAGCCTCAGGCCAGCGACGGACGGCCCGCCGCGACGCCTGCTGCCACGCCCCGGCCAGGCGGCTGGACCCGGAGGAGTGGCCCGTCAATGCCCCTTGGACGCCTCGCCGCGGCCGCCGCGGATCATCTTGAGCACCGTCGAGGCGGTGGAGGCCTTCTCCTTGTCCTTCGCGGCGGGTCTTGCGGCCTGGGCCTTGCGATAGGAATGGGTGCGCATGAAGTCCATGACGCGCGGCGCGATGTCGGCGCGGAAGCGCGAGCCGTTGAACACCCCATAATGGCCGACGGCTGGCTGCAGGTGATGGTGCCGCATGTCCTCGGGGATCGAGGTGGCGAGGCCGTGGGCGGCCAGCGTCTGGCCGCCGCCGGTGATGTCGTCCTTCTCGCCCTCGACGGTGAGCAGCGCCACGCGGCGGATGGCCTTCGGGTCCACCGGCCGGTCGCGGTGCATCATGATGCCGCGCGGCAGGTGATGCTCGACAAAGACGCGCTCGATGGTCTGGAGGTAGAACTCGGCCGTCAGATCCATGACCGCGAGATATTCGTCGTAGAACTCGCGGTGCTTCTGGGCGCTGTCGCCGTCGCCCTTCACGAGATTGCGGAACAGTTCCCGGTGGGCGTCGACATGCCGGTCGAGGTTCATCGACATGAAGCCGTTGATCTGCAGGAAGCCCGGATAGACCGGCCGCATCATGCCGGGATGCGGGAAGGGCACGGTGGTGATGACGTTGCGGCGGAACCATTCGGTGCCGCACTCTTCGGCGAGCTTGTTCACCGCCGTCGGGTTGGATCGCGTGTCGATCGGCCCGCCCATCAGGGTGAGCGTCGTCGGCACATGGGGATCGTCCTCGGCTTCCATGCGCGACACCGCCATGAAGACGGGCACGGCCGGCTGGCAGACGGCCATGACGTGGGTGTCCGGCCCGAGGAAGTGGAGCATGGAGACGACATAGTCCACGTAATCGTCGAGGTCGAAGCGCCCCTCCGCCATCGGCACCATCCGGGCGTCGGCCCAGTCGGTGATGAAGACCTCGTGGTTGGGAAGGAAGGTCTCGACCGTGCCGCGCAGCAACGTGGCGTAATGGCCGGACATGGGGGCGACGATCAGCACCTTCGGGTCGGGCTTGTGCCGGGCCGGCAGGGCACGCTTGAAATGGATGAGGTCGCAGAAGGGGCGCTTCCACACCACCGCCTCGGTGACGGCCACCCGCTCACCGCCGACCAGCGTCGTCGGCAGGCCGAAGTCCGGCTTGCCGTAGCGGCGCGTCGCCCGTTCGAACAGTTCGGCGCCGGCCGAGATCTGGCGGGCCAACGGCATGTGGGAGAAGGGATTGACGGGATTGCTCAGCGCCAGCCGGGTGGCGTCCGCCATGGCCCGGTAGGGCGACAGCATGGCGTGGGTGGCTTCATACCAGTGGTAAAGCACGCAAAGGCCTCCGGGGACGGGAGGATTGGTCCAGTTCGCCTCTGTCCGGTCCGGCGACCTGTCGGGTCTTGGCCTCCAAAAAAAGCCTCACGAGCCCGCGAAGTTCCAATCTCGATTGCTGCACTGCCGAAATTTGTAACGGACCTGCGACAACTTGTGCAACCCGCAGCCTGCGGGACAGACCGTTAACCCGTCGTGAACGTGGTAATGCGGTGACATCAGACGAAAGGCGAGTGTCGGCTCACTCGCCGCTGGAGAGGAGCGAGCCCGCCTCGCGGGCCTTGTCCAGCAGCGCCGCGAAGGCGAAGGAGGCCGCGACGATCCAGACCACGTTCAGGGCAGCGGCCGCCGCCAGATGGTCGAGCCTGAGCACGCCCTGCGACAGCACCGCCCGCATGCCCTCGAAGACATGGGTCGGCGGCAGCGCCAGCGCAACCGGTTTCAGCCAGGCCGGCAGCACGCTGAGCGGATAGTAGACGCAGCACAGCGGCCAGAACACGAACATGATGGTCCAGGCGAGGCTCTCCGCCCCGAGGCCGTGCCGCAGGATGAGGCCGCAGACGACCAGCCCCACCGCCCAGCTGGTGACCACCAGCAGCGCGAAGAAGGCGGCGAAC
Organism: Pseudomonadota bacterium; assembly: GCA_023416965.1. Taxonomy (GTDB): domain Bacteria; phylum Pseudomonadota; class Alphaproteobacteria; order Rhizobiales; family Phreatobacteraceae; genus Phreatobacter. The sequence continues at coordinate 5,137 of JAEZGJ010000268.1, read as the reverse complement.
CCGATGCCCAGCCGGGCGAGGTCGAAGCCGAAGAAGGCGATGGCGAGGATGGTGGCGGGGATCATGCCCACGGCGAGGCGCGCCAGGCTCATCACCATCAGGGCGACGACGAATTCTGCCGGCCGCAGCGGGCTCATCAAGAGGTTGCCGAGGTTGCGCGACCAGACCTCCTCCAGGAAGGAGACGGAAAATCCGATCTGGCCGCGGAACAGCACCTCCCAGAGCAGCAGGCCGGAGACCAGCGCGCCGCCGACGAAGAGCGTGGTGTTGGACGCGCTCGTCGCATAGGTCTGCAGGAAGCCCCAGGTCAGGAGATTGAGAACCGGCCAGTAGACGAGTTCGAGCAGCCGCGGCCAGGACGAGACCAGCAGGTAGATGTAGCGCAGGCAGAGCGCCCCGACGCGGTGGACGGAAAAGCTCATGCCGCTCTCACCGCCGCCATGAAGGCTTCGAGCTTGGCCGGGTCGAGGCGTCCGTCGGTCCTCACCCCCGAGCACAGGTCGACGCCGAAGGGCCGTACCCGGGCGATGGCCTCGCCCACATTGGCCTCGGTCAGGCCGCCGGCGAGGAAGACCGGCCGCCGCGTCGCCTTGACGAAGGCGCGGCTGACCTCCCAGTCGTGGGTGCGGCCGGTGCCGCCGAGTTCGCGCATCGTGCCGCCGGGCTTGCCAGAATCGAGCAGGAAGGCGTGGACATAGGGCTCGTAGCGCGGGATCAGCTCAAGCGCCGAGGGCCCTTCCACGTGGATGACCTGCACGCGCCGCACCGCCGGCAGCGCCACGGCGAGGATGGCGATCTCCGAGGGGTCGATATGATCGACGATCTGGATCGTGCTGGCGCCGCAACGGCGCAGATGGTCGGCCATCGCCAGGCCCGTGAGGTGCGAACTCAGGAGGAAGGTCGCGACGGGCGGCGGCACCTCGGCGGTGATCGCCCGGATCGTCGCGTCGTCCGCGGCGCCGGAGCCCGGCGGTGAGGCCGCGACCATCCCGAGCGCGTCGGCGCCGGCGGCAATCGCCATCTCCGCTTCCGCGAGCGAGGAGATGCAGCAGATCTTGACGCGGGTGCGCGCGCTCACGACACGGCCTCCCGTCGGCCGCGCGCCACGTCGAGGAAGACCTCCTCGAGATTGCTGCGCCCGTAGCGGCGAACCAGTTCCGCCGGCGCCGCATCGTCCTCGATGTGACCCTGCTTGAGCATGATCACCCGGTCGCAGAGCCGCTCCACCTCGCCCATATTGTGGGAGGCGAGCAGGATCGCCGCGCCCCGTCGGTCGCGGTAGCGTTCCAGATGGCCGCGGATCCAGTCGGCCGTGTCGGGGTCGAGGGAGGCGGTGGGCTCGTCGAGCAGCATCACCTCCGGCTCGTTGATGAGAGCCTTGGCGAGGGCGACGCGGGTCTTCTGTCCTGCCGAGAGCTTGCCGGAGGGACGGTCGAGCAGCGTCGTCAGGTCGAGGTCGGCGGCGAGCGCCGCGATCCGCCGGGCGATGTCGGCGACGCCGTAGAGCATGCCGAAGACCGTGAGGTTCTGCCTCACCGTCAGGCGATGCGGCATGTCGACATAGGGGCTCTCGAAATTCATCCGGTGCAGCACGTCGTGGCGCCGCCGCACCATGTCCGTCCCGAGCACGGTGACGGTGCCCGCCGTCGGCAGGACGAGGCCCATGATCATGCCGATCGTGGTCGACTTGCCGGCGCCGTTGCCGCCGAGCAGGGCGGTTGTCGAGCCGGGGGCGACGGCAAAGGTCAGCCCGTCCACGGCCCGCACGGCGCCGTAGTCCTTGACCAGGTCCTTCACCTCGATGGCGGCGGGAGGGCTCATGGCCGATCACATGGGGCGGTTGCCCGGCGAGGGCAAATCAAAAGCGGTGATGACCGGGCCGCCGCGTGCAAGGCCGCCCTGTCGCGCGCCGGCTTGACCCCCCGCCGGCCGCGGCGCAAGCCTTGCGTACCGTCCCTCGCCGCGCCTCATGATCATCGTCTTCGGTTCCATCAACATCGACCTCGTCGCGCGCGTCGGCGTCCTGCCGCGCGCCGGCGCGCCCGTGGCGGGGCCGGACTATCAGGTCATTCCCGGCGGCAAAGGCGCCAACCAGGCCCTGGCGGCGCGGCGCGCCGGGGCGGAGGTGGCCATGGTCGGGGCGGTCGGCCGCGACGGCTTCGCCGAACAAGCCCTGTCCCTCCTCGCCGAGGCCGGCATCGACCTCGAGGGTGTCGCGGCGGTGGACGCGCCGACCGGCGTCGCCTTCATCGCGGTGGACGAGGCGGGACAGAACCAGATCGTCGTCGCCTCCGGCGCCAATGCCGAAGTCAGGGCCGCGGCGCTGGAGCGGCTGGCGCCGGCGCCGCGCGACACGCTCCTCATGCAATGGGAGGTGCCGGAGGCGGAGATCATCGCCGCCGCCCGCTGGGCCCGCGCTCGCGACCTACGGGTCATGCTCAACCGCGCCCCGGCGGGTCCCGTCTCGCCGGAACTCGCGGCGCTGCTCGACCTCGTCGTCGTCAACGAGCACGAGGTTCTCGCCCTCGGCGCCGGCCTCGGCCTTGCCGGAGGCACGCCCGACGCGGTCGCCGCGGGGATCTCGCAGCGCCACGGCCTCGCCGTCGCCGTCACGCTCGGGGCGGAGGGCGCCATCTGCTGGGCCGACGGAATCCGCCACGAATCCCCCGCCTATCCCGTCGAGGTGATCGACACCACCGCCGCCGGCGACACGTTTTGCGGGGCGCTCGCCGCCGCCCTCGACCGCCGCCGCGGTCTTGAGACCGCCGTCGAGTTCGCCGCTGCTGCAGGCTCGCTCGCCTGCGCCCGTGCCGGCGCCCAGACCAGCATTCCCGCGCTTGCCGCCATCGAGGCGGCGGCGGCCATCATGGCGGAGCAGAGAAACCCGCCGCATCGGAGGACGACCCCATGACCCGCAACCGCATCAAGCGCCGCGCCCTGGCGGGAGAGAAGCTCCTCGGCGCCTGGGTGTTCTCCGGCGCGCCCGCGGTCTGCGAGACCTATGCGCTCGCCGGCTACGACATCGTGCTGATCGATGCCGAGCACACGCCCATCGACATGGCGGAGACGCTCGCCTGCGTGCGCGCCGTCGAGGCCGGCGGCGGCGACGCCATGGTGCGCGTGCCGAGCCACGATTTCGGCATGTTCAAGCGGATGCTCGACGCCGGCATCCACTCGCTGATGGTGCCGATGATCGACACGGTTGAGCAGGCGAAGGGCATCATCGCCTCCTGCCTCTACCCGCCGCGCGGCCGCCGCGGCTATTCGGCCTCCGTCGCCCGCTCCGGCCTCTACGGCTTCGACGAGGACTATATCGACACCGCCCACGAGGACACGTTCCTCGCCCTCCAGGTGGAAAGCGACCTCGCCTCGCGGAACGCGGCGGCCATGGCCGCGCTGCCCGGCGCCGACTGCCTGTTCATTGGCGCCAACGACCTCGCAGGCTCGCTCGGCAAGCTCGGCCGCCTCACCGAGCCGGACGTCCTGGCGAGCATCGACCGGGCGGCGGAGGCGACGCTCGCGGCAGGCAAGGTGCTCGGCACCATCCCGATCCCGGGCCGCGACCCGCTCGCCCTCGCAGAGCGCGGCTACGGCATCGTCATCGGCGAATGCGACATGGCGGCGGTCAGGGCCGGCGCCGTCGCCGACCTTGCCCGCAACAGGGCGAAATTCCCCGGCCGGCGCTGATCTCAGGCGGCGAGACGGGCGAGAATCGCGGCGACGATGGCGCCGGGATCCTCCTCGATGGGAACGGTCACGGCGTTCTCGTCGGCGGCCGGCGGTTCCAGCGTGGCGAACTGGCTCTCCAGCAGGCTCGGCGGCATAAAATGGTCGCGCCGCGCCCGCATGCGGGCGTCGATCAGCGCGAAGGATCCGTCGAGATGGATGAACCGCACGCGGGCGCCGGAGGCCCTGAGACGGTCGCGATAGGCCCGTCTCAGCGCCGAACATGCGATAACCACATGGCCGGCCGCCGTCTCCAGTGCCGCGACATGGGCGCCGATGGCGTCGAGCCATGGCCAGCGGTCCTCGTCGGTCAGCGGCGCGCCGGAGCGCATCTTGGCGACGTTGGAGGGTGGGTGGAAACTGTCGCCGTCGCGGAAATCCCAGCCGAGCGCCTGTGCGAGCCCCTGGCCCACCGTCGACTTGCCCGAACCCGAGACGCCCATGACGATGAGCGCCGTCGGCAGGGCCTGCTGCGCGGTCGCGGCCGCCGCCCGGCTCGTGCTCACTTCGGCTCCTGATGGCCGCCGAAGCCGGCGCGCATGGCCGACAGCACCTTCTCGGCGAAGGTGTGGTCCTGCCGCGAGCGGAAGCGCGTGTAGAGGGCCGAGGTCAGCACCTCGGCCGGCGTCGCCTGTTCGATGGCGGCTTCCACGGTCCAGCGCCCCTCGCCGGAATCGGCGACATGGCCGGAATAGCGGCCGAGTTCCGGATCGGCGGCGAGCGCCTCGGCGGTCAGGTCGAGCAGCCAGGAGGTGACCACCGAGCCGCGCCGCCAGACCTCCGCGATGTCCGCGACGTCGAGGTCGAGGCGCTGGTCCTCGGGCAGGCGAGGGGAGGCGGCGTTGCGCAGGATGTCGAACCCTTCCGCAAAGGCCTGCATCATCCCGTATTCGATGCCGTTGTGGATCATCTTCACGTAGTGGCCGGCGCCGTTCGGCCCGCAATGGAGATAGCCCTCCTCGGCGGTGCTCTCGCGCGTCTCGCGGTGGCGCGTGGCGGCAATGTCGCCGCGGCCGGGGGCGAGCGCCCGGAAGATCGGGTCGAGCCTCTGCACCACCGCCCTGTCGCCGCCGATCATCAGGCAATAGCCGCGTTCGAGGCCCCAGACCCCGCCTGACGTGCCGATGTCGAGATAGGACAGGCCGCGTCCGGCCAGCATCGTTGCGCGCCGGATGTCGTCCTTCCAGAAGGTGTTGCCGCCGTCGATCACCGTGTCTCCGGGCGAGAGCAGGCCGGCGAGGTCGGCAATGGCTGTTTCGGTCACGGCCCCCGCCGGCAGCATGACCCAGCCCGTACGCGGCGCCGCGAGGCCGGTCACGAGTTCGGCCAGCGACCCGGCCCCGGTCGCGCCCTCCGCCGCCAGCGCCGCGGTGGTCGCCGGGTCGGCGTCGTGCGCCACGCAGGCATGGCC
>JAEZGJ010000217.1 GCA_023416965.1 Pseudomonadota bacterium | reverse complement strand
GCCCGCCGCTCCCGCTCCCGCAGCTCCCGTCCCGCTCGGGCAGGCGCAGCGCGCCGCCCTCTTCGAGGAGACGCCGGGCAATGCCGCCGGCACCCTCATGCAGGGATCGGTGGTCTGGCGCACGCAGACCGTCAGCGTCGGGCCGGGCCAGCCGCCGGACATCGCCCTGCTCGGCGAGGTGTCGATTCCCGAGCGACGCATGACGGTGACCATCACCATCCGCCGCAACCTCGACCAGACGCTGCCGGCAAGCCACACGATCGAGGTGCTCTACGCCCTGCCGCGCGACTTCCAGTTCGGCGGCGTCGCGGAGGTTCCGGGCGTGCTGATGAAGGTGTCGGAACAGGCGCGCGGCGTGCCGCTCGTCGGCCAGGCGGTGCGCGTCACCAACGGCTTCTTCTTCATCGGCCTGTCGGGTTTCGACATGGACCGGAACACCAATATCCAGGCGCTGAAGACGCGGCCCTTCTTCGACATTCCGATGCGTTACGACTCAGGCCGCCGCGCCATCCTGACCATCGAGAAGGGGCCGGCGGGCGACCGGGCCTTCGAGGAGGCCATGCAGGCCTGGGGCCAGTAGGCTCCGCCTGCGCCATCCGCACGGCGACATGAAAAAAGGGAGGCCTCGCGGCCTCCCTTTCGTATTCCGGCCGTCCGCGGGGATCAGCGGGCGGCGATCTGTGCCGGCTGGGCCGCCGGGCGTTCGATCTCGCGGATCGACTTCACCACCGCGTCCTGCACCTTCTCGAAGGCGCGCACCTCGATCTGGCGGACGCGCTCGCGTGAGACGCCGAAGCGCTCGGCGAGCTCTTCCAGCGTGATCGGGTCGTCCTTCAGGCGGCGCTCCTCGAAAATGATGCGCTCGCGCTCGTTCAGCACGCCGAGGGCGCGGCTCAGAGCGAGGCGACGGTTGTCGGTCTCCTCCTCGCGGGCGAGCACGGCCTCCTGGCTGTCGGAATCGTCGGCCAGCCAGTCCTGCCACTCGCCGTCGCCGTCCTCGCGGACGGGGGCGTTGAGCGAGGCGTCGCCGCCCAGGCGGCGGTTCATGTCGATGACGTCCTGCTTCTCGACGCCAAGCTTGGTGGCGATGACCTCGACCTGGTCGGGGCGAAGGTCGCCGTCCTCAAGCGCCGAGATGGAGCTCTTGGCCTTGCGCAGGTTGAAGAACAGCTTCTTCTGGTTCGCCGTGGTGCCCATCTTCACCAGCGACCAGGAGCGAAGGATGTATTCCTGGATCGAGGCCTTGATCCACCACATGGCATAGGTGGCGAGGCGGAAGCCCTTGTCGGGCTCGAACCGCTTGACCGCCTGCATGAGGCCGACATTGCCCTCGGACACCACCTCGCCGATCGGCAGGCCATAACCGCGATAGCCCATGGCGATCTTGGCGACCAGTCGGAGGTGGGAGGTGACGAGCTTGTGCGCCGCCTTGCTGTCGCCGTGTTCGCGCCAGCGCTTAGCGAGCATGTACTCCTCCTGCGGCTGAAGCATGGGGAACTTGCGGATCTCGTCGAGATACCGCGACAGCCCCGCCTCGGCGGAGAGGATCGGAAGAGACGCAGTCTGAGCCATATGGGCCCTCCTTCTCTTTGGCTCCCGGACCATCCGGCAAGCCCCGAGCCGCCCACCCCGAAGCCCGGGCGGCCCGTTGATCCGGCAGCGTCAGCCGCCCCGTGATCGAATGTCATCCTGTGCAACAATCATGGCGGAACGTTGACAAATGCCTGCCACGACCGGAATAACCCGGCTGCATCTTTGCGTTCACGCAATCAAGTCGCCGGCCATCCGCTGACGAAGATGATACGAATCCATGCGTCGTGTCGTTACACGATGGTGTGAAATTCCGGCACTCCCGGGGAGAGTGCCGGACGCGCCTTCATCGGGTAACCCCCGGGCGGGGGTCGGGTTCCTGAGCCGGATCAGGGCCGGCGCAGCGCCGCCACCAGCCGGGCGAGATCGGCGGGGAGGGGGCTCTCGAAGCGCAGCGTCTCGCCGGTGACGGGATGGGCGAAGCCGAGAATGGCGGCGTGGAGCGCCTGGCGGCCGAGCGCTTCTAGGGCGGCGCGGGCCTCCTCGCCGAGCTTCGCCGCCTTGGTGCGGAAACCGCGGCCATAGGTCTCGTCGCCGAGCAGCGGGTGGCCGGCATGGGCCATGTGGACGCGGATCTGGTGGGTGCGGCCGGTCTCCAGCTGGCAGCGGACCTGCGACACCAGGCCGCCGGCGAAGGTCTCCTCGACCGTCACGTGGGTGATCGCCTGGCGGCCGGAGGGGCGGACGGTAATCTTCTCGCGCGCGTGCGGGTCGCGGTCGAGGGGCGCGTCGATGGTGAAGGCCTCGCGCGCGGGCGCACCCCAGGCGAGCGCCAGATAGGCGCGCTCGAGCGGGCCCGTGCGCCCGTGATCGGCGAACTGGGCGCTCAGCGCCGCATGGGCCTGGTCGGTCTTGGCGACCACCAGCAGGCCGGACGTGTCCTTGTCGAGGCGGTGGACGATCCCGGGCCGGCGCACCCCGCCGATCCCCGACAGGCTGTCGCCGCAATGGGCGATGAGCGCGTTGACCAGCGTGCCGGTCCAGTTGCCGGCTCCCGGATGGACGACGAGGCCGGCCGGCTTGTCGATGACGATGAGATGCGCGTCCTCGAAGACCACGGCGAGCGGGATGTCCTCGCCCTGCGGCGTCGGGTCCTCCGGCTCCGGCACGGCCACCGTGACCAGGTCGCCCAGATTGACCCTGTGGCTCGCATCCGTCATGGTCCGCCCGCCGATCCGGACGTGCCCGGCCTCGATGAGCGCCTTCAGGCGCGAGCGCGACAGGTCGGCGAGGCGGCGCGCCAGCAGGCGGTCCAGGCGCTCGCGCGCCACATCCGCCTCCACCATGGCCCCGGGCTCCCCCGTCACGCCCGCCATCCCCTGTCCCTCGTTTCCGAACCGCAGCACCCGATGACCAGCACGCCTCCCGACACCGATCCGAACGAGGCCGCCAGCGAAGCCGTCGTCGCCCGCATCCGCCGCATCTCGGTGATCTCGTTCCTGGTCATGATCCTCGGCGTCGGCAGCGTGCTGGCGGTCATCGTCTACCGGCTGATGACGGTCCCGCCTGCCGGGCCGCTCCTGTCCGGCGCCCTGCCCGCCGAGGCGGGCCGGGTGGTCTCGGCTGTGGCCGCCGACCGCAGCCTCACCGTCACCTACCAGCGCGACGACGGCGCCCTCGTCGTCATCTACGATCTCCGCAGCCTGAAGGAAACCCACCGCATCACCCTCGGCGGGCCGCAGGTGCCGCGGCCCTGAGAGGGCCCGCTCGCGCATTATCCTCGCCGTCCCGCCTCCGGGGCGCTTGACCCGCCCGCGGCTTTGCGATTATGAAGCGCCCTCCGCAGCGCGAGCAGCGGTCCGCTCCCTTCGTCTAGCGGTCTAGGACGTCGCCCTCTCACGGCGAAAACAGGGGTTCGAGTCCCCTAGGGAGCGCCAAAAGCCTGATACACTTCGACAGATTGCAAGTGGTATCGGCCTCGCCCTCAAATGCTTCAATCGACACGGTGCCTTGCGCGTTTCGCGCCGGGCGGCGAGGCGCGATGGCATCCGGGTGCGCATCATCCTCCGACCCGGCAAGCATCCGTCCTCTCGTTGCCTAAGGTCCTCATGCGCTGTCACCGCCGCGATCAGTGGGGTTTCATCGGGGTGCTTCGCCCAGCCGGCGCTCGGTAGCGGAACTTCGGCGACGACGCGCCTTGCAGCGAGCCGGTTTTCCACTGGCGCCGGACCGCCCGCTCGGCACCGACGTACGATGGGCCGGAAGGCCGCTTTCCGAGCCCGGCTTCCCCTCTGCGTCAGGTGGATTGTGGTAATATAATACAGGCATGCGGAGACAATTGTCAGAAACACGCCGGGGCAATCGTCCGGCCCTCAGGCCCTGCACGGGCTGAGCATGGAGGGGTGATGGATGCCAATCGGGCGCTATGGGACCGATCAGATCGTCGATACGCTGACGTTCAACAGCCAGTATGATCCGGCATTGGCCGTCCTTGCCGGCGGCCGTTTCGTCGCGACGTGGTATTCCTTGGATGCCGGTGACAGTTCCGGGAGGTGCATCAGAGCCCGTCTGTACGGCGGTGATGGCACGGCGATCGGCGATGACTTCGTTGTCAACTCGACCGTCTCAAACGATCAGGTCAGGCCCGTCGTTCACGGTCTTCCCGATGGACGTTTCGTCGTCGCGTGGGAGTCCGATGACACCGGCGACGGGTCCTTCGGCTGCATCCGAGCCCGCATCTTCGATTCCGACGGGTCGGCGACCGGCCCCGACTTCGTCGTCAATTCCACCACCAGCGGACATCAGGGCGCTCCGTCCATCATGTCACTTTCCGATGGTCGCTTCGTGGTGGCTTGGGCATCGGCAGAACCCGCCGGCGGGGTCATCAGGGCGCGGGTCTTTGCCAGCGATGGGACCTCGGAATCCCACGACTTCGTGGTCAACACCACCCCCGCCGGCACCCTTGCCCGTGCGTCCGTGGTGGCGCTCTCAGACGAGCGTTTCATCGTCGCGTGGGAATCCCCGGACAGCGGTGACGGTTCGCTCGGCTGCATCCGCGCGAGATTGTTCAACAGGGATGGAAGTGCGGTCGGCAGCGACTTCATCGTCAACTCCACCAACACGAGCAACCAGCAGGCGCCCGAGATCACTGCGCTGCCGGACGGGCGGTTTCTCGCCGTCTGGTTCTCATACGATACGGGCGATGGCGCATCGACCTGCATCCGTGCTCGATTCTTCAACAGCGACGGCACGCCTGCCGGCAATGACTTCATCGTCAACAGCGCGACGCAGGGCAGCCAGTGGGAGCCCGCCGTCGCGACCCTGGCGGACGGCCGGCTCGCTATCGCGTGGATATCCGACGATTCCGGCGCGGGCACATTCAACTGCGTCCGCATCCGGATCTTCAATGCGGACGGCACGGCGAACGGAGACGATTTCATCGCCAATACGACGCTCGTGGGAAACCAAGGCTTTCCGCGTCTTGCAGCTCTCCCCGACGGCCGCTTGTCGGTCATCTGGGATTCTGCGGACACGGGCGACGGATCAGGCACCTGCATCCGCATGCAGGTCTTCGATCCGCGCGTGTTCGTGGGAACCGCGGCCGACGAGACGTGGCGCGGCGGCTCGCTCATCGACACAATTGCGGGCGGCCTCGGTGGCGACACGCTGCGCGGCGAGGGCGGCGACGACCTCGTCAACGGCGACGGAGGCAGCGACACGCTCTTCGGTGGCACGGGCAACGACAGGCTCTTCGGCGGCACCGGCAACGACACACTGGACGGCGGCTCCGACAATGACTGGCTCTACGGAAATGACGGCAACGACACCATCCTCGGTGACACCGGGAGCGATTTTCTGATCGGCGGCGCGGGAACCGACGGCCTTGACGGTGGCACGGGCTATGACGGCGCGCTCTTCACCCTGGCACGCTTGAACTACTATGTGCGGAGCTTTGCTTCGGGAGGACAGATCTACACCCAGATCACAGCGATATCCGGTATGGACGGCGTCGATACGCTTCTCAATGTCGAATTGCTGGGATTTGGCCCGGGCTATCAGGCGTTCGGGCTCGCGGGCATCCAGCAGAACCTCGTCTCCAACATGGATGGCTCGTTCTATGACGACGTTCTGTTCCAGAACACGGCCACCGGCCAGGTCACCTACATCAATATGAATGCAGGTGCCGCAGGCGGCTTCATCAACGTGCTCGGTTCGCTCCCCGCTGGCTGGCGGCTGGTGGGCTCCGATGACTTCAACGGCGACGGCCGGGCCGATGCCCTCGTTCAGGACACCAACACCGGGTCGATCTATACCGCGAGCATCGCGGCGGGCACGCCGGCATGGACCACGGTGAACGCGGCGCTTGCGGCGTCCTTCGAGGCCATCGCCTCGGGTGATGTCACACGAGATGGCACCGCCGACGTGCTGGTCCGCGACAATGCCACCGGCCAGACCTACATCGCCGACCTCGATGCAGGAGGCGCGTTCGGCGGCTGGATCCTCGGCCCCAATCTGGGCACCGGCTGGCGCACGGTGGGCCTCGGCGACATCAACCGCGACGGCGGTTCCGACGTGATCCTGCAGAACATGGCGGATGGCACCACCTACTATCGCGACATGATGAATGGCCAGTGGGGCTCGGTGGCGGGCGCCATCGGCTCGCAATGGGTCGCCCGGGAAGCTGCGGACCTCAACGGGGACGGCTATTGCGATCTCGTCTTCCGCAACAACACCACGGGCGACATCTGGTGGGCCAACATGCTCGGCGGCGCCAATGCCGGGTTCAATGTCATCGCCAGCGGCCTGGCCGGCTGGGAGGTGCGAGGCTCTGCCGATGTCGACAATGACGGCTACCGGGACGTCATCGTCCAGAACCTGTCCGACGGCACGACCTACCATGCCGCCATGAACAACGGCGTTTTCGGCGGCTGGGGTGTCGTCAGCGGCGCTGTCGGCGCTCAATGGGTTGCGGTCGGGTGAGCGCAGGCCCCAGCGGTTTGCACCCCCCTCACAGCGCCTCCAGCACCGCCCGCTTGAACGTCATCCGCTCCGCCTTGAACTCGGTGCCGAAGCTTTCGGCATAGGGCGGCCGGGGCTGGCAGGAGAGGGTGACGCGCTTCCACCAGCGCTGGATGCTGGCGACGACATCGCGGGCGAGGACCGGGGAGCCGTCGTGGAAGCGCAGGCCCTCGCGCAGGGTGAGCGTCCATTCGAGGCCGTCCCGCTCCACGAGGGGGCCGTCGTCCATCTGCGGCTGCGGTTGTTCCCGTCGGCGCCGTAGAGCGTGGCGAAGATCAGGAAGGCGTGGTTCCGCGTCAGGCAGGAGACGCTCATGATCGGTCGAGGATCGCCACGTCCGACTGGGGAGCGAACTTGAGCACCGGGGCGCCCTTTGCCCGCCCGACGGCGGGTACGCTGAGCGCCGTCGCCCTGCCTGCCAGAAATCCGGGCCGGGTCGTCACAGCCGTTCCCCTTCGTGTGCTGACGGATGCCGCTTCAGACGGTGCCTCCAGCTGCGCGCTGCGGCGCCGGAAGGTCGAGATCGAGCAGGGCCGAGCTCAGGCCCTTCCCGTGCGGATCGAGGGCGAGCGAACGGGTGACCCCGCCGCCGAGACTGCCGGTGACGACGAAGTTGAGCGCGCCGAGCAGCGGCAACTCGTAGCGGGCGACCGGTCCCGCGCCGATGCCGGCGAAGAGCGCCGCCACGCGCCCGGCGGTGACGTGGCGGGCGAGCAGGGGATAGTCGGCCTCGTCATAGGCGATGACCGAGATGGTCGAGACATTGCCCTTGTCGCCGGTCCGGGAGTGAGCGATCTCGCGCAGCTTCATGACGGTTAGACCTCGAAGAGGGTAATCTGCGGAACCACGAGGTCGTCCGGCACCAGGGCAGAGGCGATGGCGACGACCTGTCGGACGGATTTCGTGCTGCCACCGCCGCCCGCCGGGCCGTTGGTGTAGAGCGCCTCGACCTCGGCGCCGATGGCGGCCGCGGCTTCCGCCGTCTCGGTGCGGCCGGTGACGCGGATGCGGACCTCGTAGGGGGCTCCGCCCTGCGAGAGGTCGGCGCCGTGGAGGGCGTCGACGCCGATCAGGTCGAAGCGGCTCTCCCCCGTCGGCACGCCGGTGAGGGCCAGGCGCTCGCGGACGATGGCGAGGGCGAGACGACTGCGCTCGACCGCCCCGGCACCGGCATAGGACATCTGCCCCTCGCCGATGAAACCGTCCGCATAGCCGACCGAGACCTTGAGCAGCCCGGTGCGGGCCGTGCCGGTCCCGCCGGTGACGGCCACGCGGTCCGGGCCGAGGCTCGCGACGCGGACGCCGGTGAAGTCGGCGACGACGTCCGGCTGCAGGTAGCGCGCGGGGTTCTCGATCTCGTAGAGCAACTGCTCCTTGACGGTGGCCGGCGTCACGGCGCCGCCGGTGCCGTCGAGCTTGGTGACGACGAGATCGCCGTCCTGGGTGACCTCGCCGATGGGGAAGCCGAGCCTGGCGAGGCCGGCGACGTCCTTCGGGCCGGGATCGGCGAAATAGCCGCCGGTGATCTGGCCGGCGCATTCGAGGAGGTGCCCGACCAGGACCCCCTTGCCGAGCATGTGCCAGTCGTCGGCCCGCCAGCCGAATTCATGGATGAGGGGTCCGAGGAACAGGGCGGGATCGGCGGCGCGGCCGGTGATCACCACGTCGGCGCCGGCGGCAAGGGCCTCGGCGATGGGCGCGGCGCCGACATAGGCGTTGGCGGAGATGAGGCGGTCGCCGAGATCGGCGATCCGGCCGCCCTCGTCGAGGGCGAGGTCGCTGCCCCTCAGGCCGTCGACGATGTCGTCGCCCGTGACGGCCGCCACCCTGAGGCCCCACAGGCCCAGCTCGCGGGCGATGTCGCGTATCCTCGCCGCGGCAGCCAGCGGGTTGGCGGCGCCCATATTGCTGACGACGCGGGTACCGGCCCGGCGGCAGGCGGGAAGGACCGCCCGCATCCGCCGCTCGAGCAGCCCGTCATAGCCGCCGGCCGGGTCGGCGAGGCGCGCCTGCTGGGCAAGGGCGATGGTGCGCTCGGCGAGGCATTCGAAGACGAGGTAGTCGAGCTGCCCGCGTTCGGCGAGCTCCACGGCGGGCTCGATCCGATCCCCCGCAAATCCCGCGCCCGCACCGATCCTGACCACTCGCATGGGCGACATGGTCTGCCGCCGGCAGTCATCCCACAATTGAAATGATGCAATCGGTTCGATAGTGTTTCGCTATGGATTTCAACATCCGGCAGATCCGTGCTTTCGTGGCCGTGGCACGCCTCGGCAGTTTCACGCGGGCGGCGGCGCTGCTGCACGTGGCGCAGCCCACGCTGACCGTCCAGATTCGCAAGCTGGAACAGGCGCTGGCGGTCCGGCTGTTCGACCGCACCTCACGCTCTGTCCAGCTGACCCAGACCGGACGCGACCTGCTGCCGACCCTCGCCCACCTCGTCCAAGACCTGGACGGGCTGATGAACGGGGTGCGCAACAAGGGCGCGGGCTACCAGGGCATGGTGCGGATCGCCGCCCTGCCGACCGCGGCGGCGGCTCTGCTGCCGCCGGCCATCAAGTCGTTCCGGGACGCCCATCCCGGCGCCGAGTTCCGGGTGCGCGACGTGATCGCCCGCCGCGTCCTGGCGCTCGTCGACGCGGAGGACGTGGACCTCGGCATAGCCGGCGGCACCGCCTTCGGCGCCGCGGTCGACGTTCTGCTGTCGATCGAGGACCGCATGCACGCGGTCTTTCCCGAGGACCATCCGCTGGCGGAGGCGGCGGCGGTCACGCCGGAGCTCATGGTCCGCCACCCGCTGATCATGCTGGACCCGGACACGAGCGTCCGCGCCGTGGTGGAGGCGGGCTTCCAGGCCGCCGGCCTGATCCCCGTCGCGGCGGGGGAGGCCACCTACATGATGACCGCGGTGGGGATGGTGCGCGCAGGGCTCGGTATCACCATCCTGCCCTCCTCGGCGCAGGAGATCCGCGTCGCGCCCGGCCTGATGTCGCGCCCCATCGAGGCGGTGGGCTTCGTCCGGCAGATCAGTCTGGTGAAGAAGGCGGGCCGGACCCTGTCGCCCGTCACCGGCCATTTCGCCCGGCATCTCGTGGCCACCAGCGAGTCGGCGGCGGGAGTTCCGGCCTGAGCGGGCCTGAGCCCCGCAGGGGACAGGTGCGCGGTGGGGCACGTTCGGTTTCGGGCCCTCCGGAGAGGGGCTTGACAGGCTCGGGAAAAGAGAACAAAATAAGAACAAATGGGAGATTGAGCGATGAGAGCAGCACGCGGCATGGCAGTGACGGATCGTCCCGAGACGGACGAGGAAGTCGAGGCGGTCCTGGCGGAGTTCGACGGCGACGTCAGGCGGGCCATCCGCGCCCTTCTCGACGACATCGCGGCGCTGGCCGAGGACAGGGCGGGAGGGCGCAACTTCCTCAAGGCCTATGGCCATCTCGAACTGGTGAGGTGAGGACGGCGGGGCGGCGGCCTGCCGGATGAACCTTCCCGGCGCGGAGGGCAACCCATGAGGGAGGCGCTGCGGCGCGATCCGGCAGGGAGCATCCGCGATGACGGGGTTACAACATTCAGCCAGTGCCTTGCAGATACCGGTCCCGCCGGCCCGTGGTGGCGGAGGTCCGGTCCGTCCATCGAAGGCGCCCTTGTCGGGGCCGCAGGGCGGGTGGATACGCGCCTTCCTGCGCGAGGGGCTCTAGAATCCAGGCGCGGTGCTATCGGTGGCCGTTGCCGGGAATGGGAGGCTGGGCACAGTTGCGATGGCCGGCCTCGACGCAGGCGAGCACACGCGAACTCGCCCTGAGTTCGGTCATAACGTGGTAGGTGGCGAGGCCGAGGCACAGGACCACTGCGGCGGCGACGATGTTCTGGCGGGTGCGCACCCGTTCGTCCCAGGCATTGAAGCCGGGCCTCTCGGGCTCCTGGCGCTGGTGCTCGATGCTCCAGGTCGGGGCCCTTCGGAACAGCGCCGGCCTCGGGTCCGGCTGCTTCTCACCACCATCCATCGGCTCATGTCCTCGCCGCGAAGGGAACCCCTGCGATCCCCTCGGGGTTCCCGCAGGCTCGGCGCGATGATAGCCCCATTCGTGGCCGCCGTCGAACCGGTGGATGACCTCCGCGGGCACCCGCCGGTCTCCCCGGACCGCGCCGCGGCGGCGAGCTTGGGGACGGCAGGCGCCGGCGATCTGGCGAAGACGGCCGGGCCATGGCATTGATCACAGCCGCCCAGCGCCCCGGAGGCCACGATCCCGTTCGTTCGCAAGCGCCGCACCTATCTCGTGACCGGCTACGAGCCGCTGCCGCCGTCCGCCCATCATCACCGCTTCGTGCGCGAGATCGGCCGTTTCGAGACGACGTGGTCGCTGTCGGCGGCCGTCGGCGCGGCCGTCGAATCGCCGGGTGTCCCGGTGACCTCCTGGCCGGTGACCCTGACCGGCCCGGATTTGACCGTCGAGACGGATGTACGCCTGCTGCGCTGGGACGACATCGTGGCCGAGGACATGGACCTGCCGGTGTGGCAGCGGCTGCCGCGCTACCTCCTTGCCGCCGCCGACATGCTGGCGACGGGGACGTTCTTCCGCTACGCCGCCGCCTACTGGCGCTATGCGCTCTTCGCCGCCTATCCGCTGGTCCTGCTGCTGGTCTTCGCCATCGCCGGCTGGCTCCTGCCGGCGCTACCCGGGCTCTTCGGCTGGCCGCTGCCGACCTTGCTGAGACTTGCCGGCGGCATCGCCGTCTTCGCCGCGCTGGTGGCGGCGGCGGGGCCGCGGCTGCACCTCACCTACATGCTGAGCGACTGGATCTTCGCCCGCGACATGATCCGGCGGCGCCGGCCGGCCATCGAGGCACGGGCCGAGGCCTTCGCCCGGGAAATCCGGCGCGGCCTCGCGGCGGGGGACGTGGACGAGGTGGTGGTCGTCGCCCACAGCCTCGGGGCCGTGTGGATGATCGACGCGGTGGCGCGGGTGCTCGCCGCCAGCTCGCCCGGCCCGACGCCGCTCGGGCTCTGCGGGGTCGGCTCCTCCACCCTGAAGATCGCCCTCCATCCCGCGGCCGGCTGGCTGCGCGACCAGGTGCGGCGGGTCGCCGAGGCCCCCGACGTCACCTGGGCCGAATATGACAGCCACGTCGACTTCATCTGCTTCTACAAGAACAACACGGCCGAGGCCCTCGGCCTGCGCGCCACCGGCCGGCCGGTGCGCCAGTCGATCCGGCTCTCGCGCATGCTGTCGCCGCAGACCTGGCGACGGTTCCGCGGCAATCTGCTGCGCATCCACCGGCAATACGTGATGGGCAACGAGCAGCGCTACGCCTATGATTTCCACATGATCGCCTGCGGCCCGTTCCGGTTCGCCGACATCGTGCGCCACGGCGCCAGCCTGCCGGGGGCCCTCGGCCCCGACGGCTCGCTCGGCGCGGCGATGACGCCCTTTCCCTCAGCCCCCCAGGAATCGCCCGTCCGATGACCCGTCTCATGGCCGAGATCATCTTCCTCGTCGGAGTCTTCGGCTGGGGTGCCATCCGCATCCCCCACGAGGTGAAGAACAAGCGCAAGAACCGCATCCATGTCAGCGCCGTGGACCGGCGCGAGCGGATCCTGCTGCTCATCTCGCTCACGGGCCTCGGCATCGTGCCGATCGGTTACTGCCTCATGGCGCGATTCGGCCTCCTGCGCTTCGCCGATTACGGCTTCTCGCCCGCCCAGGCCTGGGCAGGGGCGGCGGTCTTCGCCGCCGCCCTCGCGCTCTTCCTCGCCACCCATCGACAGCTCGGCCGCAACTGGTCGCAGACGCTCGAGCTGCGCGAGGGGCACACGCTCGTCACCCACGGGGTCTACCGGCTGGTGCGGCACCCGATGTATTCGGCCTTCTTCCTGTGGGCGCTGGCGCAGCTCCTGCTGCTGCAGAACTGGATCGTCGGCCCCGCCGGCTTCGTCGGCTTCGGCCTGCTCTACGCGTTCCGCATCGGCCGCGAGGAGGCGATGATGCACGAGGCCTTCGGTCCCCAATACGCGGACTATGCGGCGCGCACCCGGCGGATCATTCCCTACCTCTATTGAGGGGGCGAAACAGGGCGCTCCGCCGCGCGGCACGCGGCGCCAACAGGCCGGTGGTGGAGTGCCGGCCGCGGGGCCGTTACGGCACCGCGTTCAGTGCCGGTTAACCACGATGGAGCAGGGTGTTGCCGCGCCCCTCCGGAACCGGGAAAGGGGCCCGGACGTTGAAGGGCGGTCCTTGGACTTGAGGTTGACGATGAGTCTGTCGAAGCGCTTGGGGGTTGTGGCGCTGGCCCTGTCGGGTTTCATGCTGGCGGGGTGCCAGACGACTGCCGGAACGGGCGGCGAGGGCGGCACGACGGTGCAGATGGCGCGCGACGACGGGCGCTCCGACCTTGTCACGGCGGCGACGCGCCGGCGGGTGCAGGACCTGCCGCCCCGCATCTATCTCATGCGAGGCCTCGCCAACGTCTTCTCCCAGGGCATGGACGATCTCGGCGACAAGCTGCGCGCCCGCGGCTACAACGCCACCGTGCACGAATATGGCGCCTGGCCCAGCATCGCCGCCGAGATCCTCGCCAACCAGAGGGCCTCCGGCGGCCGTCACCAGGCGGTGGTCATGGGCCATTCCCTGGGCGCCAATGCCGTCACCGAACTCGTCAACGCCGTCGGCCAGAGCGGCGGGAGCCTGGCGCTGGCGGTCGCCTTCGACCCCACCGTGCAGCAGCAGGTCTCGGGTGGGGCGCGGCGCTACATCAACCTCTACCAGTCCAACAACGGCTGGGGCACCACGGTGTCGGCGGCGCCTGGCTTCCGCGGCCGGGTGGAGAATGTCGACCTGCGCGGGCGCGGCACAATCACCCATTTCAACATCGACAAGGACCCCGGCCTGCACGCCCAGGTCATTTCCTGGGTGGGCCAGGCGGTCGGCGGGCCGCGGCGCGGCGCGCGTCAGGCCGAGGCGCGCTGATAGTCCTTGATCGCCGAGAAGGTGATGCCGGGCGCCCGCTCCTCCTCGTAGCGCAGCGAGAAGGCCGAGGAGGCCATGTAGACCGGCGCCCCGTCGAGGTCGCGCGCCATGGACGAGCCGTGGCTCTCGACGAAGGCGCTGAGCTTCGCCGGGTCCTCGGCGGAGAGCCAGCGGCAGACCGAGAACTGGCAGGGGTCGAAATCGACGGGCAGGGTATATTCCGCCGCCAGCCGCTCCTTCAGCACGTCGAGCTGCAGCGCGCCGACGACGCCGACGATGGCCGGCGAGCCGTCATGGGGCACGAAGAGCTGGACGACACCCTCCTCGCCCATCTGCTGCAGCGCCTCGCGCAGCTTCTTCGCCTTCATCGCGTCCTTCAGCTTGACGCGGCGCAACTGCTCGGGCGCGAAGCTGGGCACGCCCTTGAAGACGATGTCCTCGCCGTCCGTCAGCGTGTCGCCGATCCGCAGCGTGCCGTGGTTGGGGATACCGACGATGTCGCCGGCATAGGCCTCCTCGGCCAGCTGGCGGTCCTTGGCGAAGAAGAACTGCGGCGCGTTGAGCGGCATGGGCTTGCCGGTGCGTACCAGCTTGGCCTTCATGCCGCGGGCGAGCTTGCCCGAGCAGACGCGCAGGAAGGCGATGCGGTCGCGGTGGTTGGGATCCATGTTCGCCTGGATCTTGAAGACGAAGCCGGACATGCGCGGCTCGTCGGCGAGCACGGTGCGGGTCTCGGCGACCTGGGCGCGCGGCGGCGGGGCATAGGCGATGAGCGCGTCGATGAGGTCGCGGACGCCGAAATTGCGCAGGGCGGAACCGAAATAGACCGGCGTCATGTGGCCCTCGCGATAGCTCGCCAGGTCGAAGGGCTTGGCGCCGTCCCGGGCCAGCATGGCACTTTCGCGCCACTCGTCGGCGCCGTGGGGCAGGAGCTCGTCGAAGAGGCCGGCCTCTGGGCCGTTGACCTTGATCGGCTCCTCGTCGTGGTCGATGCGGCGGACGTGGTTGTGGACGAGGTCGTAGGTGCCGGCGAATTCACGCCCGACGCCGATGGGCCAGGTCATCGGCACGGTGTCGAGGGCAAGCGCCTTCTCCACATCGTCCATCAGGTCGAAGGGGTCGCGGCTCTCGCGGTCCATCTTGTTGACGAAGGTGATGATGGGGATGTCGCGCAGGCGACAGACCTCGACGAGTTTGCGCGTGCGGTCCTCGACGCCCTTGGCGCCGTCGATGACCATGATGGCGGAATCCACCGCTGTGAGGGTGCGGTAGGTGTCCTCGGAGAAGTCCTCGTGGCCCGGCGTGTCCAGGAGGTTGAAGACGCAGCCGCCATACTCGAACGTCATCACCGAGGTGACCACCGAGATGCCGCGCTGGCGCTCGATGGCCATCCAGTCGGAGGAGGTCTGGCGGCGGCCCTGCTTGGCCTTCACCTCGCCGGCGAGCTGGATGGCGCCGCCGAACAGCAGCAGCTTCTCCGTCAGCGTGGTCTTGCCGGCGTCCGGGTGGGAGATGATGGCGAAGGTGCGCCGGCGCGAGGCCGGGCTGCCGGCGCCGTTGGGGCTGGAAGGAGCGGTCATGGCCGGGGTTTAGCCATGGGCGCCGCGCCCGGTCAATGCGCAAACCCCGAGGGGACGCGGGCTTGCCGGCCCCGCCGGCTTCGCCCAGGAGCCGCGATGCCCCGGAGCGGCGCTGGGGGCTCTGCCGGGCTGGCGCCACCGCTGCAGCCATGCGCGGCGGCCGGGTGTGTCACGCCGAGCCCTGCGGCAGGTGGCCTCGACGCCCGGAAACGGCGGCCTATAGTCGGGGAGGCGGCCATCTCGCCGCCGCCGGAGGGTGTCCCCATGGTTTCGTCTCGCCTGCCCCTCGCCGCCTTCGCCGCGGCCAGCCTCGCCTTTGCCGCGCCGGCCTTCGGCCAGGCGCCGGCGCTGCCGCCGGGACCGCCGGTTGCCATCCAGATGGTGACGCAGCTCTCGCCCTCCATCCCGCAATATACCCGCGTCGACATCCCCATGCTGCGCGAGGCCCTTCCGCAGCGCTCGGGCGGGCGAATCCGCGTGACGCTGGCGAGCTGGCCGGAGCGCAACCTCTCCGGGCCCGACCTGATCCGCGTGCTTCGCTCGGGACAGATCGACCTCGCCGGCCTCGCCCTGCCCACCGTGGCGGGCGACGTGCCGCTGCTCGACATCATCGACATGTCCGGCCAGAACCCGTCGCACGAGCAGGGCCGCCGCATCGCCCACGCCATGCTGCCCACCCTCAACAAGGAGCTGGAGCGCGTCGGCATCAAGATCGTCGCCTTCTATCCCTTCCCCGGCCAGGTGCTCTTCTGCCGCGACCCGGTCACCAGCCTCGCCGACCTGAAGGGCCGGCGCGTCCGCACCCCCGGGGGTTCGCAGAACGACTTCATCCAGTCCATCGGCGGCCAGCCGGTGGCGATCGGCTTCCCGGAGGTCTATTCCGCGCTCGAGCGGGGCGTGGTCGACTGTGCCGTGACCGGCACGGCCACCGGCAACGGCGCCCGCTGGTATGAGGTCACGCGCCACCTCTACACGCTGCCGATCCAGTGGGGAGTGGCCGCCTATGCGGTGAACCTCGCCTGGTGGAACCGGCTCGATCCGGCCGTGCGCGACTTCCTGCAGGCCACCATGAACGAGGTGGAGGAGGCGCAGTGGAAGCTCGGCGCGGAACTCACCGAGGACGGCATCCAGTGCAATGCCGGGAATGCGGCGGGCTGCAAGATCGGCCACGTCGTGACCAACCGGCCGATGACCATCACCCGGGAGACGCCGGCCGACGTGGCTCTGCTGCGCGAGGCCATGCAGAAGGTGGTTCTGCCGGCCTTCGTGAAGCGCTGCGGCGCCCGCTGCGGCGAGATCTACAACCAGATCGTCTCGCCGATCAGCGGCATCACCTACACGCCGCAGTGAGCCGATGATCCGCCTTCTCGATCCCGCCGGCTTCCGGACCGTCCCCTGGAAGAACGGCGGCGGCACCGCGACCGACATCGCCGTCAGCCTCGGGGCCGACGGCGAGGCGGACTGGCGCGTGGGCACCGCCGCCATCCTGAAGGACGGGCCCTTCTCGGACTATGCGGAGGTGACGCGCACCTTCACCATCGTCGAGGGCCCCGGCGTCCATCTCGACTTCGAGGGGCAGGGCACCCGCACGCTCGACCGCGACCAGCCGACGGTCTTCGCCGGCGCGCCGGCACCCTTCTGCCGCCTGCGCGACGGCAAGGCCGCCACCGCCTTCAACCTGTTGACCCGGGACGGAGCGGCGACCGGCGAGGTCTCGATCCGCCGCGGGCGCGGCGGCGAGGATCCGGTCGCGGCTGCGCCGGTGGTGGTGCTTCTCGCGCTCGAAGAGGCCTGGAGCGTGACAGCCGACGGCGAGACGGTGGTGGTGCACCAGGGCGCCGCCGTCCAGGTGGAGGGCGCGCAGGCGGTCACGGTGTCCTCGGCGCCCGGCGGGCGCGCGGCGGTGGTGACGATCACGCCGGGCTGACCGGCGTCGGACTGTCGAAGGGTGCGCTGGCCGCGCCGCCGGTTGATCCCTGTCGATGCGCTGGAAAACCGGTCCAGCGGTCGAAGTCCCCCTCTCCTCGCGCGGCGAGGGGAGGGTGCGGGGGGCATCCCGGACGTCCCGCGCGGCTGTCTTGCCCTCGGTGACGACGCCTCACCCGATGGCGACGATCTCCACCTCGCCATCCCCCACCACCGCGACGTCACCCACCTCCTTGCCCATCAGGGCGCGGGCGACCGGCGAGACATAGGAAATGGTGCCCTCGGCGGGCTCGGCCTCGTCCTCGCCGACGATGCGGAAGGTCTGGCGGCGCTTGTCGTCACGGTCGAAGGTGACGCGGCTGCCGAAATGCACCCGCCCGTCCGCGGGCGGCGGGGCGACGATCTCGGCGCTGGCGTGGCGGGCCGAATAGTAGCGCGCGTCGCGGCTGGCGCGGGCGAGGGCGAGGCCCGTGGCGTCCTCGCCGGCGTCGAGAGCCTGCTGCACCGCGACCTTGGCGGCCGCGAGCGCGGCCTCCAGCGCCGCCATGCCTTCGGGCGTCACGAGGTTCGGATGCGGCGAGATCGGCCGGTCCTGCAGGTTGGCCTCGGTGCCGTCGCGGTCGTTTTCCTTGGTGAAGGCGACGCTCATGGCCGGGCCTCCTTTCATGCGCGGTTGATGGATCGCCCGGAGGCCGGGGGGTGTGGCCCCCCCGGAGGGCAGATGGCGTCTGCCGTCGCTTCGCGCAACCTTGACAGGGCGTCCCCGGCACCGTATAGCCCCCGCCTCCTCTTCTTCGACGCACCTTCCGTCGGGTCCCCCGATCCCCGGTGCTCGTCCCATCCAAGGATCGCCGCCATGAAGGTCCGCAATTCGCTGAAGTCGCTGCGCGGTCGCCATCGCGACAACCAGATCGTGCGCCGCAAGGGCCGCGTCTACGTCATCAACAAGACCCAGAAGCGCTTCAAGGCGCGTCAGGGCTGAGGACGGCTGACGCCGCCTCCCGGGACTGAAGCGGCGCTCACGGCGTCGTCATCGTCCCGACATTGACCGTCGGCGCGTCGTGGCCCACCTTGGTGGCATGATGCGCGCGGCGGTTTTTCTTTGCCTCATCCTGTCGGCCTCGCCCGTGGCGGCGCAGGTCACCGGCCCGACGCCCGCCGCCCCGGCGGCCGAGGCGACGCCCGCGGCCAATGCGCCGCCGCCCTCCTTCGCTTCCGAACGCGCGCGCCGGCTGGACGAGCTCTACAGCCGCCTGAAGGAAGCCGAAGGCGCCCGGCAGGCCCGCGCCATCGAGGCGCAGATCGGGATGATCATGGCGCAGTCCGGCTCGGACACGGCCGATCTGCTGATGGCGCGTGCCCAGCAGGCCATGCAGCAGCGTCAGGCCGACCTCGCGCTGTCGCTGCTCGATTCGGTCATCGACATGTATCCGGAGACGGTGGAGGCCTGGAGCCGCCGCGCCACCCTGCATTTCGCCCGGCGGGAGATCGGCCGCGCCATCACCGACATCGAAAACGTGCTGCGCCTCGAACCGCGCCATTACGGCGCCATGGTGGGGCTCGGCATGATGTTCCAGCAGCTCGGCGAGGACAAACGGGCTCTCGTCGCCTTCAAGAAGGCGCTCGAGATCAATCCGCACATCGAGCGGGTGCCACAGATCATCCAGCGCCTGCAGCCGAAGGTGGACGGGATCGAGCTCTGACGCGCCGATCCGCTGCCGCCCGCGCGGCGTAGAACCCGCCATGGCTGTCCTCTCGACCCTTGCCGTCGCAGCCGCCGTGCCCGCCGCGCTCGCGGGATGGACGGCATTGCGCGCCCGCGCCATCTCCCGGGCCTTCCCGCCGGAGGGCCGTTTCGTGCCGACGCGGGCGGGGCGGATGCATGTAATCGAGGCGGGGGAGGGGGGCCTGCCGGCCCTCTTCCTGCACGGCGCCTCCGGATCGGCGCTCGCCTGGCGGCCGGCCCTCGGTGACAGGCTCGCCTCCCTCGGCCGCACCCTGCTGGTCGACCGGCCCGGCCACGGCTTTTCCGAGCGGCGGGAGGGCCGCGCCGCGGCGAAGCTCGACCACCAGGCGGGGGCACTGGTCGACGCGCTCGACGCGCTGGGCGTCGAGCGGGCAGTCGTCGTCGCCCAATAGTGGGCGGGGGCACTCGCCAGCCCGGTCGCCCA
>JAEZGJ010000188.1 GCA_023416965.1 Pseudomonadota bacterium | reverse complement strand
GCCTTACTCTTCCGTTCCGAAACATGATTCCGCGCGCGAGCCACGGCACGGCAACGCACGCGGCCTAGTCAGGCCTGCGCCGGAGACCGGCGGCGGAGGACTGTCGATGCGCATATTCGGGTGGGCCCTGCTCTGGGCGGTGATCGGCTTCGTCGGCGGCTTCATCGCCGCAGTGGTGATCGGGGCCGTCCTGTTCGAGGTCTTCGGCGTGTCGCAGCGGGAGGGCGCCGCCGCCATGGGCCTGGTGTTCGTCATCGGACCCTTCGTCGCCTGCCTCACGGCACTCGCAGCCGCCGCCACGGCGGCCGTGGTGACGCGGCGGCGGGAACTCCGCCGCGAGGGCGGCGAAATCGCACCACGCCGGCCTGCCGGACGCGGACTACGCGCGGCGGTCGGAGGCGGACTCGGCCTCGTCGGCGGCTACGGGGCGGCAGTGCTCGGGCTGTTCGCCTTCTACCGGCTCACCGGCTCGCCCTATTTTTCGAGCTACGCCTGGGCCTACGCCGCCGCGTGGGCCCCCTTCATCACGGCTGCGGCCGGCTGCGGGCTGGGCCTGTGGATCGCGCTGCGGAACCGTTGACCGGAGGCATCAGCGGCTGAACAGGGCCGCGTAGGTCGCGGGCCTGAAGCCCACCATGACCTCGCCCTCCGCCTCCAGGACCGGGCGCTTCACCAGGGTGGGGTTGCCGAGGATCAGCGCCGCCGCCCTGTCGCGGTCGAGGCCGGTGCGCTCCGCCTCCGGCAAGGCGCGGAAGGACGTGCCGGCGCGGTTCAGCACCGCTTCCCAGCCGAGCGCGTCGAACCAGCCGGCGAGGCGGCCCGCCTCCAGTCCCTCCCTGCGGAAGTCGTGGAAGCGATAGGCGACGCCCTGCTGGTCCAGCCAGGCGCGCGCCTTGCGGACGGTGTCGCAGGTGGTGATGCCGTAGAGCGTAACAGTCATCGCAGGCTTTCCCTCAACCCAGCCCATCGAGATACACCTCGACGTCGTCGAGGTCGGCGGAGAACAGGTAGCCCTTGTCGCCAAGCACGATGGCCATGGTCTCTGCGTCGCGCAGCATGTAGCCGCCATGCGCCAGAACCTGCTTGTCCGGCTTCTGCGCCGTCATCAGGTGCAGGCCGTGCCGCACGCAAATGCGCTTGATCCGGCGCTCCCGGGACGGGACCGACGACTTCTGGCTCATGGGCGCGCAGCCGCCGGCATGGTGAGCCGCCTCACTCCCACTCGATCGTCCCCGGCGGCTTCGACGTCACGTCGTAGACGACGCGGTTGATGCCGC
Source organism: Pseudomonadota bacterium (assembly GCA_023416965.1). GTDB lineage: Bacteria > Pseudomonadota > Alphaproteobacteria > Rhizobiales > Phreatobacteraceae > Phreatobacter. Next base: position 21,687 of record JAEZGJ010000188.1, on the reverse strand, counting down.
GCACCTCGTTGATGATGCGGGTGGCGGCGCGGCCGAGGAAGTTCATGTCGAAGGGGTAGAAGTCGGCGGTCATGCCGTCCACCGAGGTGACGGCGCGCAGGGCGCAGACGTGGTCATAGGTGCGGCCGTCACCCATGACGCCGACGGTGCGCACGGGCAGCAGGACCGCGAAGGCCTGCCAGATGATGTCGTAGAGCCCGGCCTTGCGGATCTCGTCGAGATAGATGGCATCGGCCTGCCGCAGGATGTCGAGCTTCTCGCGGGTGATCTCGCCGGGGATGCGGATGGCGAGGCCGGGCCCCGGGAACGGGTGGCGCCCGACGAAGCTGTCGGGAAGCCCAAGCTCGCGGCCGAGGGCGCGGACCTCGTCCTTGAAGAGCTCGCGAAGCGGCTCGACGAGCTTCATGTTCATGCGCTCTGGCAGGCCGCCGACATTGTGGTGGCTCTTGATGGTAACGGAGGGCCCCCCGGAGAAGGAGATGCTCTCGATGACGTCGGGATAGAGCGTGCCCTGGGCGAGGAATTCCGCGCCGCCGACCGCTTTGGCCTCCTTCTCGAAGACCTCGATGAAGAGGCGACCGATGGTCTTGCGCTTCGTCTCCGGGTCGGTGACGCCGGCAAGCTGGCCGAGGAAGAGGTCGCTCGCGTCCACGTGGACGAGCGGGATGTTGTAGTGGCCGCGGAAGAGGTCGACCACCTCCTTCGCCTCGTTCTGGCGCATCAGGCCGTGGTCGACGAAGACGCAGGTGAGCTGGTCGCCGATCGCCTCGTGGATGAGCACCGCCGCAACGGAGGAATCGACGCCTCCCGAAAGGCCGCAGATGACACGGCCCTTGCCGACCTGGGCGCGGATCTTGGCGATCATCTCCTGACGGTAGGCGGACATGGTCCAGTCCGAACGGGCGCCCGCGATCTTGTGGACGAAATTGCTGATCAGCTTCGCGCCGTCGGGCGTGTGCACCACCTCCGGGTGGAACTGTACGGCATAGTAGTGGCGCTTCTCGTCGGCGATGGCGGCATAGGGAGCGTTGTCGGAGGTTGCCACAACCTCGAAGCCCTCCGGCAGCTGCGTGACGCGGTCGCCGTGGCTCATCCAGACCTGGTGGCGGCTGCCCGGCTCCCAGACGCCCTCGAACAGCTTCGAGGGCTTCTGCACGTCGAGGAAGGCGCGGCCGAATTCCCGGTGATGGCCGGCCTCGACCCTGCCGCCGAGCTGCTCGGCCATGGTCTGCTCGCCATAACAGATGCCGAAGACGGGCAGCTTCTCGTCGAAGATGAGCTGCGGAGCGCGTGGAGAGAAGTCCTCCGTCACGGAGGCGGGCCCGCCCGACAGGATGACCCCCTTGGGCTTCAGCTTGCGAAAGGCGGCTTCCGCCGACTGGAAGGGATGGATCTCGCAATAGACGCCCGACTCGCGGACGCGTCGCGCGATGAGCTGCGTCACCTGCGAGCCGAAATCGATGATCAGGATGGTGTCGTGCTGGGTCATGGCCCTGCGTTACGACCATGCCGGGAATGGCGCAAGTCCGGGCTTCGCGCCGTCAACATGGGAATGGCAGCAGGACGTCAGGGGGCGAGGATCAGCGCCCAGTAGGACGGACCACCATTCGGCACCTCGGCCCGTGCGAGCCCCATCCGCCGGTGGGGCCTCACGAGGTTGGCATGGTGGGGCGGCGAGCCCCGCCATGCCGCTACGGCTTCGGCGGCCGAGCGATAGCCCTTGCCGAGATTCTCCGAGGCCGCGGGGGCGCCGAGGCGCTGCATGCGGGCCGCAAAGCTGCCGGCAACGTCGTGGGAAAGAAGCCCGGTGGAGGCCATCATGCGCGCCTGGTCGGCGGCCGCCGCGTTCAGGCGGGGATCGACGCGCAGGGGTCCGAGCCCGCGCGTGGCACGGTAGGCGTTGATGATGCGGGCCGCCTCCGCCGCCTCGCGGGTCGAGGCGCGGATCGCAGGCACCGCCCCGGCGAGACACGGCGACAGGACGACGGCCGCAGCGAGCAGAAGGCGGCGGGAGGGATGGTGACCGGTCATCGGCGCCGCTCCATCAGGGCGAGGTAGAAGCCGTCCGTGCCCGTCCTGAGCGGCGAGAGCTGCAGCCCGAGGCCCGACGGCGAGACGAGGTCATCCCGTTCGGACAGGCTGTCCGGGGCGAGCGCCAGCACCTCGCGGGGATCGACCGCGGCGAAGTTCGGATGGCTCGCGAGGAAGGCCGCGATGCGCTCGTCGTTCTCCCGGGGGATGACCGAGCAGGTGATGTAGGCGATGCGGCCTCCGGGTTTCACCAGCCGCTCGGCGCGGGCGAGGACGAGGTCCTGCTCCTTCATGCGCTCGTCGAGGGCGCCGGGGCGCACCCGCCACTTGGTATCGGGGTTGCGCCGCCAGGTGCCGATGCCGGTGCAGGGCGCGTCGACGACGACGAGGTCGATCCGGCCGGCGAGGTCGGCCAGCGGCTCGTCCCCCCTGCCCTTCGGCGTGCGGACCTGGACGTTGCGGACGCCGGCCCGGTTCAGGCGGTCGTGGATCGGAGCGAGCCGGCGGGCATCGGCGTCGGTGGCATAGATCTGGCCGGAATTGTCCATCAGGGCCGCGAGTTCCAGGGTCTTGCCGCCGCCGCCGGCGCAGAGGTCGACGACCTGCATGTCAGGGCCGGCGCCGGTCATGGCGGCGACGAGCTGGGAGCCCTCGTCCTGGATCTCGAACAGGCCCTTGAGGAATTCCGGCGTCACCTGCAGCGTCGGGCCGCGGCCGTCCTCGCCATGGCCGAAGCGCAGACCGGTGGGCGCGTGGGGCGTCAGTTCGGGCCCGAGATGGGCGAGGTCCGGCAACAGTCGCATGCGCTCGGTCTTCAGCGTGTTCACCCGGATGTCGATCGGCGCGCGCTCCGCCAGGGCGACCATCTCTTCCACGAGGCGATCGCCGAATGCGGCGGCGAGATCCTCCGCCAGCCAGTCCGGAAAATCGCCGGCCGCGGCCGGTGGCGCTCCCCGCAGGTCGAGGGCGGCGAGCCGCCCCCGTTCCTCCGCCGTGCGCGGCTCCGGCGCGAAGCGCTCGCCCGTGCAGAGGCCGGCAATGGTCTGAACGTCCATGCCGCGGCCGAGGGCGAGGGCGCCGAGAAGAACCGCCCGCGGGCCCGCCTCCCCCATGACGTAGGCCGCCGAGGCGCGGCGACGCAGCGCGTCATAGACGAGGCTGGCTATGGCGGCGCGGTCCTTCGAACCCGCGAAACGGTGGGCGAGGCCCCAGTCCTTCAGGGCGTCGGGAGCAGGACGCCGGCGTGCCTCGATATGGGCGAGGACCTCGATGGCGGCGGACAGTCTGGCTGAAGGGGTCACGGCGGCTCCGGGGCGGTCCCGGCCGCCAGAGACGGGGTGTTAGCCGCTGACGGGCACCGCCGGCAAGGACCCTCGCCGGTCAGGCGGCGTCCGGAACCGTGCCGGCCGGCGGCCGGCGCCGGGGCATTGAGCCGGGAAGCCAGGCGCGGACGCGGTTGCGGCCCGCCTGCTTGGCCTCGTAGAGAGCGGCATCCGCCTCGCCGATGGTCGGTTCGAGGCCCTCCGCCCCGCCGGGTTCGGCGATGGCCAGGCCGATGCTGACGGTGACGAGCCCCGCCTCGGCATGCTCATGCGGAATCGCGAGGGACTCGACGGTCGCCCGGATGCGCTCGGCGGTCCGCAGGGCCTCCTCCAGGCCGGCGCCGTGCAGCAGGACGAGGAACTCCTCGCCGCCGTAACGCCCGGCAATGTCGAGGCCGCCCCTCACCGAGCCGCGGATGGCGCCCGCCACCGCCACAAGGCAACGATCCCCCTCGGGATGGCCGTAGAGGTCGTTGAAGGACTTGAACCGGTCCACGTCGATCATCAGAACGGCGCAGCCCGCATCCGTGGCGGCCGTAACGACGGCCGACCGCGCATCGACGGCGCGCCGGTTGGCGAGGCCGGTCAGCGGATCGACCAGCGACATGCGGTGCAGGTCGGCGGCCGTGCGGCCGAGGTCGCTCGCGACGAGGCTCTCCGACAGGCTCGCGAGATAGAGCCGGCGCAGGTCGCGCTCCATGGCGGCATTGGTCGAGAGCGAGACATAGCACGCCACGACCAGGCAGGAGACCGCCGAAAGGGCGACGACCGGGTCCATGGCGGGGTGGGTGCCCAGGGTCAGCGCATGGGCGGTGATGGTGACGGCCGAAATGGCGAGCGTGAGTGTCAGGCGCGGCCTCAGCACCGCGTTGCCGTAAAGCAGCGCGATGATGACAAAATACTGGTAGTGGGCCGCCAGCGGCGAGCGGGACACGGAATAGACCGCGAGAATGCCTGCGATGATGGACAGCGGCAGGCTCGCGAGGAGCAGGTCGCGCGACAGCCGGGAGCGGATCTTCGGCATCAGGAAGATGGCGACGATGATCCAGGGGGTCACCAGCGCGAAATGGACGATCCAGGACAGCCAGACGGCGTCCGGGGTGAGCAGGTGATCGCCGAGCAGGAAGGCGTTGTAGATGACGAGGGTGCGCGGGAGAACGCGCCGAATGGCGACGGCGCGCCGCATGTCCATCTCGGCCGCGAAACGCCCTTCGATCGGTTCGGGAAACGCCAGGTCCCAGCGCCGCGCAGCCCTCGCTTCGGCAATGTCCTGCGCCGTGATGCCGGTGACCTCGACCATGATCTCTGCCAGAGCGGGAGACCGCCCCACCATGCCCCCGCGAGGCTAAACACAGGCTTAATTCCACTGGGACAGATCGCGTAAAATAAACGGCACGTTCGGCGGCATCTTTCCGATGAACCTTTTCCGGCGCCGCGAGCACCCATGGGGGAAGGGTGACTTCCTCCCTCGGACACAAGCTCAAGGAACGACGACATGTTCAATCTCAAGACGATGGCCCTCGCGGGCGCCGCTGTTGCCGGTCTCAGCCTCTATGCCACGACCGACGCCGAAGCCCGCGGGTTCCGCGGCGGTGGCGGTGGCGGCGGCTTCCACCGTGGCGGCGGCATGCATTTCGGCGGCGGCCGTCACTTCGGCGGACGCCACCTCGGCTTCCATCGCCACGGCCACGGCCACCGGCACCGCGTCTGGCGCCACGGCGTCTGGGTCGGCGGGCTCGGCATCGCCACCGTCGGGGCCAGCTGCTACCGCTACCGCCTGGTGGATACCCCCTACGGGCTGCAGCGCCGGCTGGTGAACGTCTGCGCCTGGTGAGCCGCAGCCGGAGCCGATCTCCCCTGCCCGACCTGGGCCCCGGTCACGAGACCGGGGCTCCTTTCGTCAAAGGGCGGCGAGGAGGACGCCGACGAGCATGGCGATCAAGGCGAGGCAGCCCACCAGGAAGACGAGCGGACGCAGGCGCAGGTTGTTCGAGCCGATATGGACCCAGGCATGAACCATGCGGGTGGCGACAAAGAGCCAGGCGAGGGTCGCCATGAGCCATCCCGTGGCGCCGACATGGATCGCCATGATGGCAAGCACGTAGAAGAGGACCGGCGTCTCGAACTGGTTGGAGAAATTGTTGGCTGCCTGCCTGGCCTTCGGCGGCCAGGTCTCCGACGACAGGGCGATATCCTTCAGGCGCACCTCGCGTGCGTACAGGGCCTGACGCCGGTAGAAGCCCATGATGAAGAGAACGACGAAGGTCAGCGTGACCTGGGCGAGCACGGGCCAGACGAGCGAGGCGCCACCGGGATTCATCAAGCCCATCGAATTTTTCTCCGTTCCGGCTCGCCAAAGGCCGCGTCAATCTTGTCAGAGCGGCGGAACCGAGCATGCTGCCCGAGGGTTGGTCAAGGAAATACCGGAATTGGCCGGTCCCATGGCCGTGAACGGCGCGCTGACTGCGTCGCGGCCCGGCGGGCAGGATGCCCTCCGCGTATTCGGGGAGACTTCGTCATGCGTCACATGTCCTTCAGGAGCCTTGCGCTCTCCACCGCCCTCGGTGCCCTCGCGCTCGGCGGCGCCAGCCTCGCGTCCTCGTCCGCCCTCGCCGCCCCCCTCGCTGATCGGTCGGCGCTCGGTGCCGCGATCGGTCAGGGCGAGCCCGTCGAAATGCAGCGCCGCGGCGGCGGCTTCCGCGGCGGACCGGGCTTCCGTCCGGGCCCCGGCTTTGCCGGCCGTCCCGGCTTCCGTCCCGGACCGGGCTATTATCGCGGTCGCGGCTGGCGGGGTCCCGGTCCCTGGGTGGGCGCCGGTGCTGCTGCCCTGATCATCGGCGGTGCGGCGGCCGCTGCCGCCTCGCCCTATCGCGAGTGCTGGATCGAGCGGCGCTGGGTCGACACCCCCTGGGGTCCGGAAGTGCGGCGGGTGCGCGTCTGCGACTGATCCCGCGAGCTACGACGACGAAAGGCGGCCCGCGGGCCGCCTTTTTTTATGCACGGGCGGCTGAGGACACGGTCTCAGACCCGGCCGCCGTTCGGATAGTTGGGGCTCACGCGGGTGATCGTCACGTCGTGGACGTGGCTTTCGCGCAGACCGGCGCCCGAAATGCGCACGAACTCCGTCTTGGCGCGGAAGTCCGCGAGGTCGCGGGCGCCCGTGTAGCCCATGGCCGCCCGAAGGCCACCGACGAGCTGATGGACAACTGTCGAGACAGGGCCCTTGTAGGCGACCTGACCCTCGATGCCCTCCGGCACCAGCTTCAGCGTGTCCTTCACCTCGGCCTGGAAGTAGCGGTCGGCGGAACCGCGGGCCATGGCGCCCACCGAGCCCATGCCGCGGTAGCTCTTGTAGGAGCGCCCCTGCCACAGATAGACCTCGCCGGGCGCCTCGTCGGTGCCGGCCAGCAGGCCGCCGATCATGGCGACCTCGGCGCCGGCCGCCAGAGCCTTGGCGAGATCACCCGAGAACTTGATGCCGCCGTCGGCGATGACGGGCGTGCCGCTCGCCTGCGCCGCCTCGACGCTCTCCATGATGGCGGTGAGCTGCGGCACGCCGACCCCGGCGACGATGCGGGTCGTGCAGATGGAACCCGGACCGATGCCGACCTTGATGGCGTCGGCGCCGGAATCGATGAGGGCGCGCGTCGCCGCCCCGGTGGCAACGTTGCCGGCGACGACCTGGACCTTGTTGGACAGGCGCTTGATGCGCGTCACCTGGTCCAGCACCTTCTGGGAGTGGCCGTGGGCGGTGTCGACGACGACGAGGTCGACGCCCGCATCGATCAGCATCTCCGTGCGCTCGTAGCCCTGCTCGCCCACGGTGGTGGCGGCAGCGACCCTGAGGCGCCCCTGCTCATCCTTGCAGGCATTGGGATTGGCGACCTGCTTCTCGATGTCCTTCACCGTGATGAGGCCTGTGCAGCGGTAGTGCTCGTCGACGACCAGCAGCTTCTCGATGCGGAACTGGTGCAGCAGGCGCTTGGCTTCTTCCTGGGTCACGCCCTCGCCAACGGTGATGAGCCGGTCCTTGGTCATCAGCTCGGACACCGGCTGGTCGGGACGGGTGGCGAAGCGCACGTCGCGGTTGGTCAGAATGCCGACGAGCTTGCCGCCCTTGCCGTTCGGACCACGCTCGACGACGGGAAAGCCCGAGAAGCCGTGCTTCTTCATCAGCGCCAGCGCGTCGGCCAGGGTCTCGTCCGGATGGATGGTGATGGGGTTGAGCACCATGCCGCTCTCGAAGCGCTTCACCTGGCGGACATGGTCGGCCTGCACCTCGGGATCAAGGTTGCGGTGGATGACGCCGATGCCGCCGGCCTGGGCCATGGCGATGGCCATGCGATATTCCGTGACCGTGTCCATGGCCGAGGACATGAGCGGGATGTTGAGGGAGATGGTGCGCGTGATCCGCGACCTGACATCGACGTCGCCGGGCATGACGTCCGACAGGCCCGGCCGCAGCAGGACGTCGTCGAAGGTGAGGGCTTCCTCGATGGACTTGATGACGGCCATGGCCAACTCCGCTGCGGATAAAGCCCTGTCCGCCCTCTCGACTCGCGGGAGGATGGATGTCGGCTCGGTTATGGGTTGGCGCAGCCTGCTACCACGACTCGATGACAGGTCCAACATGGATTTGCAGGCCGGCGGTCCTATTGCTGCCGGGCCTGCCATGTCCCCGGCGCGGCTCGCGAAGTCGTGAGCGTAAAAAGACGTGGCGCCTTAGCAACCGCGCCGCCACATCGGCATTGAACCATTCACGGCGCCATCGCGACACACGGGTGCAATACCCGGAGCCGCATATGACGCTGAACAGCCCGACAATAGCGAATGTGACCATGATCGCTGCCCCCACGCTGATGTTCCTCGCCGCCAGCACGGTGCTCCTCCTCGTCACCGGGCCGAGCAAGGCCCAGGCGCCCCAGCCGCAGCGGGTGGAGATCCGCGGCGGCGAGACCGTCGAGGTCACGGGTCCGAACGGCCGGGTTATGAAGCTCCGGTTCAGCAAGGTGGTGGCCGACGGCCAGTGCGCCTCGCCGCGCGGCTGCACCCGCACCGGATCGCCTGTCGTCGAGATCGAGGCTGTGGGCGCCCAGGCCCCGACCTTCCGGCTCTCGCCGGCTGCCCACCTGGGCGCGCCGTTCGTGCCGGTCCAGGGCCGCTTCGTCGCCTTCGGCGAACTCGTCTCGCCGCCGCGCGAACTGACGACGGCGAACCGGGCCATGCCGCTCGATTCCTACGTGCTGCGTCTCACCGTCACGCCCTGACGGGCCGCGACCCTTCCGGAACCTGCCGCAATGCCCTATGTGACCCCTCATCTCACGGGGGCATCATGGTCACACGCGAAGAAGTTGCGCGGGCGCTCGAACAGGTGAAGCTGCCGGCCAGCGGCCAGTCGCTGACGGCATCGGGCCGGCTCTCCGACATTCTCGTCAACGGCGACAAGGTGATGGTCGCCATCGCCATCGACCCGACGGAGGCTTCCGCCATGGAGCCGGTGCGGGCGGCCGCCCAGTCGGCCATCGGCGGCGTGCCGGGGGTCGGACAGGCTCTCGTGTCGCTGACGGCCGACCGGCCCGCCGGCCCCGCACCGGGGGCCACGCGGCCCCCGCCCTCCACCCAGCCGCATGTGGCGCCGGGCCGCCCCTCGCAGCCGCCGTCGCCGAAGGCGGCGACCATTCCCGGTGTTCGCCACGTCATCGCCGTGGCCTCCGGAAAGGGCGGCGTCGGCAAGTCGACCACGGCCTGCAACCTCGCCCTGGCTCTGGCGGCCAACGGCCAGCGTGTCGGGATTCTCGACGCCGACATCTACGGCCCCTCGCTGCCCAAGCTATTCGGCCTGCACGGCAAGCCGCGCGTGGTGAGCGGGCGCACCCTCGCGCCGCTGGAGGGCTTCGGCGTCAAGGTCATGTCCATCGGCTTCCTCGTCGAGGAAGAGACGCCGATGATCTGGCGCGGCCCGATGGTGATGAGCGCCATCACCCAGATGCTGCGCGAGGTCGCCTGGGGCGAGCTCGACGTGCTCGTCGTCGACATGCCGCCGGGCACGGGCGACGCCCAGCTGACGATGGCGCAGGCGACGCCGCTGGCGGGCGCCGTCATCGTCTCGACGCCGCAGGACCTTGCCCTGATCGATGCGAGGCGCGGCGTCGCCATGTTCCGCAAGACCGAGGTGCCGATCCTCGGCATCGTCGAGAACATGAGCTATTTCATCGCGCCCGACACCGGCAACCGCTACGACATCTTCGGCCATGGCGGCGCCCGCAGGGAGGCCGAGCGGCTCGGCGTCCCCTTCCTCGGCGAGGTGCCGCTCGACATGGCGCTGCGCGAGAGGTCCGATACCGGCCGGCCGGTCGTCGCCACCGACCCGTCGAGCCCCCATGCCCTGGTCTATCGCGACGTGGCGCGGCAGGTCTGGGCGAGCCTGTCAGGAACGGGCGACGTCACCGTCAAGCCGCCGCCGCCCATCATCATCGAATAGGCGGGGCTGCGACGCCGCGGCCCTTGAACGGTTCCAGACGCATGATAAATTGCGCGCGGAAACAAGAACTTCCGAGAGGGGACCACCATGAAGGCCATCGTGCTCGCATTCGCCGCCGCCATCGTCATCGCGGTGGGCGCCGGCTACCTTCTCAACTCCACCTACCAGATGACCGCCGATGCGCGCTTCGTCGGCTCGGGCGCCCAGCTGCGCGGCAGCGAGGCCGGCTACAACCTGGTCGGCAAGTCCTGGGACGGCATGAACGCCCCGACGGCGACGCGCTGACCTGATGACCAATACCTCGCCCGGCGGGGGCGCGCCCTCGCCGGCGGATATCGCCACTCTCGACCTCAAGGGGCTGAAATGCCCCCTGCCCGCCCTGAAGACCCGCAAGGCGCTGGGCCGCATGTCCCCGGGACAGCGCATGGCGGTGGTCTGCACCGATCCCATGGCGGGAATCGACATCCCCCACCTCCTGCGGGAGACGGGCGACGTGCTCGAGGACCAGCGGCAAGGCGACGGCACCCTGACCTTCCTCGTCCGCAAGGCATGAAGGCGTCAGACGGCGCCCTGGAGGACACCGCGCGCGTTGAAGTGGCAGATGAAGGCGCGGGAGCCGTAGCGCCCGTGGGCGGCCAGGCCGCGGATTTCATAGCGTCCGCCGGCCGTGCGCAGCACATGGCGGTCGAGCAGGACGGCGCGGCGGCTGACGCCCATCATCCGGGCCGCATCCGCCCTGCACCAGCCGTGCATGCCGAGCCGGCGGTGGCTCGCCTCGGCGCTGCCGGGAGCCGCGGCGGCGAGACCCGCCGCAACCACAAGGGTGACCATCGAAAGCTTGACCATGTCCATTCATCCCTGCCGTGGCGGCCGACCTGCGGGCGCGCCCTGATCGGCGCCATCAAACCATGAGTCCCGCCTTCTGCCGAGCCCGGGACGGCCGAGGCGCTTTACCCGGGAGCGATCCCGCCCCATCCTAGCCCCCAACACGGGATCGCGCGCATGAGCCTGATTGCCGCCGTCACCTACGGCCCCGACGACGACTGCGACGCCCTGCTCGCAGCTTTTGCCCACGACCTCCTCGGCGCGGGCGTGGCGGTGGCCGGGCTCATCCAGATCAATGCGGGGGCGGGCTGCGCCGAACTCGACATGGAACTGGAGGCGCTAGGCTCCGGCCGGCGGATCAACATCTGTCAGGACCTCGGCCCGGGCAGCGCCAATGCCTGCCGGCTCGATCCCGCCGGCCTGGCGGAGGCTGCCGCCGCCCTGCGGCAGGCGCTGGACCGGCCGGCCCAGCTCGTCGTCATCAACAAGTTCGGCCGGATGGAGGCCGAAGGCGGCGGTCTCATCGGCGAGATCGGCGCAACGGTCGCGGCCGGCCTGCCGCTGCTGATCGGCGTTCCGGAGCGTTTCGCCGCCGCGTGGGATACCTTTGCCGGCGGCATGGACGAGAAGCTCGCCTGCAAGCGGGCCGCGCTCGAAGCCTGGTGGGCCGCCCGCGCCCTTCCTGCCGCGGCGGAATAGGCGATATCCCGCAGCGGAATCCGCACTATTTTACCGCGAGTTTACCATCATCGGGCACTTTTGTTCGCAGAAGCGAACGAGTGAGCACTCCCCTTGTCCAGGCAATCCGTATCCCCAGTCCCCGCCGCGCCGTCGCTCGCACCCCGCTTCCTCCTCCCCGATCTCTCCGCCGTCCATGAGCGCTACATTCCCGAGCGCCAGGCACGGCAGGCCTTTGACGCCGGCATTGCCCGGCTGATGACGGGCGATGCGCCCGATGCCGGCATCCGCGCGATGGTCGCGGCGGGAACGCCGCCGCCCGCCATTCTCGATGCCCTTGACACGGTGATGGAACATGCGGCCTCCCGCGCCGGTGGACTGGTGCAGGCGCTGGGCCGCCGCACCGGTCTGCTGCCGGAGATCGCCAGGCGCTATGCTGCCGCGGCCGCCGCCGTCCACCGCCTCGTCTCCGAGGAGGCGCTGGCCGCCCAGGCCAGCCGCCTCGCCGCCACCGCCGACATCGACAATCTCGCCAACCTGTCGCGCACCGTCGCCGACGTGAACGAGGTGGCGATCGAGATCGCCTACCTCTCTGCCAACACGCGCCAGGCGAGCGAGGGGGCGCAGTCGATCGCCTCCGCCGTCAATGAGCTCGTCGCCTCCATCGACGAGATCACGCGCGCGAGCGCGAAGGCGCTGGAGGAGGCGCGCACCTCCAACGAGACGGCGACCGAGGCGCTCTCCGCCGTCGCCAACCTCTCGGCGACCATGGGCCATGTCAGCACGGCCACCACCGAGACGCAGAGCCGGGCCGGCGAGCTCGGCGCCGCCTTCGATCAGATCGCCGAGGTGCTGGGCGTCATCGACGCCATCGCCAAGCAGACGAACCTGCTGGCGCTCAACGCCACGATCGAGGCGGCCCGGGCGGGTGAAGCCGGTCGCGGTTTCGCCGTGGTGGCGAACGAGGTGAAGGCCCTCGCCAACCAGACGGCTTCGGCGACCGACACGATCGGCCGCCGCATCGGCGAGATGCGCCGGGTCATCGCGGGCATGGGCGAGGCGATGGGACGCACCACTGCGGCCGTCGCCGACGGGCAGGAGGCCATCGTCAGCGTCTCCGGCACGATGAGCGGCATCGCAGAGAAGGTCGGCACGGTGGCCAACCACATGGACGCCATCGCCGGCGTGCTCGCCCAGCAGAAGCTGGCGAGCGAGGAGATCGCCGCCAATGTCGCCGGCAGCGCCCGCCTGGCCACCGAGAACGAGCGGCTGCTGCAGCGCATGTCGGCGCAGATGCAGACGAGCAACGATCGCTTCTCCGACAGCGCGAAAACCTGGTTCACCGCCTCCTCGCCGCGGGCGCTCTGCGAGATGGCGAAGATCGACCACGTCCTGTTCAAGAAGCGGGTGGTCGATTCGCTCATGGGCCGGTCGCAATGGGCCTCGGCCGAGGTGCCGGACCACCATGGCTGCCGCCTCGGCAAGTGGTATGATGGCATGAACCTGCCGGGCATCCGCGACCTGCCGACCTTCCGGGCCCTTGTCGAGCCGCACCGTCGGGTGCATGCGACCGCCAAGGCCGCGCTGGTGGCGCACGAAGCCGGCCGGCAGATGGAAGCTCTCGCCGCCCTCGCCGAACTGAACGAGGCGAGCCACGACGTGCTGTCCATGCTCACCGACCTCTCCCGGGCGATCGGCGCCAGCGAAACGCATGACGACCGGCGCCGTCACCCGCGCGAGGAGGTCCACGCCATCGGCCGGGTCGAGAGCCCGGACGGCGCCCGCAACGTCGTGGTGGAGAACATCTCGACGGGGGGCGCCAAAATCTCCGGCATCGGCAGCGACGAAGTCGGCAAGCGGCTGAGGCTGAAGCACAACGACTGTGACTGCGATGGCACCGTCATCTGGTCCGACGGCAAGGCTGGCGCCCTGCGCTTCGCCGCCGGTCAGCCGGCGACCAGCCCCGGCGTCAGGGTCTCGAACAGCCGCACATAGAGCCGGGTGCGAGGCACGAGGCAGGAGACGAGCAGGTGCTCGTGGTGGGTGTGGGGGCCGTCGCCGATCACACCCAGGCCGTCCAGCGTCGGAATGCCGAGCGCGCCGGTGAAATTGCCGTCCGATCCGCCGCCGGCGACACGCTCGCCGGCCACCTCGAAGCCGAGCACGCGGGCAAGCCCGGCGGCGTGGTCGTAGAGCGCCTGGATGGCCGGCGTCTTGCCGTAGGAGGGCCGATAGAGGCCGAGCGTCACCTCCAGCTTGACGTCGGGATCGTGCGGCTTCAGCGCCAGCAGCTTGGCGCGCACCTCGGCCTCGGCCTCGGCGGAGGGAACCAGAACGTAGACACAGGCCTCGGCGTGGATCGGCACCATGTTCTCGTGGGTGCCGCCGGACATGGTGCCGACATTGAGGGTGATGGTGCGGTCGTAGTCGGTCATCGCCTCGACGGCGAGAATCTGGCGAGCCATCTCGCGGATCGCGCTGCGGCCCTTGGCGTGATAGGCGCCGGCATGGGCGGGGGATGCCCGTCGTCTTCAGGTAGTAGCGGGCAATGCCGTGGCGGGCGACGGTGAGCCTGCCACCCTCCCCCGAGGGCTCGGCGACGAGCACGATGGCGTGGCGGCGCGCCTCCGCCTCGATGCGCGCGCGCGAGGACGGGCTGCCCGCCTCCTCGTCGGGAATGAACATGACGGTAACCGGCATGTGCGGCCGCCGTCCGGTCGCGTGAAGATGGGCGAGCGCCGCCACGGCGATCGCATTGCCGCCCTTCATGTCGTAGATGCCGGGGCCGTAGGCCCGGTCGCCGTCGATCCGCCAGGGCAGGTCGGAGTCGAGCGTTCCAACCGGATGGACCGTGTCGATGTGGCCGAGCAACAGGATGCCTGGCCCTTCCGTTTCGCCCGGGATGCGGCCGATCAGGATGTCGCCATAGCCCATCGTGCCGGGGATGCGCTCAATGCTGGCGCCGGCGCCGCGCAGAAGCGCCTCCGCATGATCCGCCATGCGGTTGACCGCCGCGACGTCCTGGGTCGGGCTCTCGATGGCCACCCATTGGCGGACGGCATCGAGGAGTGCTTCGGAAGTCAGAGTCTGCATGGCCGGCCCGTTCGCTCACGTCACGTCAAAGGGCGACAGTCAGCGGCGGAAGGGGCGGGCCGGCAAGGCCGGCGCGCCATGGGAGCCATGCAGGGTGCGGTCAGGCCGCCGTGATCTCGTATTCGCGCACGGCGCGCTCGTAGGATTCCGATCGGCTCTTGATGCGATAGGCGGGATCGGCGGAATCGGAGGGCAGCAGGCGGATCACCTCAAAGGGGCCGTCCGGCATCTTGAGGAAGGAGCGGGCGAGGGTGACGACGTCGCCGACCTTGAACCTGTGCTGAGCCATGATGTCACCTGTCGTGCTGGTGGATGCGCCTGCCCGGGCGGGCGGCGTCGGGAGAATCCGGATGGAGCGGTCAGCGGTCGCGATCGGCGGCGGCTATGCGCTCGGCGATGACCTTCGTCGTCTCGGAGGAGTGCACGGTCGTGCCCCCCTCCATGACGATCAGGGACGTGCCGGTGGGCGACGTCTGGATGGCGATGACCCGGTCGGGGCGGACGAAATTGACGCCGCCCAGGCTGCGCACCTCGACGAGGGCCGCGACGCCTGCGGGGGCGGCGGCGATGAGGGGATGGGTCATGATGCCTGCCGAAGCGCCTTTCGCTCGAGGGGATAGGCGGCGTCGTCGTAGAGCGTGCGGATGGCCGCTCCCGAGACATCGTCGCTTTCGGTGCGGATGTTGATGCCGTTGAGATCGTCGCCGAGCTCCTCGACGGCGAAGCGGACAGCCTCGGCGAGGCTGTCGAAACGCTTGTACTTGAGGGGCACGCGGGAGCGGAACGACTTTCGCTTGTTGGCGAAGAGTTCGGCAGCGGCGGTGAAATCCGTCTGAGACATGCGCCACGGTAGCACTTT
Source organism: Pseudomonadota bacterium (assembly GCA_023416965.1). Classification (GTDB taxonomy): domain Bacteria; phylum Pseudomonadota; class Alphaproteobacteria; order Rhizobiales; family Phreatobacteraceae; genus Phreatobacter. Next base: position 6,398 of record JAEZGJ010000188.1, on the reverse strand, counting down.
GCCGCGGCGGAGTCCGATTTATTCCAGGCCGGTCCCGATGCTCAGGCCGGCAGCACCTTGCCGGGATTGAAGATGCCCTTGGGATCGAGGGCATTCTTGATCAGATGCATGACGTCGAGTGCCTCGCCGTGCTCCTCGCGCATGAACTTCATCTTGCCGATGCCGACGCCGTGCTCGCCGGTGCAGGTGCCGCCGAGGCGGATGGCGTGCTTGACCATGCGGTCGTTGATCTCGTTGGCCTTGGCCCATTCGGCCGGATCATCGGGGTCGATCTGCATGCCGAGGTGGAAATTGCCGTCGCCGACATGGCCGACGAGGGTCGTGCCGAAGCTCTGCTGCGAGGTTTCCTTGCGGACCTCGCGGATGACCTCGGCCAGCGCCGAGATCGGCACGCAGACGTCGGTGCCCCAGCCCTTGGCGCCGGGCCGGAGGGCGCGGATGGCCCAGTGGATGTCGTGGCGGGCCTGCCAGAGCTTCGAGCGCTCGTCGGCATCGGTGGACCAGCGCCAGTTGCTGGCCCCCTCCCCCTTGGCCAGTTCCTCGACGATGGCGGCCTGCTCCTCGACGCCCGACTGGCTGCCCGCGAATTCGAAGAAGAGGGTCGGCGTCACCGGCAGGGTGAGCTTGGAATAGGCGTTCACGGCCTCGATGGCGCGGTCGTCCAGCAGCTCGACGCGCGAGATGGGAATGCCCATCTGGATCGTCTGGATCACCGTGTCGACCGCCGCCTCGACGGTTGGGAAGGAGCAGGTCGCCGCGGCCATGACCTCGGGGATGCCGTAGAGCCTGACCGTCACCTCGGTGATGATGCCGAGCGTGCCCTCCTGGCCGACGAAGAGACCGGTGAGATCGTAGCCGGCGGAGGACTTCTTGGCGCGCGAACGGGTGCGGATGATGCGGCCGTCGGAGAGGACCACGGTCAGATTCACGACGTTCTCGCGCATGGTGCCGTAGCGCACGGCATTGGTGCCGGACGCGCGGGTCGCGGCCATGCCGCCGATGGTCGCGTCGGCGCCGGGATCGACGGGGAAGAACAGGCCTGTGTCGCGCAGATGGGCGTTGAGCTGCTTGCGCGTCACGCCGGCTTGCACCGTCGCATCAAGGTCTTCGGCGCGGACGCTAAGGATCTGATTCATGCCGGTGAGGTCGAGCGAGACACCGCCTTTCAGCGGGATCAGCGCGCCCTCCAGCGAGGAGCCGGCGCCGTAGGCGACGATGGGCGTGCCGTGGGCGGCGCAGAGCTTGACGATGGCCGCGACCTCTTCCGTGGACATGGCGCGGCAGACCGCGTCCGGCAGGCGGGCGGCGTGGCGCGACTCGTCGCGGCCGTGCTGGGCCCGGTCCGATTCGGAGGTCGAGACGCGGGCGCCGAGAAGGGCGCGGAGGCCGTCGAGCAGGGCGGGATCGATCTGCGAGGCCGCGAGGGGAGCGTTCATGGGTCTCAACCGTTGTGGGCAGGCGGCGGGGGGCCGACATCAAGAGCACCAAGCGGCTCGAATTCCAACCGGCTTGTTGCAGGGGGCCGTTGCGAAATCAGGGGAGTGTCCGGCGCTCCAGGCGGAAGCCAAGGCCTTCGTCCACATGGACGAGGGTGAAGCCGGCGGGGTCGTCGCCGTGGCGGCCTGCCGCGGAAGCGGAGGGCGCGCCGGCGAGATGGATGCTGCGGCCGCCGCCGGTCCAGACGGTGTCGCAGGCAAGGTGCAGGTGGCCGTGGAGGACGAGCGGGCAGCCGTGGCGGGCGAGGAGCGCCATCAGGGCATCGCCGTCGCGCAGCCGCTTCAGCCTCGACAGCACGGGCGCGTGGGGCGGGTGGTGGACGGCGACGATCGGCAGGTGCGTGTTGCGATCAAGGTCGGCGAGGAGGGCGTCAAGGCGGGCGAGCTGGGCGGCGCCGAGTTCCCCCTCGGCGGAGAAGAGCCAGGTCGGGGTGCCGGAGCAGAGGGTGACGACCGCGACGCGGCCGACAACGGCGAGGCGGGGGAAGCGCCCGCGCAAATCCTCCCCGACAGCCGTCCCTGCCAGCCAGTCGCCGAGGATCAATTGCAGCCGCGCTTCGGCCCGCCGCGTGTAGACGTCGTGGTTGCCCGGTGCCCACGAAACCCGGTCGGGATCACCAAGTTCGGCGAGGGCGGCGCCGGCGGCGGCATATTCGGACGGCAGGCCGAGTTCGATCAGGTCGCCGGTAACGACCACGTGGTCGGGGCGGGTGGCGGCGGCGGCCTCCAGCGCGCGCGCCGCCAGGGCGGCGTCATGGGCGCCGGGCTTGCGCGCCCAGTTGATCCAGCCGAGCGCCGGTTTCAGCCCCTCGCCGAAGGGAAAGGGCACCGGAGTCAGGTGCAGGTCGGAGAGATGGGCGATGACGGTCACGCCCGCTGGCCTCGCACGGATGGGCGGTGATTCCAAGGGCGGGAACTGGCGGTCCGGTTGCTGCGACACCCCTTACGTCAGCATCTGCATGTCGCCGCAGATCGACAGGGCCTGGCCCGAAATGGTTTTTCCCTTCGGCGAGGCCAGGAACAGCATCTGATCGGCGAGCTGGCGGGCGGTGACGAAGGTCTTCAGGGAGGTATAGGCCACGGCCTGTGCCTCCATCTCGCGGAAGGAGACGCCGCGCGACTGGGCCTTGGCCTCCAGCACACGGCGAATGCGATCGCCCTCGACGAGGCCGGGCAGGATGGCGTTCACCCGGATGCCGAACTCGCCGAGCTCGATGGCGAGGGACTTGGTGAAGCCGACCACGCCCCACTTGGCCGCCGCATAGGGCGTGCGCAAGGCGAAGCCGAAGCGGCCGGCAACGGAGGCGAGATTGATGATCGAGGCATTGGTGCTCGCCTTCAGGTGCGGCACGGCGAGGCGGGCGCAGTTGAACTGGCTGGTGAGGCAGACCTCGATGCAGCGGTCCCAGTCCTCCGGATTGATCTCCTCAACCCGGCCGGTGGGGCCGGCGATCCCGGCATTGTTGACGAGAACGTCGAGCCCGCCGAGCCGGTCGAGGGCGGTGGCGAAGAGGTCGGCGACCTGGCTGCGGTCGGCCACGTCGCAGAAGGAGGAGGTGATCGCGGGGTCGGTGCGGGCGAGTTCGGCAATGGCGTCGCGGTCCACGTCGCAGATGTGGACGCGGGCGCCCTCCTCCACGAAGGCCCGCGCCACCTCGCGGCCGATGCCGCCCGCGCCCGCCGTGACGAGGACGCGCAGGCCCCTGATGCCGAGATCCATGGTTCACTCTCCCTGATTGTCGTCCGCCTCAGGCGGCGGCGAGACCGCCCCTGGCGATGATGAAGTCGGCGGCGCCGCTGATGTCGGCGGCGATGGCGGCGCGGGCCCCCTGCCCGTCTCCCGCACGGATGGCTGCGAGCGCATCGGCATGGAACCGCACGGCGCCGCCGGTGGCGAGCCGGTCCGGATTGGCGCCGAGATCGAGGTTGAGCACCGGACCCGCCTTCAGCCAGAGAGCGCCGATGATCTCTGCGAGCGTCGGCAGGCCCGTCGCCTCGTAGATGGCAAAATGCAGGTCCTTGTTGAGCCGGACCGCCTCGGCGAGATCGGGACGGGCGACGAGGCTGAGGGCGCGGAAGGCCTCTTCCAGTTGCGCGAGACGGGCGATCTCCTGCGGGCCGGCGGCGGCCGCGGCCCGTTCCGCCGCGAAGCCTTCAAGCTCGATCCGCACGGTGGTGAGTTCGCGGAACTGGTCCACCGTCATGATCGGCACCCGAACGGCCCGGTTCGGCGCAACCTCGAGCGCCCGGTCGGCGACGAGCCGGCTCACCGCCTCGCGCACCGGCATCATGCTGACGCCCATGGCCTCGGCCGTGCCGCGCAACGACAGCTTGTCGCCGGGGGCCAGGCGGCCGGACATCAGAAGCTCGCGCAGGTGCCCATAGACACGATCGCCGAGCGTCTCGCGCTCCAGCGGACCGATGGTGGTCAGGGCCTCTGCGACGGTCATGCCGCAACACTCATGACAGCGTTCCGTTCGGCCCGGCGCGCAGCCCTCACCGAGGGGGCTGGACAAAACCGGCCGTTTGAGAAACCATAACTGTGATCACAGATCACGGCAAGCCACCGCTAGCCGTCGGCGAGGGGCGATCAACGCCTCCGCTCGGGTGATTTGGGCCTGGAAACACTGCCAAGGAGACGTCCGATGCCGCTCGACACAAGCCTGTCACGCCGCACCCTCATCAAGGCCTCGGCCGGCGCCGCGGCGCTGGGCACGCTGGGGGCGCCTGCCATCAGCTACGCCCAGGCCGAAGCCATCAAGATCGGCCATATCACGCCGCGCACCGGCTTCCTCGGCCCCTTGGGCGAATATGCCGCCCAGGCCGCCCAGCTCGCGGCGGAGGAGATCAATGCGAGCGGCGGCATCATGGGTCGCAAGCTCGAACTCATCCTCGACGACAGCCCCAACCCGCAGCAGGCCTCGGCCAAGGCGGAGCGCCTCGTCCAGCGCGACAAGATCGTCGCACTGCTGGGCGAGATCTCCTCGGCCTCGGCTCTCGCCATCGCCCAGGTCGTGCAGCGCGAAAAAGTGCTGTTCATCAATACCGGCGCCAATTCCGATGCGCTGCGCGGGTCCGACTGCCAGAAGTTCATGTTCCACATCGAGGCGCAGAACTCGATGTACGTGAAGGCGGTGGGCCGCTCGCTGATCCGCGACGGCCTCGTCACGGGCAAGAAATGGTACTCGCTGACGGCGGACTATGCCTTCGGCCACGACCTCCTCAACGTCGCCAAGCGCTACATGGCGGCGAACGGCGGCAACCATGCCGGCGACGACCTGATCCCGACCGACCTTGCGGACTTCTCGCCCTTCCTGCTGAAGATCCGCCAGGCCCGGCCGGACGTGGTCTGCCTCAATCTCGCGGGCACGCAAATCACCAACTTCCTCAAGCAATATGCCGAGTTCGGCCTGACCTTCCCGGTCGCCGGCTTCGGCTTCGACACGGCGCTCGCCTGGGGCGCGGGCAAGGGCAATTTCGGCGGCACCTGGCCGGTCGTTTGGCACCACCTCATCGATACCCCCGGTTCCAAGGCCTTCGTCGCCGGCTTCCAGAAGAAGTGGAACCGCATGCCGGAGAACCAGGCCTGGGGCGACTACTGCTCCATGAAGGTCGTGGCGCAGGCGATCACCGAGACGAAGTCGACCGATCCCGTGAAGATCGTCGAGCATTTCGAGAAGGGCGCCAAGTTCGACCTCCTGAAGACCCGCGAGGGCTATTTCCGCGCCAAGGACCATCAGATGATGATGGAGATGTACGCGATCACCGCCCTGCCGGCGGCTCAGATCAAGAACCAGTACGACATCTTCACCTCATCGCCGCCCGTCCCCGCAGCCAATGAGAGCCTCGAGGTGATCGCGGCGACCGACGACGAGAACAAGTGCACGTTCCGGGCGTGAGATGAATGACGGGGGCGGTCTCCGGCCGCCCCCGCGGCAGTCGGCAGTCGGCAATCGGACGCCCCGGGGCTGTCCGATCACGGCTGCGGACTGCCGGCCTCCGGGCTCGATAGCCCTCGAACCGAGACGATCCCGTGCCTGACCTGATCCCTCTGCTTTCGCAGATCCTCAACGGCCTGCTCGCCGGGTCCTACTACCTGATGATCGCGCTCGGCCTGTCGATGATCTTCTCGCTCGGCGGCATCGTGAACCTCGCCCACGGCGCCTTCTACGCCATCGGCGCCTATCTCGCGGTGACGCTGGCCGACCGCATCGGCTTCGGCGGGGCGCTGGTCGTCTCGCCGCTGATCGTCGCGCTGATCGGCATGATCGTGGAGCGCTACCTGCTCCGGCGCTTCTACAATGCCGATCCGATCCTCGGCCTGCTGCTCACCTTCGGACTCGCCATGGTGGCCGAGCAGACCCTGCGCATCCTCTACGGCGCGGCCCCCATCCCCTTCTCGATCCCGCAGGCGCTGCGCGGCCAGGTCTTCCTCGGCGACTTCGTCTATTCGCGCTACCGCCTCATCACCCTGGGGATCACCGCGCTCGCCGTGCTCGGCCTGTGGATCCTCCTGACGAAGACCGCCTTCGGCAAGGTGGTGCGGGCCGGCGTGCAGAACCCGGACATGGTGGGGGCCCTCGGCATCTCGCTGAAGCCGTACATGACGGCGGTGGTGATGATCGGCGTCGGCCTTGCGGCGCTCGCCGGCGTGCTCATCGCCCCGATTGCCGGCGTCCATCCGGCCATGGGCCAGGAGATCATCACCTTCGCCTTCGTGGTGGTGGTGATCGGCGGCCTCGGCTCCTTCTGGGGCGTGGTGGCGGCCGCCGCCATCGTCGGCATGACCCGCGGCGTCGCCGCCCATTTCTACCCCGCGGCGACGGAAGCCTCGGTCTATCTGCTGATGGTGCTGGTGCTGCTGATGCGGCCGCGCGGGCTCTTCGGCGAACGCATCCAGAA
>JAEZGJ010000102.1 GCA_023416965.1 Pseudomonadota bacterium | reverse complement strand
GACCACGACGGCGGCGATGCGGAAGGCCGTGCCGTCCGTCGGGATCGGGATGGTCAGCCCGCGATTGTTGAGGAAGGCGACGGCGAAGAGGCCGATGGACTGGCGTGGTCCCGGCAGGGCGGCGATGACCCCGAAATACCAGAACAGCACGAAGAACAGCAGCGGGATGTTGCGGACGAACTCGATATAGGCCCCCGCGAGGCCGGAGAGCAGCTTGTTCGGCGAGAGCCGGGCGACGCCGATGACGAAGCCCAGCAGCGTCGCGGCGATGGCGGCGACGAAGGTGATCACCAGCGTGTTGGCGACGCCGACCCACAGGAGCGCCAGGATGTTGGAAGCAGGCGTGTAGGAGGTCAGCACGAAGGGCACGTCGATGCCGGACGTGCGCCACAGGAAGTCGAAGCCGGAGGCCATGCCGGCATTGACCATGTTCTGCGAGGCGTTGCGCACGACGAGGACGATGGTCACGCCGAGGCCGGCCAGCAGGGCCACCTGCCAGAAGATCTCGCGCACGCGCTTGTCGTAGAAGTAACGGGTCACGTCGGTGGCCGGCTGTTGGAACGGCAGACGGCCTCCCGCCGTGGCGGGAGGCCGGTGGCGGCGCGGATCAGCGCGCGCCGGTCACTGGAAGGGCGGGGTGAACAGCAGGCCGCCGCGGGTCCAGAGCTGGTTGGAGCCGCGCTCGAGGCCGAGCGGCGAGCCCTTGCCGACGGTGCGCTCGTAGCTCTCGGCATAATTGCCGACCTGCTTGATGGCGTTGAACATCCACTCGTTCGGAAGGCCGAGCATGGCGCCGAAATTACCGTCGGCGCCGAGCAGGCGGCGGATCTCGGCATTCTTCGAATTGGCGCGCATCTCCTCGACGTTCTTCGAGGTGACTCCGAGATGTTCGGCGGCGATCATGCCGTTCAGCACCCAGCGCACCACGGCCTGCCAGCGCTCGTCGCCCCAGCGGGTGACCGGGCCCTGCGGATCGTTGGAGATCAGCTCGGTCATGATCGTGTGCTCGCCGGGGGTCTTCAGCTTGATGCGCTGGCCGGCGAGCGCGCCGACGCCGGCGGTGTAGCTGTCGCAGCGGCCGGCATCATAGGCGGCGATGGCGTCGTCGTTCTTCTGGAAGTTGATGATCGAGACCTTGATGTTCCGCTCGCGGAAATAGTCGGCGGCGGTGCGCTCCTCGGTCGAGCCGGCGGCGACGCAGATCGAGGCGTTCTCCAGGTCGGTCGGCTTCTTGGCGCCCGAGGCGGTGCGCACGATGAAGGTCTGGCCCTCGTAGAAGTTGATGCCCTGGAAGTTCACGCCGAGGGTGGCGTTGCGCGAGTAGGTGATGGTCGTGTTGCGCGACAGGAGGTCGACCTGGCCCGACTGCAGCACCGGCCAGCGCTGCTGCACGGAGGTCGGGGTGTAGCGCACCTTGCTGGCGTCGCCGAGCACGGCGGCGGCCACGGCGCGGCAGAAATCGACGTCGAGGCCGGTCCACTCGCCCTTGTCGTTGGCGAAGGAGAAGCCCGGCAGGCCGAGATGGACGCCGCATTCCAGATGGCCGCGGGCGCGGATGGCGTCCAGCGTCGGGGAGGGGGCGAGCTGCTGGGCGCTCGCGGCGCCGGCGCCGAACGCGATAAGGGCGGCGCCGAAGGCGCCACGGGCGAGAAGGGTCATTGGAAAGGCTCCCGGTAGGCTCCGGCACAACTGTCTTGCCGGAGAAATTCCCGCGCCACACTCCGAAGGCGCGTGAAAAGAGTCAACTGTCCGACGCGCTGTCACGCCGGACCCTTTCTCAGCCGCGAACGAAGCCGACGATGTCCTTGACCTGGTCCATGACAGGGCGGGCGATGGCGCGGGCGCGCGCCGCGCCGTCGGCGAGGATGCGGTCGATCTCGGCGGGGTCGGCCACGAGGCGCTTCATCTCCGACGTGATCGGCGAGAGCTTGGCCACCGACAGGTCGGCCAGCGCCGTCTTGAAGCCGGAGAACTGGCCGCCGCCGAACTCGGCGAGCACGTCCGCCTTGGTCCGCCCGGACAGTGCCGCGAAGATGCCGACGAGGTTGTCGGCCTCCGCACGACCCTTCAGGCCTGCCTCCTCGGAGGGCAGCGCTTCCGGGTCGGTGCGCGCCTTGCGGATCTTCTGCGCGATCGTGTCGGCATCGTCGGTCAGCGCGATGCGCGAATAATCGGAGGGGTCCGACTTCGACATCTTCTTGGTTCCGTCGCGCAGGCTCATGACGCGCGTCGCCGGCCCCATGATAACCGGCTCGGTGACGGGGAAGAAGGCGTCGCCCAGGCCGAGCTCGGCGATGCGCTCGGCATAGTCGTTGTTGAACTTGATGGCGATGTCGCGGGTCAGTTCCAGATGCTGCTTCTGGTCTTCGCCCACCGGCACGTGGGTGGCGCGATAGGCGAGGATGTCGGCGGCCATCAGGCTCGGATAGGCGAAGAGGCCGAGGGAGGCGTTCTCCTTGTCCTTGCCGGCCTTGTCCTTGAACTGCGTCATGCGGCTCATCCAGCCCATCCGCGCGATGCAGTTGAACACCCAGGCGAGCTCGGCGTGTTCGTGCACCTGGCTCTGGTTGAACAGGATCGAGCGCTTCGGGTCGATGCCGGCGGCGATATAGGCGGCGGTGACCTCCCGGATCGCCTTCTGCAGCGCCTTGGGGTCCTGCCAGACGGTGATGGCATGCATGTCGACGACGCAATAGATGCAGTCGTGGGTCTCCTGCATCGCCACCCAGTTCACCAGGGCGCCGAGATAATTGCCGAGGTGCAGGTCGCCGGAAGGCTGCATGCCCGAGAAGACGAGCGGCTTGAAGGTCGCCATGGTGGTGGAATCCCAGAGCAGGAGCGGCCGTCTGCCGCTCCGAAGGGGCGCTTCCTCGCATGAGGCGAGGGGGGATTCAAGGCATGGGTCCGGCTCCGCGTGACCCCACGCGTCCCTTCATGGTAAAAACCACTGGACCTCGGACAGGGCTGGAGCTTCGCCATGGCAACGACTGTGACGCAGAAGGGTCAGGTGACCATCCCGAAGCAGGTGCGCGACGCGCTGGGAATCGTGCCCGGAAGCAGGGTCGAGTTCACCTCCGCCCCCCGACGGCCGTATCATGCTGACGAAGGCCGACGAGGAGGGCGGGGGCGCGCGGCCGAGCCGGCTCAGGCAACTGCGCGGCATTGTCGGACCGGGGATGACGACGGACGAGGTCATGACGCTTACCCGCGGTGATCGGAACGAATGATCCTGGTCGACACCAACGTCCTGCTCGACATCTTCACTGACGATCCGGTCTGGGCAGACTGGTCGACCGCTCGACTGGATGCGGCACTGATCCGCGGGACGGTGGCCGTCAACGACGTCGTCTACGCTGAGCTTTCCGTCCGTTTCAAAGAGCTTGAGGATGTCGAAGGCGCCTTAGCTCCGCCGGGATCGGTGTCGACCCCATCCCCCGCGAGGCGCTGTTCCGCGCCGGCAAGGCCTTCCGGGCATACCGCCGGGCCGGCTGCCCGCGCACGGGGGTGCTGCCGGACTTCTTCATCGGCGCCCATGCCGCGGCGCGCGGGTGGCCGCTGCTGACGCGCGACGCCCGCCGCTACCGCGCCTATTTCCCGGGCCTCGAAATCATCTCGCCGGCCTGAGCCCTACTCCGCCAGCACGCGGGTCGGCGGGAAGACCACCTCCACCAGGGTGCCCTGGTTCGGCGTCGAGGAGATGCCGAAGCTCGCCCGGTTCGCCTCCACCAGCGCCTTGGTCAGCGGCAGGCCGAGGCCCGTGCCCTTGGCGGCGCGCGGGCTCGAGGTCGCCACCTGGCGGAACGGCTCCATGGCGGCCTTCAGTTCGGCCTCGGTCATGCCGACGCCGGTGTCGCGCACCCGCAGCACCGCCTCGCCCGCATCCGACAGGCCGGTGGAGACGATGATCTGGCCGCCGGCCGGGGTGAACTTCACCGAGTTGGACAGGAGGTTCAGCACGATCTGCCGGAGCGAGCGGGAATCGGCCACCACGTTCGGCAGGCGCGGCTGCAGCGAGGAGCGGATGATGACGCGCTCGCGATTGGCCTGCGGCTGCATGATCGCCACCGTCGACTGCACCATGTCGTTGAGGTCGACGCTGGTGAAGGCGAGTTCCAGCTTGCCGGCCTCGATCTTCGAGAGGTCGAGCAGGTCGTTGATCAGCGACAGGACATGGCCGCCCGAGGCATGGATGTCCTTCAGGTAGTCGCGGTAGCGCTCGTTGCCGACGGGGCCGAAGCGCTCCTCCATCATCACCTCGGAGAAGCCGATGATGGCGTTGAGCGGCGTGCGGATCTCGTGGCTGATCTTGGCGAGGAAGTCCGACTTCTGCGACGAGGCCTGCTCGGCCTGGCGCTTGGCGGCGATGAGGTCTTCCTCCGCCTTCTTCCAGTTCGTCATGTCGCGGAAGACGGCGGCGAGCTTCGGCCGCGCCGCCGGGCCCGTCCGGCCCATGGTCATGTAGAGCGGGATGAGGCCGCCCTGCTTGACCCGCCCGATGATCTGGCGGCCGTCGTTCAGCACGCTGGCGACGCCGTTGGACAGCAGCCCGTCGCAATAGTCGAGGGCGGAGCGGTGGCTCTCGGGCGCGAAGAGCGTCGTCACCGACAGCCCCTTCACCTCGGCCGATTCATAACCGAACAGGGCTTCCGCCGAGCGGTTCATGCTCTCAATCGCCCCGTCCGAGGTGACGATGACGATGCCGTCCGTCGCCGTGTCGAGGATCTGCTCGACCTCCTCCAGCCGGCCGCGCAGTTCGCTCAGCGTTGCCGATTCCTGGTCCGCGGCTGCATCCGCCACGGATGCCCGGGTCAGCGTGAAGAGGAAGGCCGACTGCCCCGCCCAGGTGACGCGCGACAGATGTGCCTCCACGGGGATGTTGCGGCCGTCGGCGGTGGTCAGCGTGACCGCCTCGCCGCCGTTCTCGGTCCCGCCCGCGAAGAGGCGCGACACGCCGCCCGCTTCCTCCAGCGTCGCCGCGTCGGCGAAACCGACCCAGTCAAGCAGGGCGCGGTTGGCGAAGAGCACGGCATTGCCGCGATGGACAATGAGCCCGGTCGGCACCTTGTCGAGGAGGGCCGCGAGATCGGCGCCCTGGCCGCTCCCGTCCGCGGAGTGCTCGGTGCCGAAGGCGCTCGGCAGCGGGCCGAAGGGCGTGCCGGCGTCGACGAAGGACTTGGCGGGAGCCTCGCCGGCAGTGGCCGGCGATGCCGTCTGCGGCAGGTCCATGGCCTCTGCGGTGGGCTCCTCGGCTTCTGCGACGGGCTCCGTGGCGTCTGCGACGGGCTCGGCGGTGACGGGCTCCGCAGCCTCTGCGACGGGCTCGTCCATCGGCGCGGGAGGCACGCTCTGCTCGGCCGGCGGCGGCAGCGGGTCTGGCGTGCGGGCGCCAGCAGGGTCCGTCGGCAGCGCGTCGTCGGTGCGGGCGCCGAGAGCGCGGGCGATCTCGCGGAAGGCGTTGCGCTCGCCGGGCGAGAGCTGCGGCCGCTTGATGTCCTGGCCGACCGAGGTGCGCAGGGCGACGACGTTCGGCGGATTGGTATGGACCGTGAGGACCGGGCGCGTCTCCGCGGCCGGGCGCACCGTCTCCGGTTCGACGGCCGGTCGCTCCTCGCCGGCCTCGGCCGAGTGACGAGAGGGCTGGTTCGGATCGGCTGGGGCGTGCGGCTCCGGCTGGTGCGGTTCGGCGCCATCGGTGGCGACAACCTCGTCCGCGACGGGTTCGGCAGCCATCGGCTCGGCGGTCGCGCCGGCGACCGACACCGGTTCCTTCTCGGCCGGATTGCGCGGTGCGGCGGCGGTCTCGACCTGATCGTCCGCGGCGGGGCCGACCTCTTCTTCACCGGCCACGAGGACGGCGGCCGGCGGAGCCTGGACCGCGGCGGTCGGGGAGAGGGCCCTCGAATCATCCTCCGGCAGATCCGCGGGGGACGGTTCGGTCTGGCAAGAGTCGGTCTCCGGCACGGCTGCGACGTCCTCGCCGGCGGGCCCGTCTGCGGCGTCCGGCTCGCCGGTGGCGGGAATGGCCTCGTCGAGCCCGGCCTCGCCTGCATCGGGTTCGGCGGCAGGCGTCTGGGGGGCGGCGGGAGCAGCCTCCTCGACGACCAGGCCGAAGCCGGCATAGCCCTGGAAGGCGCCGTCACGCAGGGTCGGGAAGGCGGCGAGCGTGACGGCGAGGCGGCGCCGTCCGCCGCCGAGCGGCCAGAGGGCGGGCACACCGCTGAAGGGGCGCAGCGCCGTCACGGCCGCGGCAAAAGTGCCTTGCGGGTCGAGGCCGAAGCGGTCGACGGCCGCGGCAAAGGTTTCGCCGGCCGGCGCCGCTACCTCGTCAGGCGCGATGGTGTGGAAGCGGTAATCGGCGTCCATCCGCCAGGAGAAGCGCTGCGGCGGCGCAAGACGGTCGTCGGCGGTGTCGTGCTCGACGGCAGCCGGGGCGGGATCGGAAGACGGCGCTCCGACTGTCGCATCGTCCTGCGCCGCAGGGGGTTCCTCCGCCAGGTCGGGAGAGGTCTCGCCGGCCAGGGGCTCGGCCACAGCGGCAATGGCCGGGTCGGACGCCGCCCGCTCGGCGGACGGCGTCAGATCGGAATCCGTCGGTCCGCTCGGCGGCTCTCCCGTCTCGGCGGGCTCCGGGTGCGATGTTTCCTCCGGCGCGGCCTCTTCGGGGGCCTGATCCGCCGCAGCCGGCTGCGCCGCTGCAGGTTCGGCTGCTGGAAGCGCGTCGGCTTCCGGCACGGCCGGCGCACCGCCTGCCACCAGGCGCAGGCCCGCTTCCGGCATGGCCCGGGCGAGGGGCGCGAGGAGCGCCACGAGAACATCGCCATTCGGCAGGGCGAGCACCGTCATCGGCCCGTTCACCAGGTCGACCGTCGCCCGGCCCTCGGTCGCGAGGCTGTCGAAAAGCGGACCGGCGGCCGGCCCGACGAGATCGGCAAGCGGCGTCTCCGCCACAGCAGAGGCCTCCTCGCTGGCCGCAAGCGGTCGCCCTGCGCGGTCGAAGGCGAGGGCGGGCACCCGGAGCGTCGCCACGAGGCCGAGCGCTGCGTCGCGGGCCGATCCCTGCCGCATCGAGGGCAGGCGCACGGCGATCAGGCTGGCGGTTCCGGCGCGCAGGCGGAAGGCTTCCGCCACGACGCTCTCGGAGCCGAAACGGCCGGCGATGCGCAGCCGCTCGCTGCGCGGCGTGCCGTCGGCGGGAAGGGTCGGCGCCAGGCGGGCGATCTGTGCGGCGAAGGCGTGAGTGGTGGAATAGTCGCGGTCGAGCGCGGCAGCCAGGCCGCCGGCGCCCATGGCGCGCGCGCCGGTCGTGTTCGCCACCAACAGACGGCTCGCGTCCGCCGTCCA
>JAEZGJ010000253.1 GCA_023416965.1 Pseudomonadota bacterium | reverse complement strand
CGGCCGGGGTCGGCGCCGGTCCGTGCGCGGCGACATCGCCCCGAAACCGCCCGGTGGGACCATGGCGTCAATGAGGGGCGCGGCCGGCGACGGTCGGCGCCCGCGCCGCGTCGGCGGCTGCTGGAGGCATGCGCATGAATTTCGTCCGGACATCCGCCGCCGCGATGGCCCTGGCCATGGGGCTCCAGGCCAGCTTCGGCACGGCCCTGGCCCAGGAGATCGGCATTCCGGAATGTGATCGCTTCATCACCAGCTACGAGGTCTGCGTGACGACCAAGGTGCCGGCGACCCACCGGGTCACCTTCTCCCAGCAGGTGGCGCAGCTGCGCACCACCTGGCGGTCCCTGGCGCAGGACCCGCAGACGCGCCAGCAGCTCGAAGCCATCTGCCGCACCCAGGGCGAGCAGATGCGCCGTGGCCTCGAGCCCTTCGGCTGCGCCTTCTAGGCGCGGCTCAGCGCGAGCAGGCCGCCAGCATGCGTCGGCGGATCTCGTCGATACCGTCGAGCCGGTAGGTGCCCTCGAAGCGCCAGCGCCGTGAGCCTTCGAGACGGATGGCGAGTGTGCCGGTTGCGGGCAGCCGGGTGAGGAAATCGCGCACGTCGCCGGGATAGATCGCCTGCTGCAGGTCGCGCGACCCCTGCCAGATGTCGCCCGGGGCGAGGCGATCGTTGATGCGCATGGTGACGAAGACGCTGGCAGCCCCCATCACCGGGCTGTCGCGGCCGACCGCAAGCGAGACGCGGTCGTTCCGGCAACTGATCTCCAGGATGATCCCTTCCTCGCCCCAGGGCTCCAGCGGCCGCTGGTCTGCCACGACGGTGCGGCCGGCGGCGCCGCTGCCGGTCGTCACCAGCCAGCGGCCGATCGTGGCCGTGCCGGGTTCGCCCGGGGCGGCGAGGGCGGCGGCGAGCCGGTCGAAACAGGCGAGCCGCTCCGCCTCCACCGTGATGCCGGCGCAACGCCTGAGCGCGTCGGGAAGGGCCGGTTCGGCAGCCGTCGCCAAGGGCGACAGGCCGAGGCCGGCGAGAAGAACCAGGACGACCGCTTTCCACCTCATGGGAAAGAACATGGTGTCGCACCGGCCGCGGGCAAGCCGCCAGGACGTCGCAGGAGAAGCCGAGGTGCCGCCCTGCTCCTCACCGGTTCCCGCAAGCCAGACCTGCGGCCAGGCTGTGGCCGCCGGTCCGGCCGCCCCCATATGGCGGAGAGATCGAACGACAGGGAGATTTCGCCGATGACTGACGTGTTCCGGGACAATGCCGCCGCGGGCCGGTTCGAACTCGACGTCGGCGGCCGCCAGGCCTTCGCGATCTACCGCCGCCAGGGCGACAGCCTCGTCATCGACCATGTGGAGGCCGAGCCGGCGCTCCGCGGCACGGGCGCAGCCGGCCGGCTGATGGAGAAGGTGGTCGGCGCGGCGAAGGCCGAGAACCTTTCCATCGTGCCGCGCTGCGGCTATGCGGCGAGCTGGCTCCGACGGCACCAGGGCTGAGCCGCCTCAGCCGGCCATCTTGCCGGGGTTCATCAGGCCGCGCGGGTCCACCGCCTGCTTGAGCGACGCCATGAGGGCGAGGGCCGCGTCGCCATGTTCGGCGGCGAGATATTTCATCTTGCCCTGCCCCACCCCGTGCTCGCCGGTGCAGGTGCCCTCCATGGCGAGCGCCCGCTCGACGATGCGGCCCATGAAGGCCTTGCAGGCCGCGACGCTTTCCGGATCGTTCTCGTCCATCAGCGGCAGGACGTGGAAATTGCCATCGCCGACATGGCCGACGATGGGGGCGATGAGCCCGCTCGCCTCGATGTCCTTCTTGGTGGCGTCGATGCACTCGGCAAGGCGCGAGATGGGCACGCAGACGTCGGAGGACTGGCCCTTCCAGCCGGGGCGCAGCGCCATGGCCGCCCAATAGGCGTCGTGGCGGGCCTGCCAGAGCCGCGTGCGGTCCTCGGCCTTCGCGGCCCACTGGAAATCGCCGGCGCCGTAATCGTCGGCAATGGCCCGGAAGCGCTCGACCTGTTCGGCGACCCCCGCCTCGGTGCCGTGGAACTCCAGCAGCAGCAGCGGCTTCTCGGGCAGGGATAGCTTCGAATAGGCATTGACCGCGCCGACCTGCACCTCGTCGAGGAGTTCGATGCGCGCCATGGGAATGCCGGTCTGGATGGCGGCGATGGTGGCGTCGGCGGCGTCCTTCACCGTCGGGAAGGAGCAGGTGGCGGCCGAGATCGCCTCGGGAATGCCGTGCAGCTTCAGGGTGATCTTGGTGATGACGCCGAGCGTGCCCTCGGAGCCGACGAAGAGGCGGGTGAGATCATAGCCCGCCGAGGTCTTGCGGGCACGGCGGGCGGTGTCGATGACCTCGCCGTTCGGCAGCACCACTTCGAGGGCGATGACATTGTCCTTCATCGTGCCGTAGCGCACGGCGTTGGTGCCGGAGGCCCGCGTCGCCGCCATGCCGCCGATGGAGGCGTCGGCGCCGGGATCGATCGGGAAGAACAGCCCCATGTCGCGCAGGTACTCGTTGAGCTGCTTGCGGGTGACGCCGGGCTCGACCACCACGTCGAGGTCCTCGGCGTGGACGGCGATGATGCGCTTCATCAGCGATGTGTCGAGGGAGATCCCGCCGAAGGGCGCGTTGACATGGCCCTCGAGGGAGGAGCCGGTGCCGAAGGGGATGACCGGCATGCCGTGGGCGGCGGCGACCTTCATCACCGCGACGCAGTCATCGGTGCTCTCGGCGAAGACGACGACATCGGGCGGCTGGTTCTCGATCCAGGTGAGGGTATGGGCGTGCTGCTGGCGCACCGCCTGCGAGGTGACCGCCCGGTTGCCGAAGAGGGACTGGAGCTCGGCGACGACGGCGGCGACGGTCTCCGGGCTCGGGCGGGTGCGGGTGGTGGGCATGGCAGGTCCTCGGTCGCTCCCGTGGCGGAGCGGGAGCGGACCTTAGGGGCTGGCGCGGCGAAGGCACAAGGGCTCGGCGAGGATCGGGTGAGGGGCCGCAGGTTTGGGGAGACGGGCGACGCCGGGGCGGCGCGCGCGCGCGGCAAGCATCCCCCTCCCCCGCCCGGGCGATTGCCGGAGCCGGCCGCCATCGGCTAATCGGAAAGCATGACCCAGTTCGACCTCTGCCCGGAGACGGGCCTTGCGATCACTCCGCGGATGGCGATCCGGCCGGAGATGATCGACTACAACGGCCACGTGAACGTCGCCTTCTACGTCAAGCTGTTCGACGAGGGGCTGGACGTGCTGTTCGAGCGCATCGGCCTGTCGGAAAGCTACGTGCGCACGCGCAACATGAGCTTCTTCGCCATGGAGATGCACGTGCGCTACCTGCGCGAGGTGCACCTGACCGACCCGGTCCAGGCGCGCATCCGCATCCTCGACCTGGACGCCAAGCGCATCCACTACTGGATGGAGCTGATCCACGCCGAGGAGCGCTGGCTGTCGGCGACGATGGAATCGATCTCGATCCACATCGACATGGCGACACGCAAGCCCGCCCCCTTCCCAGACGACATCATGACGCGGCTGGAGGACTGGCATCGCGCCAGCCAGGGCCGCGAGCGGCCGGAAGGGGTGGGTCAGGTCATCGGCATCCGGCGCAAGCCGTCCTGAAGACGGCCCGCGAGGCTCAGCGCGCGAAGGGCAGCGTGTAGGAGCCGCCGAGCGTCGTCAGGATGCCGGCGCGGCGCAGCTCGTCGGCGGAGACGAGGGTCTCGGCCTCACGCGCCAGGCGCGCGGCGCGGCGGCGACGGACTTCGTTCAGGAAGCGGGCGATAGTGGCGAAGAACATGGTGCCCTCCGGGGGGCGTGCGGGGTGACGCCGACGACCGGTCCCGCGAGGTAGCAGGACCGGCCCAGTCGTGCAGCGCAGGATGGAAGGCCTCAGAGGCCGGACATCATGCTGCGGGTGCGGCGGACCATCTGGTCGCGGGTCAGACCGTGGCGGGCGAGTTCCTCGTCCGACAGATGGGCCAGGTAGCCGTTGACGTAGGTGGTGGCGCGCAGTTCCTGGGCCTCGACGATGGCGTCGTAGATGGAACCCCAGAAGCCGCGCTTGCCCGTGGCCTTCTCGGCCGGGGCGGCGGAAGCGATCTTGTCGAGCGCAATGGTAGCCATGGTGGTCTCTCCTCTGAAAGAGTGGACGACCTCGAGGCTTCCTCCCTTTCGACGAAACCATTTTGTTGCAGTGCAGCGATTTGACAAGATTGTGCAGCGCACAATCAGCCTTGCATTTCGCGCATGGCTTGTGAAAACGAACTGTTAACGATCTGGATTCGCAAGATTATTTCACCAGCTCGAACCACTCGTCCTCGGTCATGACGGTGACCCCGAGGTCGCGCGCCTTGTCCAGCTTGGAGCCGGCTCCGGGGCCGGCGACGACGTAGTCGGTCTTCTTCGATACGGAGCCAGCGACCTTCGCACCGAGGCGCTCGGCCATGGCCTTGGCCTCGTCGCGCGTCATCTTCTCGAGCGATCCGGTGAAGACCACGGTCTTGCCGGCGACGGGGGTGTCCGATTTCGGTTTCTCCGCCTCCTGCACCACCAGTTCGGCAACGAGGCGCTCGACCATGGCCCGGTTGCGCGGCTCGGCGAAATAGGCGGCCATGGCATCGATGACAGCGTCGCCGATCTGGTCGAGCGAATCGAGTTCGTGGCGGGTCTCGGCGTCGCCCTCGGCGAGCCGCACCGCGGCGTCGTGAAAGGCCTGCCAGGTGCCATAGGCGCGGGCGAGGACCCGGGCCGTGGTCTCGCCGACATGACGGATGCCCAGCGCCGCGATCAATCGGTCGAGCGGCACGGTGCGACTCTGCTCGATGGCCTCGAAGAGGTTCTTCACCGAGAGCGCGCCGAAGCCCTCCTTGTCGCGCAGCTTCTTCAGATTCTGCGCATCGCGCCGGGCGAGGGTGAAGATGTCGGCCGGCTCGCGGATCGGCAGGTCGGGATCGGAGAAGAAGAAGGGCAGGCGCTCGGCTCCCAGCCCCTCGATGTCGAGAACGCGGCGGGAAACGACGTGGCGCAGCCGCTCCACCGCCTGGGCCGGGCAGGCGAAGCCGCCCGTGCAGCGCCTCACCGCCTCGCCCTCCTCGCGGAGGGCCGGGCTGCCGCAGGCCGGGCAGGTGGTGGGGAAGAGATAGGGCTTCGCCCCCGCCGGCCGCTTCTCCGGCACGACGTCGAGGACCTGCGGGATGACGTCGCCGGCGCGCTGGACGATCACCGTGTCGCCGACGCGGATGTCGTGCTCGCGGAAGCGCTCGCCGTCGGTGCCGATGCCCTTGATGTAGGCCTCGTTGTGCAGGGTGGCGTTGGAGACGACGACGCCGCCCACCGTCACCGGGCGGAGCTTGGCGACGGGGGTGAGCGCGCCGGTGCGGCCGACCTGGATGTCGATGGCGTCAAGGATGGTCGTCGCCTTCTCGGCGGCGAACTTGTGGGCGATGGCCCAGCGCGGGGAGCGGGAGACGAAGCCGAGGCGGGCCTGCAGCGCCAGGCTGTCGACCTTGTAGACGACCCCGTCGATGTCGTAGCCGAGGGTCGCGCGCTTCTCCTCGATCATCCGGTAATGGGCGAGGAGTCCCTCGGCACTGTCGCACACCACGGTCAGCGGATTGGTCGGGAAGCCGAGCTTGGCGAACCAGTCGACCATGCCGGACTGGGTGTCGCGCGGCCGTTCCGGGCTGATCTCCCCCCAGGAATCGGCGAAGAAGCGCAGCGGCCGCGCGCGGGTGATGCGCGGGGCGAGCTGGCGCAGGGAGCCGGCGGCGGCATTGCGCGGATTGGCGAAGGGCGGCAGTCCCCGCTCCTCCTGCCGGGCATTGATGCGGCGGAAATCCTCGTGGGAGAGATAGACCTCGCCGCGCACATCCAGCACCTCCGGCGCGCCGTCGAGCTCATGCGGGATCTCCTCGATGGTGCGGATATTGGCTGTGACGTCCTCGCCGACGGCGCCGTCGCCGCGGGTGGCGGCCACCGCGAGCCTGCCGCCGACATAGCGCAACGAGCAGGAGAGGCCGTCGATCTTCGGCTCGGCGGTCATGGCCACGGGTTCGTCCGGCCCGAGGCCGAGGAAGCGCCGCACGCGGCCGACGAAGTCCACCACCTCCTCGTCGGCGAAGGCATTGGAGAGGGAGAGCATGGGGACGGCGTGGGTGACCTTGCCGAATTTCGAGGCCGGCGCGGCGCCGACCTTCTGGGTCAGGCTGTCGGCGGTCCTGAGGGCGGGAAAGGCGGCCTCCAGCGCCTCGTAGCGGCGACGCAGGTCGTCATAGTCGGCGTCGGTGAGGGTCGGCGCATCGTCCTGGTAATACTGGCGGTCGGCCTCGGAAATCGCCTCTGCCAGGCGCTCGTGCTCGAGGCGGGCCTGATCGGCGGTCAGGCTGTCGACGGGGGCGTTGGGGGCGGGACGTTTCGACATGGCGGGCTCGACCGGTTCGGAACCAGGCAGACCCCCGTCATGCCCGGCGGAACGCCGAGGGACAAGCCCGCCGCCGCCGGGACGCGGCAGCAGTCAGTCGACGATGCCGATGCTCATGCCTTGGGTCGCCGCCTGGCGAATGACCTGATCGGGCGAGGGAAACCACATGGCGAGGATGCCGGTCATGCCGTGGCGGCGCAGCGCCGCGGGCGTCGCCGTCCATTCCTGCGCCAGCGACCGCACGCCGGAGCGAGGGTCGCGCCGCCAGGGCGGCTGGTAGGTGATGGAGCCGTCGACGCCAATCTCGCGGAAGAAGGCGCGGGTCTGCGACAGCAGCTCGCGCTCCTCGCCGTCGCCGAACAGGCCGCCGAAGGCGCCGGGCGCGATGCCGCCGTGGAAGATGAGGAGGCTCTCGGGCGCCACCGCCTTGGTGCGGGCGGCGGGGAAGAGGAAATTGGCGCAGGAGGAGATGCAGTGGCTCTTCACCACCAGCAGGAGCCCGCGCATGCGCAAGGCGCGGGCGAGGCGCAGCGCCGCCATCACCTCGCCGCCGTCGGAGGTGACGACCATGGCGGTGAGGCTGCGGTCGGCGAGGAGCGTTTCGGCGCGCGCGGCGGTGGCGGCGTCGATGTCGCCGGTGAAGCAGAGCGCGGAGCCGGCGACGCGGATGTCGGAGACGGAGGCGCAGGCGGCGAGCGCCGCCGTCATGGCGGCGGGCTGGGCGCGAGAGGACACCGGAACCAGGCAAAGCAGGAGGGCGACGAGAAGCGCGAAAGCGGGCGCTCCGCGGAACGAGGCTTCGTGGCCCCTCGCCCCTCCCTCGCCAGGTGAAGGCCGGCCAAGCCCGACGGCAACGGCCGGCAAGGCGGGCCAGGAACCGGGATGAATGAGGGAACGTGTCATGCTCCCGTGATCGCCCGGAAAGCCGGCGATCCGATGGCGCATATCACCCTACGGTGAGCAGCTTCTCGGCGGCGGCGCGGGCCTCGTCGGTGATCGTCTCGCCGGCCAGCATGCGGGCGAGCTCCTCGCGGCGGAGCTCGAAGCCGAGGGGCCGGACGCGGGTGGCGGCGCGCTGCCCGGTCGTCTCCTTGGCGATGAGGTAGTGGCGCGTCGCCTTGGCGGCGACCTGCGGCGCGTGGGTGACGGAGAGCACCTGGACCTTGCCGCCGAGACGGGCGAGGCGCTGGCCGATGGCGTCCGCCACCGCGCCGCCGACGCCGGTGTCGATCTCGTCGAAGACGAGGGTCGGGGCCGAGCCCTGGTCGGCCAGCACCACCTTGAGCGCCAGCATGAAGCGGGAGAGCTCGCCGCCCGAGGCGACCTTCATCATGGGGCCGGCGCGGGTGCCGGGATTGGTTTGGACCCAGAACTCCACCCGGTCGATGCCCTCGGCGCCGGAGCCGTCGGTGGAAAGCTCGGTCGTGAAGCGGGCGCGTTCGAGCTTCAGCGGCCCAAGCTCGGCGTTCACCGCCTTGTCGAGCTTCGTCGCCGCCGCCTTGCGCCTGGCGGACAGGGCGGCGGCGGCCTTGCCATAGGCGGCCTCGGCGGCGGCGGCGGCCTTTTCCAGCGCCACCAGCCGGTCCTCGCCGGCATCGAGCGCCGCGACATCGGCGAGATAGCGGGCGGCGAGGTCGGCGAGGCCCTCCACGGGCACGGCATATTTGCGCGAGGCGGCGCGGAGAGCGAAGAGCCGCTCCTCGATGCGCTCCAGCTCGCGCGGATCGAATTCGGCGGCGCGCTGGGCAGCCTCCACCGCGGCCCGGGCATCCTCGATGCGGTCGAGCGCCTCGCCGAAGGCCCTGACGATCGGCTCGACCAGGGCCGGAGCCTGGGCCGCGCGGCGCTCCAGCCGGCGCCAGGCGGCGGCGAGCGAGGGCACGGCGGAGGCCGGGCCCGCCAGCACGTCCATGGCCTCGGCGAGGTCGGAGGCGATCTTCTCCGATCCCATCATCTCCTGCCGGCGGGCGGCGAGATCGGCCTCCTCCCCCGCCTCCGGCTTCAGCTTGCCGAGTTCCTCCACCGCGTGGCGCAGGAAGTCGCCGTCGGCGCGGGCCTTGGTGAGGCGGGCCTGCGCCTCCTCCACCGCCTTGCGGGCCTCGCGCCAGCCTTTCCAGGCGGCGCGGACGGCCTCGACCTCGGCCGCGAGCCCGCCGAAGGCGTCGACGACGGCGCGGTGGGTCTCCGGTTCGATCAGCGCCCGGTCGGCATGCTGGCCGTGGATCTCGACCAGAGCGCCGCCGATGGCGCGCAGGACCTGGACGCTCACGGCCTGGTCGTTGACGAAGGCGCGGGTGCGGCCATCGGCGAGCTGCACCCTTCTCAGGATCATGTCGCCCTCGGTGTCGATGTCGGCCTCGGCGGCGATGCGGCGCGCGGGATGGCCGAGCGGCACGTCGAAGACGGCCGTCACCTGGCCCTGGTCCTGGCCGTGGCGCACGAGCGCGGCGTCGCCGCGGGCGCCGAGGGCAAGCGATGTGGCGTCGAGGAGGATGGACTTGCCGGCGCCCGTCTCGCCGGTGAGCACGGAGAGCCCCTCGGCGAAGGTCAGATCGAGCCGGTCGATCAGGACGATGTCGCGGATCGAAAGCTGGACGAGCATGGGCGGTTCGCGAGTTCCCGGCAGCGGCTGGACGCGGCGGCCGGGAGATTCGGCCTGCTCCGCGCCCTCATGGGCTTAACGCGAACGGAGGCGGAACGGAAGCGTCAGCCGGTGATGCGGCGGAAGGCGCGGCTGATCCACGAGCCGGTGTCCTCGCGCGGGCTGAGCCCCTGGCCCTGGATCAGCGCGTAGCTGTCCCTGTACCACTGGCTGTCCGGGAAGTTGTGGCCGAGAACGGCTGCGGCTGTCTGCGCCTCGTTGACGATGCCGAGCGCCATGTAGCACTCCACGAGGCGGGCGAGCGCCTCCTCGACGTGGCGGGTCGTCTGGAACTGCGAGATCACCGTGCGGTAGCGGTTGATGGCACCGGCGAACTGGCGGCGGTCGAGGTAATACTTGGCGACCGTCATCTCGCGGCCGGCGAGCTGGTCGCGGGCGACCTCCACCTTGCGGCGGGCGGCGATGGCATATTCCGACTGCGGCCACTTGCGGGTGACCTCCTCCAGCACGACGAGAGCGCGCTCGGTGCGGGTCTGGTCACGCTGCACGTCGGGGATCTGGTCGTATTGCGCGGCACCCATCAGGTACTGGGCATAGGCGGCGTCGCTGGAGCCGGGATGCAGCTGGAGATAGCGGCGAGCCTGGTTGATCGTCTCCTCGTAATCCTGCGCCTCGTAATAGGAGTAGGCGGCCATGACGAGGGCCCGCTTGGCCCATTCCGTGTAGGGATGGGTGCGGTCGATTTCCATGAACTTCAGGGCGGCGCGGCGCCAGTCGCGGCGGTTCTGCAGCGCGATGCCCTCGTTGTAGAGCTTCTCCGCCGGTTCGTCCGGCAGGCTCGCCGAATCGGTACCGCCGCCGAAGAGGTTGAACGAGGGACCGTTGGCGCAGGCGCCGAGCGGCAGGGACACGGCCAGGACCGTGGCCATGAGCAGCGTACGCCGGGAGGCGCTGCAAGCGGGACGCGCCAAAAGGGCCTGATCCGAGGGCTGCCCATCCACGGGATGCTTCTGCACGGTCACGACCTTCCCACTCGACGTTATGACGCGGACCGCGAGGCCCGGCACGGCTCATAACCGAATTTGTACGGTGGGGCTATCGCCCCGGCGCCACGTTCTGAAGCGGAGTTGAGGCCCAATTGGGGCAAGGGCTCAGTTGGCGTCCGGCCCGTAGGCGGCGACCGCAACGCCGATATCGGCGTGGCCGCGCTCGCGACGGGGAGCCTGCTCGACGATGGCGTAGGCCGTCGGGTCGGCGAAGAGCGCCTCGAGCAGCTTCACGTTCATCCGATGTCCGCCACGATAGGAGCGGAAACGACCGATCAGCGGCGCGCCGGCGAGAGAGAGGTCGCCAACGGCGTCGAGCAGCTTGTGGCGGACGAACTCGTCGCGGAAGCGAAGGCCCTCGGGATTGAGGATGCGGTCGTCGCCGACCACGACGGTGTTCTCAAGCGAGGCGCCGAGGGCCTTGTTGACGGCCCACAGCCGGCTGACGTCCTGCATGAAGCCGAAGGTGCGGGCCCGGGCGACCTCCCGGCGGAAGGCGCCGGCGTCGAGGTCCATGCCGAAAAGCTGGCGGCCGATCATGGCGTTGTCGAAGTCGATCTCGACCTCGAGGCGCAGGCCGCGGTCATGCGGATGCAGTTCGACCACGCCGCGCTCGGTCTCCAGCACGACCGACTTCAGCACCTTCACCATCCGGCGGGTGGCGTCGAGGGTGCGGATGCCGGCCTGGTCGATGGCGGCCACGAAGGGAGCGGCCGAACCGTCGAGGATCGGCATTTCGGGACCGTCGACCTCGACGAGGCAATTGTCGACGCCAAGTCCCGCCAGAGCGGCCATCAGGTGTTCGACGGTGGCGACGCCGCCACGCTCGGGCTTGCCGACGACGGTGGAGAGATCGGCGGAGGAGACGTTGCGGAAGACGGCGGGAATTTCAGCGTGGTCCTGGTCGGAGCGCAGGAAGGCGATGCCGGCACCGGCCTCGGCGGGATGCAGGGTCACCGACACCGCAGCGCCCGAGTGGACGCCGATCCCGTCGAGCTGGACCGCGTCGCGTAGCGTCGTCTGCCTGGCAGTCTTCATCATCGACCGTCTCTGCCACCCGGAAGGACGAGGCCCGGGGGCCTCATCGGAGCGGGATGGCTCCATTCATGACCTGACGAAGCGGTGCCGGATTTCGGATGTACCGATCCGGACTTTTCGCTGCGGCGAAACGAATCGTTCCACCGGCTCACCCCAACCTCGTCGCGCCGGGACCATAAACACCCCCTCCCGGGGGGCCAAGTCACGCTTTATGTCCGACTGTTACCGGAATTCCGACGCATTTGCGCGACCGTGTTAACACCTTAAAAAGCGCGGCTTAACAAAAACTTACCCGGGTGGTTCGCACCCGGGTAAGTTGAAGCGCTGCAAGATTTGGTAACAATTCGGCGCGGGCGCCGAACGGCCTCAGTTGGCCTGCCGCCGCAGGAAGGCCGGGATGTCCAGATGCTCGTCGTCGGAGCGCTGCTGCTGCGCTGCCGGACGGCCGTGGATGTCCAGGCCCGAAGGTTCGCGGCGCATCTGCGGAGCCGGCGCGGCGGGCATGCGCGGGGCCTGGGCG